>NZ_NVPT01000361.1 GCF_002802985.1 Geodermatophilus chilensis | reverse complement strand
GATGCGGTCCCGGTCGGCCTGCACCTGCAGCCGTCGCTCCCGCAGCTGGCTGCGGGCGAGCTCGAGGGCCACCGACGCCTGCGCGGCGAACGCCGACGCGAGCTCGAGGGTGTCCGGCGCGAAGGGTTCCCGCCCGCGCCGCCGCATGGCGACGACGGTGCCCAGCGCCGGGCGGCCGCCCAGCGGGATCACCAGCGTGGGGCCGAAGCGCTGGGTCAGCTCGCCGAGCACCGGCGCGCGCTGCCCCCCGACCGCGGCGGTCCGGACGTCGGGGATGAGCACCGGCGTGCCGGTGCGGTGCGCCCGGCCGAGCTGGGTGTCGATCAGCGGCAGGCGCACCCCCTCGGCGTACTCGTTGTCCACGCCGACGGCCACGACCACGGTGAGCGCGTCCTCGTCGTCCGGACCCGGCACCAGCACGCCGGCGACGTCGGCGGAGGCCAGCCCCGCGACCTGCTCGCCGATGGAACGCAGCACGGTGTCGGGGTCGGCGCCGGAGAGCAGGGCGGTCGCGATGTCGGTGCCGGCCTGGGCCCACGCGCGGCGGTGCTCGGCGCGCTCGACCAGCTCGGCGTTGCCGATCGCCAGGCCGGCGCCCGCGGCCAGCGCGACCGCCGCGGCCTCGTCGGCCTCGGTGAACCCGCCGATGCGCTCGACGGTCAGGAAGAGGTGGCCGAACACCGCGCCCCGGACGCGGACGGGTGCCCCGAGGAAGGAGCGCATCGGCGGGTGGCCGGGCGGGAACCCGGCCGCCTCCGGGTGCTTCGTCAGGTCGTCCAGCCGCAGCGGCTCGGGCCGCTTCAGCAGCAGGCCCAGGACGCCGGTCCCGGCGGGCAGCCGGCCGATCCGCTCGCGGACGGCGACGTCCATGCCGACGACGACGAAGCGCTCGAAGGCCGCGCCGGTGTCGTCGAGGACACCGAGCGCGCCGTAGGTGGCGCCGGTGGTCTCGACGGCGGCCTGCACGATCTCGTGCAGCGTGACGTCGATCTGCTCGCTGTGCGCTGCAGGGTGACT
>NZ_NVPT01000360.1 GCF_002802985.1 Geodermatophilus chilensis | reverse complement strand
ACGACCCACTGTGCTTCAGCGGTCGCAATGCGTTCACGGACCTTACGACGATGTGACGCGTAAGCGGCAGCGGAGGCGTCGAAACGCGGCGGGGCGCATGTTCGGTTCGGACGAAACCGTCCGCAACCCGCGGCTAACGGGTCCTTGATCGCCACCGCGACAGGGTCTCGTCCCGAGAAGGCGCGATTGCTGAAAGTGAGAACATGGCAACTCGGTGCGACAGCTCGGATTACCTGACAGACGTCGACGTACTGCTGGAGAACTCGGCACGTGTCGCCGGGTGACCCCACGGAATTGAGCCCGGGACATCCAATCCCTGACGACGCTGCGAACGCTGCTGCAGGACTCTCGGAAATTGCGACGACGACCTGAGTGCCGATTGTGCTGGCGCGTCGGGAGGATCCCGGTCGATCACAGGAAGTGAGTGAATGTCCGCCCACCGCGATGCCCCGGACCCTGTGGCGATGTTCCGCGAGCCGGCCGAAGCGCGCCTCGAGACCGAGGCCACCCGCTTTCAGCTGAACGGCAATGCGGTCACGCAGTACCGGTTCCACGAGAACGTCGTCGATGAGCTCAGCGGACAGGTTTCCGGGTGCACCCGGCTGAGCCGGTACTTCGAGCGCACCTGCGACCGTCGACCATCGGCCACCGCACTCGAGTGCGAGGGCGAGCACATCTCCTACGCCGACCTGGACCAGCGCGCGAACCGACTGGCCAACCTCCTGATGGCCCGGGACGTGGGCTGCGGCGTCCGGGTGGGGATCCTGCTGAACCGCTCGGTGGACACCTACGTCGCCCTGCTGGCCGTCACGAAGACAGAGGTGACGTTCGTCCCCATCGATCCGGCGGCACCGGCCGACCGGCTGCAGTTCATCGCCGAGGACTCCGACCTCGGCCTGATGGTGACGCACACCTCCTTCGCCGCGTCCTGCGCCGCCCCGCCCTGCGAGAGCTTCCACCTCGACCAGCTGGGGTCCGAGCTGGCCGTTCAGTCGAGCGGTCGTCCCGGCGTCGAGACCGACGGTGATCCCGTCTGCTACATCATCTACACCTCCGGGTCCAGCGGTCGGCCCAAGGGTGTGCAGATCAGCCAGTCGAGCATCTGCGACTTCATCGGCATCGTGCCGGCGCTGTACGGGGTGGAGCCGTCCGACCGGGTCTACCAGGGCATGACGATCGCCTTCGACTTCTCCATCGAGGAGATCTGGCCCACCTGGGC
>NZ_NVPT01000036.1 GCF_002802985.1 Geodermatophilus chilensis | reverse complement strand
GCCTGCTTCCTCGACGACGAAGAGGTCGCCTCCCGGGGCGGTGAGGCGTCGATGACCGCGGCGATGGACGGGATCAGCGGTGTCGCGTTCTGGCTCCACCTCGATCTCGATTCCCCCAGCACCGCACCGATCACCCCGCCGACGGCGAGTGCCAGCAGGTGCGCCGGGCCGGCGGCGACGTCTTTCGCCAGGACACCGCCCACCAGGACCACCGCGACCAGCGGCTCGATCCACTGCTGCTGCAGGCGGACGGCGCGCTCGCGGTTGCCCAGGTGGTACCGGCGGCGCAGCGCGCGCCGGCGCCAGACGTTGTAGGCCGCCAGGAGGACCAGCACGGCCAGCACGACGATCTCGAGATTCTGCGCCGGGGGGCCGGACGCGGCGAGCGTCGCGGATCCCGCGGGCGCAGCTGCGGACACCGGATCTCCCTGCACCGTGGCGGCGGTCGATCAGGACCGGGCGGGCTCCCAGCGGCCGGCTCCCGGCCGGAGGGGTGGAGGACCACGGCAGGCTACCGATGCCGCCCGGGTCCGCACACCGTCCTGGGCCGCGCCTTCCGGGGACGGCCCCGACCGCCAGGCGGGTTCTGGACCTGCTCCGTCCTGCGCAGCCGGGCGAAGGCGGCCCGACCCGACGGCCTGTCCCCGGGGTCCCGGCGACAGGGAATGCGCGTCGATCAGGCCTCTCCGCCCAGCTCTCCCTGGTCCAGTTCCCGCTGCCTGCGCCGATCCTCCTCGACGTCTGCCCGATCCTCCACACTCGGCTCCGTGAGGAGGCCGGGAGCCCGTTCCCTCGCGGGCTGAGGCTCGGTGCGGGTCTTCGGGTACTGGGGTTCGGTGCTCATGGCGCGGCCTCCCCTGGGAGGTTGATGGGCGCGGGGAATGGGGTCCGCCAGGGCCTGCTCCCCGCGGATCACGCTGCGGCGGTGGTCGTCGACAGGCACAGTCGACACACGGGCTGCACCACGGCGTCCCGCACGCCGAGAGGGGGAGGCTCAGCGCTTCCTGTCGTGTGTCAGCCGTTCCATCTGCGACGTGGTGCCGGCGGCCTTGGCCTTGCGCTCGACGCGCTTCTCCTTGATCGACTTGCCGGACTTCTTCGACATCGAGTGTCGAGGGGACCTGTCGGCCATGTCGTGCTCCCTCATCGGGAACCTGAGCGGCTCCGTGCCCGGACGGTACCCCGTCCATGGCATCAGGCGGGCCTGATCAGTCCAGCTGCCCATGGTCGGTCCCGGGGGAGCCGGCCGGGGCGTGAGGCTTGGCTCCGGGGCAGCGGATGTCCGAGGGGGACGGGGACACACCGGAGCAGAGCCGTCCCACCAGCGGAGTCGCCGGTGGGGGAGGAACGCCATGTGTGCGGCTTGCGCTCCCACGCCGTGCTGGGCAAGGCCCTGCAGGAGGCGATCAACGGCCTGACGAGACACATGACAGCCTGTGATGCGCCGCGGGCCGGAGACGATGGACCGCGCGGCCCGATGGGCGTCCATCATCTCCGGTGGCCGCGGCGCGGACCGGCCTGCCGGTTAGACCGTCTCGGGTACCCGCAGATGAGCCAGGGCCAGGTCGAACTCCGCCACCTCGAGGATGTCCATCCCCATCCTGGACACGAACTCCTCGCGCAGGGTCATGAACTGGTCACGGGTGTGCGCCATCGCCTCGCGGCTGTCGAACACGACCGCCGAGGCGCATCGCCCGTCTCGACGGTTCATCATGAGGCTGTTGCTGCAGAACCCCGGCGTCTCCTCCCACCAGGGCATCAGACTCTCCCGGTAGGCGTCGATGACCCGGTCCAGGTTCGCCGGGTCGGTACGGGTCCACGCCACCCGCGCGCACGCGCCCTCCCCGGCCCGGTGTGCCCGGTGTAGGACAGCGATCTCCCACTCCTGGACCTCCGGCGTGCCACCGAACATCGCGGCTGCGCGTTCTCGCGACGCGCCGACCCGCTCGGCGCTGGCGTTCATCGCGTCGTGGGTCTCCCAGGCGCTGGTGGCGATGCATCGACCGGTGTCGCGGTCGGTCAGGAGCGAGAGACCGACGCAGCCGTCCAGTTGCGTGACCATGGGCATGACGTCGTCGCGGATGTAGGCGACGAGGTCGTCGAGGGTCTCAGGGCTGACCCGCGTCGTGGTGGATCGGGCGTACATGCCACCGCTCCTTCCTGGTGACGGCGACGCCCCTGCGGCATCGCCGCGCGGCACACTGTGCTCTCCCTCCGAGGCCCAGGCAACGGGCATCGGGGCTCGGACTCCAGAGCAGTGGCCGGGTATCCCGCGCGTCCGAGAGCCCACTGCTGGGCGTTTCACACGCACACGCCTACGTGTGCAGCCGGCCCCCCGTGGGGCGCGGGCGGGCCCTCGACGTCGCCCCGGCCGAGCGCGAACCGGACCCGCTCGGCCGGGTGGAAGCCCCCTTCCCGTAACGCCGCGAACCGGAGCAGGGGCAGGGACGACGACCCGCTGAGCCGGGGGCGTCGCGTCTCGACTCGATCACTGACGGCGTGGGAGCCCGGGGAGGCCCCGGCGGCTGACCCTTGGCCCACATCGGCGACCGCCCCGTCCGCCGCGCGGACGGGGCGGTCGCTCGTCCGGGACGGCGTCACCCGTATCACCCGATGTTCGCAGTGGTCCTGCCGCTCGACCTGGCACCGCAGGCCCTGGCCGAACTCGCCGACCGCAGCACCGTCGGCAAGGTCGTCCTCGTCCCCCGAGACGCGCTGCGGGGCCGTTCCCCGGGATCGGGGACGGCACCAGCACGGCGGGTGCTCCACCCGGCCGGCCCACGGGCGCATTTCGGGGTCAGTGCGCCTGGGGGCGGCCCAGCCGGGCCTTGGTCTCCTCGACGTCCATCCCGTGCAGGCGGAGCAGGTTCTCGCCGAGGATCTTCCGCTTGGCGACGTCGGTGAGCTGCGGATAGCCGTAGCCCTCGCACAGGTCCTGCGGGATCGAGAAGTCCATGAAGGCCCGCAGCGCCCACTGCGGGTGGAAGATCGGCGCCTCCGAGCCGTAGACGATCTTGTCCTCACCGCACCAGAACAGCAGCTTGCCGAGGATCTCGGCGAACATCCGCGGCGCCCGGACCAGGAAGTTGATCGTCGCGGCCAGCGACGCGTACAGGTTCGGATAGCGGATGAGCTGCCAGCAGGTCTCGTCGATGAACGGCAGCCCGACGTGGAAGATCACGAAGTTGATGTCGGGGAAGTTCGCGGCCGCGCCGTCCATGTCCCACGTCTGGGTGGCCTCGATCGGCTGCGGGCCCAGCGGCACGCCCTTGTGCACCCCGATCAGGTTCACGCCCAGTTCCTGGGCCTTCTCGAAGACCGGGAAGGCGACCTGCGGGTCGTCCATCCGCCACGGGAACGGTGAGCCGTAGTCGTAGCGGACGTTGTAGAACTTGAACGCCTTGGCGCCGAACTCGCCGACCTGGCGCTCCATCAGGTCCAGCGCCCGGCGTCCCTCGAGCGGGTTGACCGAGCCCCAGAACACCGTCCGGTCCGGATCCCGCTGGGCCAGTTCCGCGCACTCCTCCCACGGCGAGAGCCCGTCGCGGAACAGGTCGGTCAGCGGCAGCGGCATCGCGACCAGCATGTCGGTGTCGGACTGGTCGTAGACCATCTGCCGGATGTCGGCCGGCGTCCAGTCCTTGAGGAACTCCTCCGCCGACAGCTTCGGCTCGCTGTCCGGGGTCAGCGTCGCGTGGAAGGCGTACAGGTGGTTGGCGAACATCTGCCCCGGTGACCCGAACGCGTTCTTGGGTGTGAAGTTGAACGGGTGCGCGACCCCGTCGAACACGAATGCGTCGCCGATCATGGTCGTCCTCCTGGGCTGGGGCTGGAGCGGCTAGGAGCGGTGGGCGGAGACGAACGCGTCGCGGTCGGGGACGGCGACGGGGTCGGGGAGGAACCGCAGCCGGCGGGCGGCGGAGGGCGAGAGGCGGTCGGTCGTCCAGACCTCGTTCCAGACGATCTCGACCTCGCAGGTCTCGACGCCGGGCTGCCGGCGGATCGCCGTCTCGACGTCGGCGACCACCCGGGCGGCGAACGGGCACCAGCCCGAGGTGAGCAGCAGTTCGACCCGGGCATGCCCGTCGCGGACGGCGACCGACCGGAGCAGCCCCATGTCGACGACGGAAATGCCCTTCTCCCGGCAGCAGGGGTCGAACACCGTGGAGAGCGCGCGGGTCACCCAGTCGGGCACCGCGGGAGACGGCTGAGTCATCCCGCCATGGTGTGACCTGAACCACACCCGTGACCAGGGGTTCGGGCCCGGGAGCCCGGTCCCGTCGTCGAGGATCCCGGTGACGCCCAGGCCTCCCGGAGACGGGCGCCATCGAGGCCGGCGCCCGCCGGAGGGACGCCGGAGCCGGCCGCAGCCGTTAGATGACCGGCTTGGGCAGGTAGGCAGCCGCGTCCGGCGCCGCAGGATCGCCTTCCGCCTGCCGTCGGGATGCAGTTGCAGGCGGGCCAGCTCCCACCCGCCGGTATCGGCCTGCAGGGTCAGCATGGTCGCCGCTGCGGACCGGGACGTACCCGGCGGGATCCGCAGTCGGGCCGACGACGGCGAGGGCCGCATCCGAATCGGAGGCGGCCCAAGAGGTGCGGCGGGCAACTGCCCACAGCGTGGTGTCCGAGGGGCGACACGGTGCATACGCACACGGCTACGGCCGTGATCATGCATGGCGAGTCTCCCGGCGACCGCGGCTATCACGGTCCGAGCCAGCAGAGTCGGTGGCGGCAGTCGGAGGATCGTCCCGGCGGGGTCCCGAGGCGGTGGCCGACGACGCCGCCGTGGTCGGGAGCCGGCGGGAGGGTGGGTCCTGGGATGGCGATCAGCGAGGTCGACCTGCGGCGGCGGTGGGCCGCCGGGCAGCCGTGCCACGGCCTGTGGAGCCTGCTGCCCGGCGCGGTGACCGGCGAGGTGCTGGCGCGGACCCGAGCCGACTACGTCGTCGTCGACCTGCAGCACGGCGCAATGGCCGAGGCCGAGCTGCCGGGCGTCGCGGCGGCGATCGCCGCGGCGGGCGCGGTGCCGCTGGTCCGGACCCGCAGCCCGGCCTTCGCCGACGTCGGCCGCCCGCTCGACCTGGGCGCCGGCGGCGTCATCGTCGCCCGCTCGACCTGGGCGCCCACGGCGTCATCGTGCCCAACGTGCGCGACGCCGACCACGCCCGGGAGGTCGTCGCCGCCTGCCGGTACGCCCCGGCCGGTGGGCGGTCGATCGGACGGCTCGCCGGCGGTGCCGACCAGCCTCTGGTGGTCGTGATGGTGGAGGCCGCGACCGCGCTCGACGACCTCGACGCCGTCCTCGCCGTCGACGGCGTGTACGTCGGTCCGGGCAACCTGTCCCTGTCCCTGGGGCTGACCGGCGGCGAGCGCCGGGAGGAGCTGCGAGAGGAGCTGTCCTCGATCATCTCCCGGGCCGGCGGTCCCGCGGTCGAGAGGTCCTTGGACGTGCCCAGGGCCTTGCTGCTGGAGAGCATCGACCCGGTGGCGGCCGATCTCCTCGGCGCGGCCGGCTACGAGACCGAGTCGCTCCGGGAGGCGCCGGGCGAGGCTGACCTGGTCGCCGTGCTCGACGGCGTGGACGTGGTGGGCATCTGGTCGAAGACCCAGGTGTGCATCTGGTCTGCACGCCGGCCGGGCTGCCGATCACCTGGGCGCTGGCCGATCCCAAGCTCGACGAGCGCCAGGTGCTCATGTGCGTTCTCGACCACGACGCCGATCTGCTCGACCAGCGCCCCGGGCTGCTGCTCATCGCGGATAAGGGCTACGTCTCTGCCGAGCTCGACGACTATCTCGCCGCACACGGTGCGACGCTGCTGCGCCCCTCTTCCCGCAACCGCGCGCCCCGACCCGGCCAGCAACTACTGGCCCCGATCCGCCAGCTCATCGAGTCCGTCTACGACACCCTCAAAGGCCAGCTCGATCTCGAGCTGCACGGCGGGCGCAGCCTCGCCGGACTCACCGCGCGGATCGCCCAGCGGCTGCTGGCCCTGACCGCCGCCCTATGGCCTAGCCGCGCCACCGACCAGCCCGTCACCCGATCCCTGATCGCCTACGACCACTGACCGGGTTCGGACCTACTCATCCAGCGGCGGTGTAGCGCCGGCGGCCACATTTCTTGGTCCCGGGTCGGCGCCCCTCGACGTGAGAGGGGCCACTCGCTTTACTGACGAACCGAAACCGCTCCGGCCAATGCCAGGCCGTCGGTACCACCCATGGCTTGCCCGAGAGGCGGCGCGGGATGTGGTCTCGGTCTGGAAAGCGCAGTGCCGGCAAGGCGGTCGGAGTCCTCTCCGTCTCGTTCGCGATGGTGCTCGGGACGTCGACGACCGCGACCGGGACTCCAGGAGACGCTGCTGCTCCTCAGGCGCCGGCGTCCACCGCCGAGGAGTACATCGTCGCCTTCAACGGCGCCCCCAAGGCCGCGGCTGCCGCGATCGCGGCCGCAGGCGGCACCGTCACGGACGTGACCGAGCAGGTCGGCGTCGCGCTGGTCACCTCCACCGACGGCGCCTTCCTCGACAACGTGCGCGCACGCGGGGAGATCCGCGGGGCCGCGCGGAACCACTCGGTCGGCACCGCACGGCCGGGCATGCCGCACCGCTTCGCCGAGGAGCGACCGGCGGCGGATCGAGCGGGTGGGTCCGGCTCCGCCGACCGGCCATCCCACGGGAGGCCCGACGCCGAGCCGCTGGCGGACCGGCAGTGGAACATGCAGATGATCGGGGCGACGGCCGACGCTGCCCACCGTGAGGCGACCGGCAAGAGAGTCGACGTCGGGATCATCGACACCGGTATCGACGCCACGCACCCCGACCTCGCGCCGAACTTCGACCCCCAGCGGTCGCGGAACTTCACGACCGACATCCCTGAGGTCGACGGTCCCTGCGAGTTCGAGAGCTGCGTCGACCCGGCCGACGTGGACGACAACGGGCACGGAACGCACGTGGCCGGCATCGTCGCGGCCGACGACAACGACTTCGGTATCGGAGGCGTGGCCCCGGACGCGACCCTCGTCAACGTGCGGGCCGGGAACGACTCCGGCTACTTCTTCCTGTATGAGACGGTCAAGGCGCTGGTGTACGCGGGCGACATCCGCCTCGACGTCGTCAACATGAGCTTCTTCACCGATCCGTGGCTGTACAACTGCGCGTCGCGGGACGAGTACATCGAGGGCGACGTGACCGACGAGGAGCTTGCCCAGCAGCGGCTCATCCGCGAGCTGGTGCTGGGCGCGGTGACGTACGCCCATGGGCGCGGGGTCACGCTCGTCGGGGCCGCGGGCAACGAGCACCAGGACCTGGCCGCGCCGATCCGGTACGACGAGACGAGCCCGGACTTCCCGCCCGACGCCGCGTGGCCGCGAACGGTGAAGAACACCTGTCTGATCATGCCGAACGAGGCACCGGAGGTCGTCTCGGTGTCGGCAGTGGGCCCGTCGACGACCAAGGCGGACTACTCCAACTACGGGCTGGGTGACGTCGAGATCGCCGCCCCGGGTGGCTGGTTCCGCGACTTCGTCGGCACGCCGGCTTTCCAGACGCCGGGGAACCTGATCCTGTCGTCGTACCCGCTTGACGTGGCGATCGAGCAAGGCCTGGCCGACGCGAACGGCGACCCGGTCGACGAGTTCTCCGTCAAGTACTGCGACGAGAAGGGCGTGTGCGGCTTTTACACCTATCTGCAGGGCACGTCGATCGCGTCGCCCCACGTCGCCGGCGTGGCGGCCTTGATCATCGAGGAGGAGGGCCGCTCCGGTCGCGACGGACGCGCGCTCGACCCCGCAGTGGTGGCCCGCGTCCTCGCCACCTCCGCGGAGGACCACGCCTGTCCCGCTGGTGGGGTCGAGGTCTACACCGACGAGGGGCAGACTCCTGACTTCAACGCCGTGTGCGAGGGCACGACCGACGAGAACGGCCTGTACGGCGAAGGGATCGTCGACGCGGCGGCGGCAGTGCACGATCGGTGACCGACACGACAGGGCTCGAGGAGGCCTACTCAGGAGCGGCTCGGCCCGACCCGCGGCGGCGTCGCGCGGTGTGGATTGTGGCCAGCGCCGCGGAGGGGGCGACGGCGAGGGTGTCGATGCACCGGTACGCCGTCCGGTCGGTTCTGACGCGTGCGGCGGGCCCGTGGCTACGGTGCCCCGGTGACCGCCCTCGGGGTCGGACTTCGGCTACTCGCAGGTGACGCCGTCGCCGTCGCGGTCCAGCTTGCGCGAGTAGCCGGGATCGCCGGCGTGGACTGGTTCAGCAACCTCGACGGCACTCACCGGCACCCGGAGCGGTTCTCCCGCCGCTTCACCGGCCAGGTGCTCCAGGCGCGCAAAGCGCTGGGGGAGGAGCTGCTGCCGGTGATCCGGCTGCACGATCTGCGCCACACTCACGCCACCCTGCTGCTGGCCGACGGCGTGCCGGTGAAAGTCGTCTCGGAGCGCCTGGGTCACGCGAGCTCCATGATCACGCTCACCGTCTACCAGCACGTGCACCCCGGCATGGGCCGGCGGGCTGCTGACCGCTTCGCCGCGCTGCTCGACGACGGCTGATCCCGGGCGCCGAAGTATCGCGCTGGTGTCACGAGGGCCTGCGAAGCCCCGACATGGAAGCGACCCGCATCCCTGACCTGCAGGAACGTCGGGCGATCTGGTGTCCGAGGGGCGACTCGGTACATACGCACACGGCTCCGCGGTGCCGGTGAGCTGTAGATCGGTGTCCGAGGGGCGGCGACATGCTACACACGCACACGCCTCACTGAGCTGCGCTGATTGTGCCTCTGAGGCAGCGGTGCGCAGACATCTACGCGCCTGTTCCCGCGAGCGTCTGCCAGCACCGCCCTGAGGGAGGGATCGCGTGGTCGGCGCAGCCTGTGGCGGCCAGGGGACGGGTCGTCCGGGCGTGACGGCGCTGCTGGTCCGTCCGTCACGGGAAGCGGTCGACCCCCGACGTCGGAGACCGGAGAACCGCCACCGGTCGTGGCGACAACAGGCGGGGCTCTCCGCATCCGGGCCTCGAACCTGTGTCCTTCCTGTGGTCGTCCTTCGTGGTCCTCACCGGGCTGTGGTCGGAATCTCGTCCACGGGGGCTCGATCCCCGTGACGGTGATCTCGCTACGGAGGTGCAAGATGTTCGCCCACCTGACGCTTCCTGCGTCTGTTCCGCGTTTCTCCTGGCGCTGGATGGTCGTGCTCAGCCTCACTGCCCTCGTGTTCGGTTTCGCCACGGCGCCCGCCGCCCAGGCGGCGGAGGGGCTCCACTACCGCGGCATCCTGACCATCGCCATCCGGCATCTCGACGCGTGCGGAGCGGACCTCGGGGAGGCCATCCACGAGGTGCCGGTCGACGCCTTCGTCAATCCCGGAGTGGGCGACGGCAACCCGTTCGTCCTCCAGGTGTCGGAGCCGTCCGTGGCGGCGAACCTCGCCGAGGGGTCCGTGCTGCTGCAGACGACCGGCGTGACGGCCACCTCCCAGGGACCGCTGTTCCTGCACTACTGGGACCTCCAGTTCGACGGGCTCAACGTGAGCGGTCAACTGGTCCAGGACCATGTGGAGGAAGCGGCGGCCGGGAACCTGCTGACCTCGTCCGCACAGCTGGTGCCCTGCCGTCCCTCCTTGGGCGTGATCCCCAGCATGGATGCGATCGCTGAGGGTTCGGCGCTGGCGGGGACGGTGACCGAAGGACAGGTGCAGCTGCAGGTCGTCGGGAACGTGACGACCGGACTCCGCCCCTTCTCTGCCGTCATCACGGCTGACCGCATCGGCTGACGCCGACCTCACCAGCGAGGACGACGCCGCTCCGGATGACCGCCGCCCCACCTTCGCTCCGTCGGCGAGGCGGCGGTCGCTCGCGGGAGGACCCGGCCGTCTTCCGGGGACCGGGACGGCGGGCCTACCGTGGACCGGCCCCGTCCACGCCATCCCGTCGGCGGGGCTCGGCGACCCGGTGCGCGGAGTGGGTGGGCGATGGGAACAGGGCAGACCTTCGGGGACCTGTTGCGAGCGGCTCGTCTCCACGCCAGGTTGACGCAGGAGGAACTCGCCCAGCGAGCGACCTTGAGCCCTCGGTCGATCAGCGACCTCGAGCGCGGGATCAACCGGACCGCTCGCAAGGAGACCGCACGGCTCCTCGCCGACGCACTCAGTCTCCGGGACCCGCAACGGGAACGGTTCATCGCGGTGGCGCGCGGGGTGGCCCCTGAGGCAGAAACCGAAGCCTTCCGGCGGTGGGCCGCCGAGGGAACCGGCACCCTCGAGGCCCACGTTGAGGTCTGGACGCCGTCAGGAGTCAGAGTCGTACCGCTGGTGAAGTCACGGGTGACCATCGGGCGCGATGCCGGCAACGACGTCGCGTTGATCGATGATCGCGCGGCCTCCCGGGTGCACGCCGTCCTGGAACGAGTCGGACAGGCGTGGTGCCTTCAGGACGCCGGCAGCCGGAACGGCACGTACGTCTGCGGTGAGCGCCTCCTGCAGATGCGAGCGCTCAGACACGGGGACGACCTGGCGATCGGCTCCTCGACGCTCGTCTTCCGGGAAGCCGACCCGACAGAGGCCACGCAGACCGAGGCGGCCAGCCCGGTGCCGGAGCTGACCGGACCGGACCCGGACGCACGACCATGACGAGCGCGACGGTCCCGCCCGGCACCGAAGTGGGGCCTCACGTCGTGGAGACCCTGGTCGCCCGTGGCGGGATGGGGGAGGTCTACCGGGCCACCCATCGCGGGCTCGGGCGTCCGGTGGCCCTGAAGCTGCTCCGGCCCGCGCTGGCGGAAGAAGAGGTGTTCGTTGTCCGGTTCCTCCGGGAGGCGCGGGTGCTGCAGAGCCTCGAGCACCCCGGCATCGCCACCGTCTACGACGCCGGTGAGGCCGACGGACGCTTGTACCTGGCCATGCGTCTCGTCACCGGCGCCACGCTGAAGGAGCACCTGGCCGAGGGCCCGTATCCGCCCGCACGAGCCCTCGCATTGCTGGGCCCGCTGGCCGAGGCGCTGGACTACGCGCACAGCCGTGGCGTCATCCACCGGGACATCAAGCCGTCGAACGTCCTCATCGACGAGCAGGACCGACCGGTCCTGGCCGACTTCGGACTGGCCAAGGCACTGGACGACACGTCGATCACGGCGAGCAGCCAGTACTTGGGCACGCCGCGGTACATGGCGCCCGAGCAGGCCGCCGGCGAGCCGGTCGGCCACCGCGCCGACCTCTACGCCTTCGCGTGCCTCGCGTTCGAGATGCTGACCGGTACACCGCCGTACACGCAGGAGACCTCCGTGGCGTTGTTGCTGGCGCACGGGCACGGCACGGTGCCGAGAGCCAGCGACCGGAATCCCTCCCTGCCGCCGGCGGTCGATGCCGTCTTCGACCGGGCGCTCGCGAAGGTCCCGACCCAGCGCCACCCCTCGGCCGGCGCGTTCGTCGAGGACCTCGCCGGCGCCCTCGCGGACGGTCAGGGACTCCGCCGCCGAGGCCGACGGCGTGTTCGGTTGCTGGTCGCGACGGCCGTCGTGGTCGCCCTCGCCGGGGGCGGCGCGGCGGTGGCCCTGACGCCGTCCCCACCGCCGGGCTCCGCGCAGCCCTCCCCAACGGCCTCCGCTCCGGCGGACGTGGCCCGCGGGGAACTGCTCTACCGCGCTGCCTTCGATCCTGCCGGATCCGACTTCGTCGATCTCGTGGGGCGCGGCACCGCCCCGGCGGACGGCGTGATCCGGTACCTCGACGACCGCATGGAGCTCGCTGCGCTCGTTCCGCAGACGTTCGTCGGTATCGACCTCAAGCTCTCGGAGCCGGTCACCACGTTCGTCGGCGACATCGACGTGTCCGTCACGCCCGGCTCCGATGCCGTGTTCTGCTGGGGTCTGCGCTGGGCGGTGCCGGGGAAGTTGGCCTATCAGATGTGCCTGGACACCACGGCCGAATTCGCACAGCTCAGCGTCTGGAACGGGGTGCATGACGTACCCATCAGTCCGCGTGTCGACGTGCCGGGACTGGCGACCGGCCGACGCGTCGTCCTTACCGTCGCCGTTCGCGAGCGCCACCTGAGCCTGTGGATCGACGGCCAGCCGGCCGCCGACGTGGAGGACCACCAGGTGCCGCCGACGCAGACGTGGCCCGGCCTCGACATCTACAGCCGGCAGAGCGGCGGAACCGTCGCCGTCCACGGGCTCAGCGTGTACGAGCTTGCCCAAGACTGATCACCTGGGACACCCGACACCGTGCGCCTTCGCCTTGAGGTGCTTCAGATACCTGTCCAGGACGGCGTCGACCCGCGGCCGGCAGTGGGCCACGGCGGTCCGGTGGGCCGGGGTGTCCTGTTCCTCCCGGAGCCGGGCCTCCAGGACATCCAGGCGAGCCCGGGCGAAGTCGGCGGCGAGCTGGTCGAGGAAGTAGTCCGAGATCATCGTGGTGCCCTTCCCGTTCGTCCTCGGTCGACGGCGGTCACGCGGCGACGCGCAGTCGGACGGGTCCGGGGCGGGCCCTTCCCCTGTCCGTCCCGGGGACGGCGGAGCCCTGCACCGGGCTGTCGCGGCGAGCGATCTCGGCGGCGAGGTGCCACGTGGTGCAGTCGGGGCAGTAGGCCATCCAGACGGTGGCGCGGTGGCGGGCGCAGCGTCGGTTCGGGGACATGACCGTTCCTCTCGTGCGTGGCGTGTCGGACGACGGGGGTCCCGCCTTGCCTCACTGCGCGCTCCACGCTGCCGCGTGCCCAGCGGCCGCACCAGGAGGAAGCACTCACAGATGAACCCACAGGATCGCCGCGGCCGAGCGCGCGTTCGGCTCGTCGCGGGCGGGTGGGATACCCGGCGGCGCCCGGGCATCCGAGCCACCGCAGGGAAGTCCTCCGGGGTCGGTGGCTCGGTGGGTACCGATGCGGTTGCCATCCAGGTCGTGCGCAGAGCCGTCGCCACGGTTGTGGGTCTAGGAGGACGGCGGCTGAGAAATGTCATTCGGCCCGAGGATCTCGCCTGTACCCACATCCCTGAGGACCCCACCAGCGGATTCCGCGGTACTCATGTCCACGCGGTTCCCGGTACCCGGGTTGATGCCGCCCGTCGTGGACATGCCGAACCTCGGTTCCCCCGGAGGGTCGTCGGAAAGTTCCTCCCGGGTACCGGATACCGCCCCGAGGCCGGTTCCGCCGTCGGAGGCGTCCCCATCGTAGAGATCGGCGTCCATCCATTCCCCGGTCAGGAGAGCGAAGACTCCACGGACCAGGGCGACAAGGCATCCCATGGGGCCACCTCCGTGTGCATGGCCGCTCTCTGGAGGGCGACCTCGTTCGACGGTTGCGCGGACCACGATCTCGGTACGGGGTCCGTCTCACCATGAGGAAGGCCCACAGACGAACCCACAGACCGTCCACGGATGGCCGTGTGGGCCTGCAGGGATCTGTCACCCCGGCATCACGTCTCTGGGACGACTGGAGTGGGCAGCGCACCATCGCCACCGCTGCCAGGAAGCCCCGTGGAGCGAGAGCGATTTCGTCAGGACGCACGAATGACCACGGCGCTGGAGGCTGCGACATCCCGACTGCGCGGCATGATCCTGATCCGACCGGATTCCGTTTCCGAAGACCTGTCCTCGGGGAGGCTACGGCCGCGAGGAGCGGTGCCGACGTATCCATTGACGACCGAACCCCCCACGACTGCCGAGCCGTGGGGGTTCATGTCGGTGTCCGAGAGGGACACGGTCCGTACGCACAGGTCTGTGGCCGCTTCCGTCTCGACCTGCCTTTCGGGGCGACTGCGTGCCCGACGGCGAGGACGAGGCACCGTGAGATGTCCAGCAGGCTCCCGGGGCGGGCCGGCCGCTGTGTGACCACCGTCACCGACAGCACGGCGATGGTCGACCGCGACCGGTCGCCCTCGAGGGCCTCGCGGGCGGTGGCCATGGCCAGCGGGGTGAGCCCGAGCCCAACGCCCTGCAGCGTGCGGCCGGCGATCAGCCAGCCCAGCCCCAGGGGGAGGGCGGCCAGCACGCCGCCGAGCGTCACGACCGCGAGGACGGCGAGCACGACCCGGCGGCGGTGCGGGCCGTCGCCGAGCCGCCCGACGACCGGCGTGGCGACCGCGCCCACGAGCAGCGTGGCGGTCAGGGACCACTGCGCGTCCGGCAGCGTCGTCCGCATGGTCTCGGCGACCGCCGGCACCAGGGGCGCGCCCAGGCTGCTGATGACGGCGACGACCGTCCCGACGAAGACCAGCACCGGGACCAGGGCGCGGGGGGACCGGGCGACCGTCATGGACTCCAGGGTCCCAGGTCGTTGCATCCCCCAACCGGTGGGCCGCCCCACGCGAGATGCCGTCGTCCCGTTGCGCCGGAGCCGTCGGCCCTACGCTCGCGCCCTCTGTCAGTGGAGGAGGGGCGTTCATGGGGACGACGGCGCGGACGATCGGCGTGGGGGTCATCGGCTTCGGGTGGATGGGCCGGGTGCACGCCCAGGCCCACGCCCGGCTGCGGCACCACTTCCCGGACCTGGGGCTGGTCCCCGAGCTCGTCGCGGTCGCCGACGACGTCCCCGGTCGGGCGGAGGCGGCCGCGGCCCGGTTCGGGTTCGCCTTCGCGACGGCCGACTGGCGCCGGCTGCTCGCCGACCCGCGGGTCGAGCTCGTGTCGGTGACCGCCCCCAACTGGCTGCACCGGGAGATCGGGGTCGCCGTCGCCGAGGCCGGTCGGCACCTGTGGATCGAGAAGCCCGTGGGGCTCACCGCGGACGACGCCCGCACGGTGGCCGGCGCCGTCGCCGCGGCCGGTGTGCAGGGCGCCGTGGGCTTCAACTACCGGCACGCGCCCGCGGTCGCCCTGGCCCGCCGGCTGGTCGACGAGGGCGCCATCGGCCGGGTCACGCACGCCCGGTTCGCCTTCCTCAGCGACTACGCCGCCGCCCCGGAGGGCGCCCTCACCTGGCGCTACGAGCGGGCCCGGGGCGGCAGCGGGGTGCTCGGGGACCTCGCCTCGCACGCCGTCGACCTCGTCCGGTTCGTCCTGCACGACGAGATCGCCTCCGTGCTCGCCGACACCGCCGTCTTCGTGCCGGAGCGGCTGCGCCCGACCGGCGCGACCTCCGGGCACGCCGTCGCCACCGGTGGCGTCGCGGGGCAGGTGGAGAACGACGACCACGTGGCCGCGCTGCTGCGCCTGTCCACCGGTGCCCGGGTGGTGCTCGAGGCCAGCCGGGTGGCCGTGGGGGAGCAGAACGCCTACGGCTTCGAGGTCCACGGGACGGCCGGTCGGCTGGCCTGGGACTTCCGGCGGATGGGCGAGCTGCAGATGAGCCGCGGGCCGGCCGCGCAGGACCAGCCGGTCGCCACCGTGCTGGTCGGGCCCGGGGCGGGGGAGTACGCCGCCTTCCAGCCCGGTGCCGGGATCGCGATGGGCTACGACGACCTCAAGGTGGTCGAGCTGCGCGACCTGCTCGCCTCGATCGCGGCGGGCCGCCCCGTCGGCGTGGGCCTGGACGACGCCGTCCGCACGGCGGTCACCCTCGACGCCCTCGCCGACTCCGCGGCCCGGGGCGCGCGGGTCGACGTCCCGACGGTCTGAGCAGGGCAGCGCGCGGCCGGCGGGCAGGCCGTGCTGGACGTGGGCGCCGGCGGGCAGGACCCTTGACGCTCCTGGTGAGCCATGCCACATTCCTCCATGTCACTATGTCCATACATGCGGACGAGCGCACCAGACGTCCGCACGTGGGCATCCCCGGCCGCCAGGACGGCGGCCCTCGCGACGAGGAGATCCACATGAGGACCACCCGCAGGTCGCTGCGCGCGGTGGTGGCCGTGAGTGCGGCCGCCCTGGCGCTGTCCGCGTGCAGCAGTCAGGGGGGCGCACAGAACGAGCCCGGCGGCGGCGGTGGGGGTGGCGAGGACTACACCATCGCGATGATCACCCACGAGGCGCCGGGCGACGCGTTCTGGGACAAGATCCGGTCCGGCGCCAACGCGGCCGCCGACAGCCTCGGCGTCACGCTCAACTACTCCAACGCCCCGGCGGCCGGCGAGCAGGCCACCCTGGTGCAGAACCAGGTCGACAGCAACGTCGACGGCATCGCGGTCACCCTGGCCTACCCCGACCAGGTCGGCCCGGCGGCGCAGAGCGCCGTGGAGGGCGGGATCCCGGTCGTCGCCTTCAACTCGGGGATCGACGACTACCTGGACTACGGCATCCCGATGTACTTCGGCTCCAACGAGCAGCTCGCCGGCCGAACCGTGGGCGAGCGGATCGGGGCGGACGGCGGCCAGAAGGCCCTCTGCGTGATCCAGGAGCAGGGCCAGGTGGCGCTGGAGACCCGCTGCGCGGGTGTGACCGAGGGCTTCCCGAACACCGAGATCCTCTACGTCAACGGCACCGACCTGCCCGCGGTCCAGCAGACCATCGGCTCGAGCCTGCAGACCGACCCCTCGGTCACCCACATCGTCACCCTCGGCGCCCAGGTGGCCCAGGCCGCCCAGGCGGCCAAGGGCGACACCGGCAGCCAGGCCGAGATCGTCACCTTCGACCTCAACCCCGAGGTGGCACAGGCGATCCAGGCCGGGGACATCGCCTTCTCGGTCGACCAGCAGCCCTACGTCCAGGGCTACATGGCCGTCCAGGCGCTGTACCTGAACCTGACCAACGGCAACGACATCGGCGGTGGTCAGCCGGTCCTCACCGGGCCGTCGATCGTCGACGAGTCGAACATCGACGTGATCCTCCCGTACGCCGAGAACAACACCCGCTGATGCGCCCCGTGGGGAGCCGGGGGAGCCCGGCTCCCCACGGGCCACCCCCCCGCCCCCACTTGGAGCAGTCATGAGCTCATCCGTGGCGACCCAGCCGTCCGCCCCGCGTGCGGCCGCCCCGCCGGTGCGCACGCAGCGGTCGCTCCTGTCGCGCGTGCTGGCCCGGCCGGAGATCGGCGCCCTCGCTGCGGCGATCGCCATCTTCGCCTTCTTCTACGTGGTCGCCGAGCCGTTCCGGACGCTGCCGGCGTTCGCGACGGTCCTCTACGCGTCCTCGACCATCGGCATCGTGGCGGTGGGTGTCGCGCTGCTGATGATCGGTGGCGAGTTCGACCTGTCGTCCGGTGTCGCGGTGACGACCTCGGCGCTGGCCGCGGCGATGCTGACCTACCAGTTCAGCCTGAACATGTGGGTCGGTGTCGTGGTCAGCCTGCTCATCGCGCTGGCGATCGGCTTCGTCAACGGCTGGCTGGTGATGCGCACCGGGATCCCCAGCTTCCTGATCACGCTGTCGACGTTCTTCATCCTGCAGGGCATCAACCTGGGCGTGACCAAGCTGGTCACCGGGGCGGTGGCCACGCCCAACGCCAGCTCGCTGGACGGGTTCGCGTCCGCCCGGGCGGTTTTCGCCGGGGACGTGGACCTGGGGTTCATCACGTTGAAGATCACCGTGCTGTGGTGGTTCCTGTTCGTCGCGGTCGCCACCTGGCTGCTGCTGCGCACCCGGGTCGGCAACTGGGTCTTCGCCTCGGGTGGCAACCAGGCCAGCGCCCGGGCCGTCGGCGTCCCGGTGCCCAGGGTCAAGATCGGCCTGTTCATGGGCGTGGCCTTCCTGGCCTGGTTCCTCGGCATGCACCTGCTGTTCAACTTCAGCTCGGTGCAGTCCGGCCTCGGGGTCGGCAACGAGTTCATCTACATCATCGCCGCGGTCGTCGGCGGTGCCCTGCTGACCGGCGGGTACGGCTCGGCGGTGGGGTCGGCGCTGGGTGCCTTCATCTTCGGGATGACCACGCAGGGGATCGTCTTCGCCGGCTGGGACCCGAACTGGTTCCGCACCTTCCTCGGCGTGATGCTCCTGCTCGCCGTCCTCGTCAACCTGTACGTCAAGAACTACGCCGCCCGGAGGAAGTGACCATGACCGACACCATCGCCGAGCACGCGGCGGCAGACCTCAGGGCCGGCACGCCACTCGTCGAGATGGAGGGCGTCGGCAAGGCCTACGGCGCCATCCGCGCGCTCGAGGGCATCAACCTGACGGTCAACGCCGGTGAGGTGGCCTGCGTGCTGGGGGACAACGGCGCCGGCAAGTCCACCCTCATCAAGATCATCTCGGGCCTGCACCCGCACACCGAGGGCACCCTGCGGGTCGACGGCCAGGAGCGGCACTTCAGCTCGCCGCGGGAGTCCCTGGACGCCGGGATCGCCACCGTCTACCAGGATCTCGCCGTCGTGGGCCTCATGGAGGTCTGGCGGAACTTCTTCCTCGGCTCGGAGCTGCGCAAGGGGAGGTACCCGCTGGCGCCGCTGGACATCAAGGCCATGCGGGAGGTCGCCGACGCCGAGCTGCAGAAGATGGGCATCCACGTCAAGGACATCAACCAGCCGATCGGCACGCTCTCCGGTGGTCAGCGGCAGTGCGTCGCCATCGCCCGGGCGGTGTACTTCGGCGCGCGGGTGCTCATCCTCGACGAGCCGACGGCGGCGCTGGGCGTCAAGCAGTCCGGCGTGGTGCTGAAGTACACCGCCGCGGCCCGCGACGCCGGCCTCGGGGTCGTCTTCATCACCCACAACCCGCACCACGCCTACCTGGTCGGCGACCACTTCATCATCCTCAAGCTCGGCCGCCGGGTGCTGGACAAGAAGCGCTCGGAGGTCTCGCTCGAGGAGCTCACCACCGAGATGGCCGGCGGCCAGGAGCTCGCCGAGCTCTCGCACGAGCTCAAGCGCTGATCACCGGCTCCGCCCGGCCAGGTCCCCCGGGACCCGGCCGGGCGGAGCCGTGCCCCGCTCCGCCCGGCCTCGCGGACGCCCGGCCTCGCTCCGCCCGGCCTCGCTCCGCCCGGTCCCGCGGCGATCATGAAGCCGGCGTGGCGACACGCCGCTGAGCACCGGCGTGTCGCCACCGCCGCTCCATGATCGCCGGTCGAGGGGAAGGCCCGGAGCCCCGGGACGGCGGGATCGCGTCCGGGCGGGGTCAGTGGCCGCTGGTGTGCCGCTCGGCCTGGGCGAAGAGCTCGGCGTCCAGCGCCTCGGGTGACCAGTCCTCCTGCAGCGCCCGCCAGACCAGCTCGGCCTGCGTCTCGGGGGCCAGGCCGCCGATCGGCTGGTCGCGGTCGAGGTCGGTCGGGAAGGCGTAGCCCTCGGCGGAGGCGGCGACGACGTTCCGCAGGGTGCGCTCGTCCGCGCCGGTGGTCTTCCACGCGCGCAGCACCGGATGGAGCGCCCGGCACATCGCCGTCCGGTCGACGGTCTCCATCGCCCGGCCGAAGGCGGAGGAGACCTGCAGCAGGTTGGCCATGCGGCGCACGTCGGCCGAGCGGTTGGTGCCGGCACCGTGGAACAGCGCGGGGTTGAAGAAGGCGGCGTCACCCTTCCGCAGCGGCAGCTGGACGAAGTGCTCGTCGAAGTACGCGGTGAACTCCGGCCGGTGGAAGGCGACGTAGCCCAGGGCGTACTTCTGCGAGTGCGGCAGGTACATCGTCGGCCCGGTCTCCACCGGCATGTCGCAGTGGGCGACCGCGCCCTGCAGGGTCATCACCGGGGAGAGCCGATGCACGTGCGCCGGGTAGGCCAGGGCCTGCTCCTCGGACATGAAGCCGAGGTGGTAGTCGCGGTGGGCGACCTGCGCCTTCCCCCCGGGGTTGACCACGTTGACCTGGCTGGTGACCTGGTAGCCGCGGCCCAGCCACGCCTCGGAGACGAGCGCGATCAGGTCGTTGCCGTAGTAGGCGGCGAAGGCCTCCGGGTCCCGGACGGCGAACTTGTCCAGCGCTCCCCAGACGCGGTCGTTGGCGCCGGGCGTGGCGAAGTGGTCGCCACCGACGACGCCGGCCGCCTTCTGCTCGGCGATCATCGCCTCGAAGACGGCGGTGGCGCGGTCGACCACCGCCGTGTCGGGGAAGGCGCCGGCGAGGACGACGATCCCCGGACCGTCGGCGAGCGCCCGGGCCAGCTCGGCCTGTACGTCCCGGCGCCCCTCGGGGGTGGCGACGGAGTCGCGCAGCCGCGCCCCGTAGACCAGGACGTCCTCCCGGAGCTCGTCGGCGGAGGGGTAGTCGGCCAGGTCGGTGGTCGTCTCGACGACGGCGCGGAAGTCCTCGAGGCGGCAGTCGTCCGCGGTGAACCAGCCGGGGGCACGTCCGGTGGGAGTCAGGGTGGTCATGGCGGCGTCCTTCCTGAGCGGGGCGGAGTGCGATCGAGCCTGACGGCCCGATGCCGGGCCGACAAGGACGTCAGCCCGTCAAGAACCCCTCAGGCCGGCGGCCTCAGAACTCCTCCCAGACGTCGGGGTACTGGCCGTTGACCCGCGTCCCGTCGGCGAGCGTGGCGAGGCCCGCCATGTCCTCGTCGGTGAGCTCGAAGCCGTAGACGTCGAGGTTCTCCACCAGGTGACCGCGGGACGACGCCTTGGGGAAGGTGACCAGGCCCTGCTGCACGTGCCAGCGCAGCACCACCTGCGCGGGTGTCCGGCCGTGCCGCTCCCCGATCTCGGCGAGCACCGGCTGCCGCAGCAGCTCGCCGCCGTTGGCCAGCGGCGACCACGACTCGGTGACGATGCCGCGGCGCGCGTCGTCGGCGCGCTGCTCGAGCTGCGGGTCCCGCGGGTGGCACTCGATCTGGTTGACCGCCGGCACCGTCGTGCTCTCGGCCGCGAGCCGGTCCAGGTGCTCGGGCAGGAAGTTGGAGACGCCGATCGCCCGGGTGAGGCCCTCGGCCAGCAGCTCCTCCATCGCCAGCCAGGACGCGACGTAGCGGTCGAGCCGGGGGAGCGGCCAGTGGATGAGGTAGAGGTCGACGTGGTCCAGCCGGAGCCGGTCCAGGCTCGACCGCAGCGCCTCCTTCGCCGAGTCGGACCCCTGCTCCCGGCCGCGCAGCTTGGTGGAGACGAACACCTCCTCGCGGGGCAGGCCGGAGTCGGCGATGCCCTGCCCGACGCCACGCTCGTTCTCGTAGCTGGCGGCGGTGTCGACGAACCGGTAGCCGACCTCGAGGGCCTCCCGCACGATCCGCCGGGTCTCCTCGTCCGGGAGCCGGGCGGTGCCGAGGCCGAGCTGCGGGATCGTGACGCCGTTGTTCAGGGGGACGGTGGGGACAGCGGTCATCCCGCCAGCCTCGCCAGCCGCCGGGCGCCCGGTCAACCTCGGCGATCCCTCAGGGACCCCTCAGACTGGTCGGCGTGCCGCACCCCTATCCGATCCGCGAGATCGCCCGCCAGGCAGGGCTGTCCGAGGCGACCGTCGACCGCGTCCTCAACCGACGCGGCGGGGTGCGGCAGAGCACCGTGCAGGAGGTGCACCGCGCCATCGCGGACCTGGACCGGCAGCGCACGCAGGTGCGGCTGACCGGGCGGACGTTCTTCCTCGACCTGGTGGTCGACGCGCCCGACCGGTTCTCCGCCGCGGTCCGGGCGGCCCTGGAGTCGCAGCTGCCGGTGGTCCGGCCGGCGACGTTCCGGGCGCGGTTCCACCTGGCCGACGCCCCTCCGGTGACCGAGCTGGCGGCCACGCTGGACGGGATCGCCCGGCGGGGGTCGCAGGGCGTCGTCCTGAAGGCCCCCGACCACCCCCTGGTCGTCGGTGCGGTCGAGCGGCTGGCCGAGGCCGGGATCCCCGTCGTCACGCTGGTCACCGACCTGCCGACCAGCCGCCGGGTCGCCTACGTCGGCCTGGACAACCGGGCGGCCGGGGCGACCGCGGCCTACCTGCTCGACCAGTGGCTGCCGGACGACGCCGCCGTCCTCGTCACCCGGGGGACCGGCACCTTCCGCGGCGAGGACGACCGGGAGATGGGGTTCCGCGCGACCACCCGGTCGCTGCGTCCGGGCCGGCGGCAGGTCGACCTGGTGGACGCCACCGGGGACGACGACGTGCTGCGCGGGCTCGTCCGGGACGCCCTCGCCGTCGATCCGGGCATCGCCGCCGTCTACTCGATGTACGCCGCCGGTGGCAACGCCGCGACGGTCGCGGCCTTCGCCGACGCCGGGCGCGCCTGCCGCGCGTTCATCGCGCACGACCTGGACGCGGAGAACCTCGCGCTGCTGCGGGAGGGGCGGCTGTCCGCGGTGCTGCACCACGACCTCGCCCTCGACCTGCGCCGCGCCTGCCACGTGGTCATGCAGGCCCACGGTGCGCTCCCCGGCACCCCGCGGTCCTGGCACTCGGGTGTCCAGGTCGTCACGCCGTACAACATCCCCCTCGAGGCGGCCCGTTGACGGATTGTTGAGGGACCCTCGACGTTGACCCCGCTGTGGTCGGGCCCACAGCCTGGAGCCGGCGCGGCACCGCGACGGGCCGCGACGGAGTCGAGGAGGGCGCCGTGGGGCTGGACGTCGGGGTCATCGGGGTCGGCATGATCGGCCAGGCGCACATCGGCCGGCTCGACGGCGGCCCGGGGGGCAGCCGGGTGGTGGCGGTGGCCGATGCGGACGTCGAACGCGCCGCGACCGTGGCCGCGCAGCTGCCCGCCGCCAAGGCCCTGCCCGGCGGCGAGGAGCTGATCGCCTCCGACGCGGTCGACGCGGTGGTCGTCACCTCCTGGGGGCCGACGCACGAGCCGTACGTGCTGGCGTGCATCGCCGCGGGCAGGCCGGTGTTCTGCGAGAAGCCGCTGGCGACCACGCAGGAGGCGTGCCGGCGGATCGTCGACGCCGAGGTCGCCGCCGGCCGCCGGCTGGTACAGGTCGGCTTCAACCGCCGCTACGACCCCGCCCACCGGGCGCTCAAGCAGGCGGTGGACGGCGGCGCGATCGGCGCCCCGCTGCTCGTGCACTGCGCCCACCGCAACGCCTCGGTCCCGCCGCACTACACGCGGGACATGTCGATCGCCGACACGGCCATCCACGAGATCGACGAGCTGCGCTGGCTGTTCGGCCAGGAGATCGTCGCCGCGCAGGTCTTCACCCCGCGGAGGAGCAGCCGCGGGGGCGAGCTGCAGGACCCGCTGCTCGTGCTGTTCGAGCTGGCCGACGGCGTCCTCGCCGACGTCGAGGTGTCGGTCAACGTCCACTACGGCTACGAGATCCGCTGCGAGGTGTCGGGGGAGACCGGCACCGTCGAGCTGGCCGACCCCGCTCCGGTGCGCCTGCGCCGCGAGGGCGCCGTCGCCGGTCTGGTCCCGGCCGACTGGCGGGAGCGCTTCGCGCTCTCCTACGACGTCGAACTGCGCGAGTGGGTGGACACCGTCGTCACCGCGGCGCCACCGCAGGGGCCCAGCGCCTGGGACGGCTACGCCGCGCAGGTCGTCTCGGACGCGGCGCTGCGCTCGCTGCACTCCGGGGGCCGGGTGGCCGTGGAGCTCCCCGAGCGGCCGGCTCTGTACCGGTGACGACGGACCCGGTCGAGCCCCTGCGGATCGGGGTCCTGGGTGCCGCCCGCATCGCCGGGCGGGGCATCGCGGTTCCCGCGCGGGACACCGGCAGCCGGCTGGTGGCGCTCGCCGCCCGGGACCCGGCGCGGGCCGAGGCGTTCGCCCGGGCGCACGGCGTCGAGCGCGTGCTGCCCACCTACGCGGACGTCCTCGCCGATCCGGACGTCGAGGTGATCTACAACCCGCTGCCGAACGCGCTGCACGGTCCGTGGAACCTGGCCGCCGTCGCGGCCGGCAAGCACGTGCTGTCCGAGAAGCCGTTCGCCTCGAACGCGGAGGAGGCCGCCGAGGTCCGGGACGCCGCGCGGGCTGCGGGCGTCACGGTCATGGAGGGCTTCCACCACCTCTACCACCCGGTGGTGCACCGGCTGCTCGACCTGGTGGACGCGGGCGACCTGGGGGACGTCGTGCACGTCGAGGCGACGATCGCCATGCTCTCGCCGGACGACGAGGACCCGCGGTGGTCGCTCGGGCTGGCCGGCGGGGCGCTCATGGACCTCGGCTGCTACGGCCTGCACGCCCTGCGCAGCCTGGCCCCGTGGACCGGAGGGGAGCCGGTCCCGGACGCCGCGCGGGCCGGGGAACGGGCGGGTGCCCCGGGCGTGGACGAGTGGCTCGACGTCGACCTGCACTTCCCGTCCGGCGCCACCGCCGCCGTGCGCTGCAGCATGGTGCACCCGGACCGCGACTTCTCGCTGCGGATCGTCGGGACCCGCGGGGAGGCGACGGCGCCGGCGTTCGTCGAGCCGAATCGCGACGACCGCGTCCTGGTGCGCACCCCGGCCGGCGAGCGGACCGAGCACCTGGGCACCCGGACGACGTACACCTACCAGCTGGAGGCGTTGATCCGGGCGCTGCGGCACGGGTCCCCGGTGCCGACCGGCCCGGACGACGCGGTCGCGACCATGACACTGATCGACCGCTGCTACCGGCTCGCCGGCCTGCCGCCCCGGCCGCGGGCGGCCTTCGAGCCGCACCGGACCGGGGCCTGACCTGCCACGCTACAGCTCCTCGGCCGCGGCGCGCAGGTTCCCGGTCCAGTAGTCGACGTCGTGGCCGAGGCCGACGGCCACGAACCGCCACGTCGGGTCCTCCGGCCACGCCTCGCACCAGCGGTGCGGACGGCCTTCTCACGGACGTGGCACGCTCCCGCGAGATCAGCGCGTGGCCCCAGCGTGCTTCAAGCGCTTCGATGAAGACGTCGACCACAGCGGGGCGCCGCGGTCGTGTCGAGGGAGGGGGGTGGTCGTCCTGAGCGCAGAGGAGTCCCCGCGTCGTCCCCGGCTGCAGGACGTGGCAGCCGAGGCCGGGGTCTCACCCGCGACGGCGTCCCTCGTGCTGCGCGGCGCCCCGGGGCCGAGCGAGGCCACCCGCGAGCGGGTGCTCGACGCGGCCGCGCGGCTGGGGTACCGGCCCGACCGCGCGGCGAGTCTGCTGGCCCGCCGGCGCAGCAGGCTGATCGGCGTCCTGATGGACGTCCGCAGCACCTTCCACGCCCAGCTGGTCGAGGACGTCCACGAGGCGGCCGAGGAGCACGGGTACGACCTGGTGCTGAGCACGGTGACCCGCACCCGGGACGAGGGGCGGGCGGTCGAGACGCTGCTCGACTCCCGTTGCGAGGCGCTGGTCCTGCTCGGCCCGGAGGCCCCGGCCCCGCGGCTGGGCGCGCTGGGCCGGGAGCTGCCCGTGGTCGCCGTCGGCCGCTCGGTGTCGTCGGCCGGTGTGGACGTCGTCCGGGTCGCCGACGAGGAGGGGGTTGCGCAGGCCGTCGACCACCTCGTCGGCCTCGGGCACCGCCGGATCGCCCACGTCGACGGCGGGTCCGGGGTCATCGCCGCCGGGCGGCGGCGCGGCTACCAGCGGGCCATGCGCCGGCACCGGCTCGGGGCGCACGTGCAGGTGGTGGAGGGGGACCACGGCGAGGCGTCCGGGGCGCGGGCGGCGCGGACGCTGTTCCCGTCCGACACGCCCCCGACCGCGGTCATCGCGTACAACGACGCCTCCGCCGTCGGACTGCTCGACGCGCTGCTGCGCAGCGGCGTGGACGTCCCCGGCGAGGTGTCGGTGGTGGGCTACGACGACAGCCCGCTCTCGCGGCTGGCGCACGTCGACCTGACCACCGTCAGCCAGGAGTCCCAGCAGCTGATGCGACATGCGGTCGCCGCGGTGGTCGAGCGGCTCGACGGCGGCCGCACCGTGCCCCGGGAGGTCGTCGTCCCGCCGCGGCTCGTGGTGCGGGGGACGACCGGTCCGCCGCCCGGAGGGGACTGACTCCCTCCGCGGCGGGATCGGCGACCTCGCACGCTCCCGGGGCCGTGTCCGTGCGAGATCGGCGATCTCGCCGGGCGAGGCTCGGGCTTTGTCCTGACAACCGGTTGACAGTGGTGTGGGTCACCCGCGAGTCTTGAAGCGCTTCAAGCCGAGTCGCTCCCGACCGCGGAGACCCACATGGCCGAGACCGCCACCGCCCGCACCGCCGCCCTGGACTACGACCCGTTCCGGCCGGACTTCTACACGTCCGACCCGTTCGGCGCGTACCGCCGGCTGCGCGACGAGGCGCCCGCCGCCCACAACGAGCGGTGGGGCTGGTACGTCCTGACCCGCTTCGAGGACGTGCGGGCGGCCGCCCTGGACGCGGACACCTTCCGCAGCTTCGAGGGCATGGACATCGACGACAGCCGCCTCGAGCAGGTGCCGCCCGGCTCGATCGGCAGCATGGACGACCCGCGGCACGCCGAGGTCCGCTCGGTGGTGCAGCCGTACTTCCTGCCCCGCCGGATCGCCGAGCTCGAGGACGGCATCCGCGCGGTGGTGCGCGAGCTGGTCGGCTCCTGGCGGGACCGTGGCGCGGGGGGCCGGGCGACCGTGGACCTCGCCCAGGAGCTGGCCTGGCCCATGCCCTTCGACGTCTTCTTCCACCTCATGGGCCTGCCGAGCCGGCACGACCCGGACCCCCTGGAGCGCGCGCGGCGCGAGCAGCTGGAGCACTGGACCCACGAGCTCAAGGACCGGATGCCCGGCACCCCGCACCTGACGCCGGTGGCCCGCGCGGCGACGGCCGGCGTCCAGCAGTACTTCATCGACCTGCTCGAGGACCGCCGCCGCGCCGCGCGCGAGGACCTGGTCACGGCGTTCGTCGAGGCCGACATCGACGGGGTGCCGTTCGTGGACGCCGAGGTCACACCGAGCTCCGAGGTCAGCGGTCTGATGATGATCCTCTTCCTCGGCGGGGTGGAGTCCACCGCCGGGCTGACCGGCACGCTGTTCAAGCTGCTCGCCGAGAACCCCGACCAGCGGGCGCTGCTGCAGGCCGACCCGTCGCTGGTCCCGGCCGCGGTCGAGGAGGCCATGCGCCTCATCACGCCGCTGCAGCTGACCGCCCGCACGACCTCCCGCGAGGTCACGCTGCACGGCGTCACCATCCCCGCCGGCGGCCGGGTCGTGCTGGTGATGGGTGCGGCCAACCGCGACGAGCGCCAGTTCCCCGACCCCGACCGCTTCGACATCACCCGCCCCCGGGGCCGGCACCTGGGCTTCGGGGAGGGCGTGCACGGCTGCCTGGGCGCGCCGCTGGCCCGGCTGGAGGCGCGGATCGCCCTCGAGGAGGCCCTGCCGGTGCTGGGCGACTACGAGCTGGCCGGCCCGCCGACGTTCTACCCGAGCTCGCCCAACATGTACGTCTGGAAGAACCTGCCGGTCACCTTCGGCGGGACCGGCCGTCGTCCCCACGTCGAGGCAGTCCACCACCGGACGACGTCGGTCACCCTCGCCACCGCGGAGTTCGAGGCCGAGGCCCGGGTGGTCGCGAAGCAGGAGGTCGCCGAGGGCGTCGTCGCCCTGACCCTGCGCGACGCCGGCGGCCGCCCGCTGCCCGCCTGGGAGCCGGGCGCGCACGTCGACCTGGTCCTCGACGGAGCGCCCACCCGGCAGTACTCGCTGTGCGGGGACCCGGCCGACCGCTCGGAGTACCGCCTGGGCGTCCTGCGCGACCCGGCCGGCCGCGGCAGCTCCCGCTTCGTGCACGACCGGCTGGCCGTCGACGACGCGGTGCGGGTGCGCGGCCCGCGCAACAACTTCCCGCTCGTGGCCTCGCCGCGGTACCTGTTCGTCGCCGGGGGCATCGGCATCACGCCGGTCCTGCCGATGATCCGGGCGGCGGAGGCCGCGGGCGCCGACTGGGAACTGGTCTACGGCGGCCGGCAGCGGGCGTCCATGGCCTTCCTCGACGAACTGGCGCAGTACGGCGACCGGGTGTCGGTCCGCCCCCAGGACGAGACCGGGCTGCTCGACCTCGACACCCTCCTCGGCACGCCCCGGCCGGACACCCTCGTCTACTGCTGCGGCCCCGAGCCCCTGCTGGCGGCGGTCGAGCAGCGCTGCGCCGGCTGGCCACGGGGGTCCCTGCACGTGGAGCGCTTCGCTCCCCGGCCACAGGAGCGGACGGCGCCGGACGAGGCCATCGAGGTCGAACTGGTGCGCAGCGGGCTCACCCTCACCGTCCCGCCCGGCCGGTCGATCCTCTCGATCGTCGAGGAGGCGGGCGTCGGCGTCCTCTCCTCGTGCGCCGAGGGCACCTGCGGCACCTGCGAGACCGCCGTCCTCGGCGGCGTACCCGACCACCGGGACTCCGTCCTGAGCCCGGACGAGAGAGAGGCTGACGACTGCATGATGATCTGCGTCTCCCGCGCCACCACCGCACGTCTGGTGCTGGACCTGTGAGGACCGACCGGCTGGGTGTGGCTCTGATCGGATCGGGCCGGATGGGCGCCTTCCACGCCGAGACCCTCGCCCTGCGGCTGCCGCACGCGCGGCTGGCCGCCGTGGTCGATCCCGCCCCGGGTGCCGCCCAGCGGCTGGCCGGCCCGCTCGGGGCGCAGGCCTGCACCGACGTGGCCCAGGCCTGGGCGGATCCGGCGGTCGAGGCGGTGGTCATCGCCGCGCCGGCCCGCTCGCACGCGGACCTGGTGGTGGCCGCCGCGTCGGCCGGCCGGCACGTGTTCTGCGAGAAGCCGATGGCGGTCACGCTGCCGGACGCCGACCGGGCGATCGACGCGGCCCGCGCCGCGGGCGTCGTCCTCCAGGTGGGCTTCAACCGCCGGTTCGCCGCGGACTGGCGGGCCGCCCGGGCACTGCTCGACGCCGGGACGCTGGGCACCCCGCGGCTGCTGCGCTCGCTGACCCGCGACCCCGGCGGGTTCGACCCGTCCCGCGTCCTGCCGGACACGATCTTCCTCGAGACGCTCATCCACGACTTCGACACGCTGCGCTTCCTCAACCCGGGGGCCGAGGCCGTGGAGGTCGCCGCCATCGGCGACGCCCTGGTCGAGCCGGCCTGGCGCGACCGCGGCCTGCTCGACACCGCCGTCGTCACCGTGCGCTTCGACAACGGGGCGATGGCGGTGGCCGAGGCGTGCTTCGAGGCCGCCTACGGCTACGACGTCCGCGGGGAGGTGCTCGGCTCCGGCGGCATGGTCACGATGGGCGACGGTCGCCGCAGCGGGATGGCCTTCTCCGGGCCGGTCGGGCGGCTGGTCGAGACCGTCCGCGGCGACCAGGAGCTCTTCCCCGGGGCGTACACCGCCGAGCTGGGCGCCTTCGTCGAGGCGGTCCGCGAGGGGCGCCCGGCCCCGGTGGCCGGCGAGGACGCCCGCGCGGCGCTGGCCATCGCGCTGGCCGCGGCGGAGTCGGTGCGCACCGGCCACCCGGTGCAGGTGGGGAAGTGACGCGGCCCCGTCCCGGGTCCCGCGCCGAGCCTGCGAGGGGTGGGGAGGACGGGGTCCTCCGACTCGCCGCCTCGGCCGAGATGCTCTTCCTCGACCTGCCGTTCGCCGAGCGGGTGCGGCGCATCGACGGCCTCGGCCTCGAGGTGGAGATCTGGGACTGGACGGCGAAGGACGTCGACGAGCTCGTCGCGACCGGCGCGACGTTCTCCTCCATGACCGGGTACGTCACCGGCACCCTGGCCGACCCGGACGGCGCTGCGGAGCTGCTGCGCACCGCCGAGCAGTCCCTCGCGGTCGCCGAGCGGCTGGACTGCCCGCGGCTGAACGTGCACGGCACCGGGCTGGACGGCCGGGGGCTGCCGGTGGTGCCGGCCGAGGTCGTGACCCCGGCGATGTGGCTCACCGCCGCGCGCACGCTGGAGCGGCTGGCCGCGCTGGGGGAGCGGGCCGGGCGGGTCTTCACCCTGGAGAACCTCAACACCGCCGTCGACCACCCGGGCACGCCGTTCGCCCGCGCCGCCGACACGATCGCGCTGGTGGAGGCGGTGGGCAGCCCGCACCTGCGGCTCAACCTGGACCTGTACCACGCGCAGATCGGCGAGGGGAACCTCATCGCGCTGGTCGAGCGGGCGCTGCCGCTGGTCGGGGAGATCCAGGTCGCCGACGTCCCCGGCCGGTGCGAGCCCGGCACCGGGGAGATCTCCCACCCGGCCATCGCCGGCGCGCTCCGCCGGCTCGGCTACGACGGCGTCGTCGCGCTGGAGGGCTGGGCGTCGGGGGACCCGGCCGTGGCCCTCGAGCGGTTCCGCACCGCCTACAGCTGACCCCCGCACGCCCCCAGCCCCGCCGCCCACGGCCGCGGGGCCGGTCGTGCGCTGCCCTCGTCTGCCCTCGACTACGTCTTAATGTCCTGACATAGTGGTGTGGTCCGCGCCACCCCGCCGCTCGCGGAGGAGACCGCCATGCCGCTCGTCCGGATCGACGTCGTCGAAGGACGTCGCACGCCCGCGGAGCTCCGTTCGCTCGCCGACGCCGTGCAGGAGGTGATGCTGGACGTCTTCGCGGCACCCCCCGGGGACCGCTACCAGGTGGTCACCGAGCACCGCCCGGGGCAGCTCATCTGCGAGGACACCGGCCTGGGCATCGAGCGCACCGAGGACCTCGTGGTCCTACAGGTGTTCCAGCAGGGCCGCTCGGAGGCGCAGAAGCGCGCCCTCTACGCGGGCCTGGCGCGGCGGCTGCAGGAGGCCACCGGCCTCGCGCCCAGCGACCTGATCGTCTCCGTCGCCACCAACACCCGCGAGGACTGGTCCTTCGGCCTGGGCCGGGCCCAGTTCCTCGAGGGCGACCTCTGAGAGAGGACCCCCCTGCCGGGGGCCGCCCTCATCTATCACCGCTGTCCCGTCCTCCTGGAGGAGCACGTGTCCGCACGGGTGCCGTCGAGCGCGCCGACGTCCGGCGCCGTCCGGGCAGCCGGCGTCCGCTCAGCCGACGTCGTCCCCGGACGGCGGACCGGTGCCCTGCCGGGCCGGCGACCGGCGGGCGATCCGCAGCCGCTGCCCGGCCGTGACGGCGGCCCGCCGGGCCCGGGAGGCGTCGGCGGCCCCCTGCGCCGGAGACCGCTCCACCGCGCCGAACTCGTCGACCATCCGGTCGATGGTCGCCAGCAGCGTCGAGTTGATCTCCCAGAGACCGGAGTGGCTGCGCGGGTCGCCGATCAGCAGGTCCTGCATCAGCGACCGGCCGCTGCGCAGCGCCTCGAGCGCCCCGGCCAGCCGGTCCGGCCCCGCCCCGTCGCCGTCCCGGGCGTCCTCGCCGTCGCGGACCCGGCCGTCCCGGACCTCGTCGACCAGCACGCGGCCGAACTCCTGGACCACGTTGCCCATGCGCTCCAGAAGGCTCGCGACGGTGCGCCGCACGATGTCGGCGTAGCCGGCGTCCTCCTCTACGCCGGTCCGCTCCCGGGTGGCGTCGTCGATGGCCCGGAACAGGGTGCGCAGCGACACGGAGGCGTGCTCGAGGGCGTCCAGGCCCGTCCGCGTCCCCCGGCTGACCGGTGGGACCCGCAGTGCCCGGAGGTTGAGCCGGCGGCTCTCCTCGGCGTGGGCCAGCGCCCGGTCGACCCGGGGGGCGTGCCGATTGAGGCGACGGGCGTCCTCCAGCCAGCGGGTCGACTGCTCCGGGGTCACGGGACCGGCGTGCAGGGTCGAGGCCGCGTCGTGCAGGAGGCAGGCGATCTCGTCGGCGAACCGCTCCAGCGCCTGCGTCGCGTACCGGGTCTGCACGGCGGGCGGGAACACCACGTTGACCAGCACGCCGACGGCCGCCCCGATGAGCGTCTCGACCACGCGGGCGGCGCCGACGGACTCCGCGCCCGACGCGCCGAGGACCAGCATCGCGCTGATCGGGACCTCCACCAGGTGCGGACCCAGCCGGAGCAGCTGACCGACCAGGATCGACGTGGCGACCAGCGCCGCGAGGCTCCACCACGTGAGGCCGACGACGGCGGCCAGCAGGACCGCCAGGGCCACGCCGGACACGACGCTCAGCACCCGCTGGACGCCGTTGACGAGGGTGCTGCTCAGCGTCGCCTGCACCACGAGCAGTGCGGTGAGCGCGGCGATCAGGGGTGGCGGGGTGTGCAGCCCGACGACCTGCGCGACGAGGAAGGCCGCGACCGTCGCCCCCGTCAGGCGGGCCGCGCGGAAGGCGGCCGTGCGGCCCCGTCCGCGGACCAGGAGGGCCACCGCGGCGGCGTGACCACGGACGGGTCGCCCGACCCGTCGGAGCCAGGGAGTCACCGCCTCATCCTCGGTGGTGCGGAGGGTCCCGGCCGGCCGGCTCGCCGCGGGGTGGGCGCACCGCACCGGCGCCTGGGGGCCGGGCCGTGACCGCCCCGGGACCGCGCCGCGGGGCGCCGGACCGGCGGGCCTGGATCCTCGGCACGCTGCGGACCGTCGGCTTCCTGTCCGTCGCCGACCTGGCCCGCCGGCTGGGGGTCTCGCAGATGACGATCCGGCGGGACCTGCACGAGCTGCAGGCGAACGGCCGCGTGCGGCTGGTCCACGGCGGGGCCGGCCTCGCCCCACGCGAACTGCGGCGGGCCGCCTTCCCGGAGACCGAGCACACCGAGGCCCAGGAGCGGGTCGCCCGGCACGCCGCCGGCCTGGTCGGCAGCGGGGACACCATCGCCGTCGACGCCGGCCCGACCGGCGTGGCGATCACCCGGGCCCTGCCGGCGTCCTTCACCGGCTGCGTCCTCACGCACTCGATGCCCGCGCTGGCGTTCCTCACCCGGGAGCGTGCGGGGCGGGTCGTCGCGCTGGGCGGCGAGTTCCTCCCGGCCCGCTCGGCCTTCGTGGGGCCGACGACGGAGGCCGCGCTCACCCAGCTCCGGGCGCGGACGTTCTTCGTGTCGCCCGCCGCCGTCGACGCCCGCGGCCTGTACGCGCAGTCGCCGGCGGAGGCCAGCGTGCAGCGCCGGCTCATGGACATCGCCGACGAGGTCGTCCTCGTCGCCTCCCACGAGGTGTTCGAGACCTCCGCGCCGGCACTGGCCGGGCCGCTGGACCGGCTGACGGCGGTGGTCTGCGACCGCCGGCCGCCCGCCGGGCTCGAGGCCGCGCTGGAACGGGCGGGGGTGGTCCCTCGTGTGGTCGGCCCCTGAGCCGGGGTGCCCGGCGTCCGTTCGTCGCCGGGTCCTCTTCCGCCGTCGTGCGCCCTGAACACGCATTGTGCGAAAGCAATCCGTGGATGTGCGATCCCGAACACCGATCTGTCTTGCGACTGCCATTCCGCCCGCCTAGCGTCGCCGTTCTAAGAACGGCGGGAGCTGGGTGCGCGACCCCTCTGTCAGCCATTCCGCACCCAGGCCGCACCCGGCCTGTTCCCGAGAAGGGGCGCCAATGTCGGCGATCCATTCCTCCCACGGCGGGCACTCCGGTCCTCCGTCCGCCGCCGGAAAGGGCTCAACCGCACACAACCGTTTTCTCGTCAAGCTGACGGTGATCTCCACGCTCGGGGGTCTGCTGTTCGGCTACGACACCGGGGTCATCTCCGGTGCGCTGCTCTACATGGGCGAGGACCTGGACCTCACCCCGCTCTCCGAGGCCGTCGTGGTCAGTTCGCTGCTCTTCCCCGGCGCGGCATTCGGTGCGCTGCTGGGAGGCCGGTTGGCCGACGCCCTCGGCCGCCGGGGCGCGCTGTTCGTCTGCGCCGTGCTGTTCCTCTTCGGTGCGCTCGTCACCGCCATCGCCCCGAACGTCGTGGTCATGGTCGCGGGCCGGATCCTGCTGGGCTTCGGCGTCGGTGCCGCCGCGGCGGTGGTGCCGCTGTACCTCGCCGAGATGGCCCCGGTCCACAAGCGCGGGCGCATGGTGACGATCAACGAGCTGATGATCGTCACCGGGCAGTTCCTGGCCTTCGCGATGAACGCCCTGCTCGACGCGATCATCGAGGACCCGCACGTGTGGCGCTGGATGCTCGCCGTCGCCACGGTCCCCGCCGTCGCGCTGTTCGCCGGCCTGTTCTTCCTGCCCGACTCGCCCCGCTGGCTGGCGGTCCGGGGCCGGCTGGAGGAGACCCGGCACGTCCTCGACATGAGCCGGGACCCGGCCGAGGCGGCGGAGGAGTACAACGTCGTCGCCGAGCACGCCCGCCGCGACGTGACCGAGGACAAGGGTGCGGCGCTGCGGGACCTGCGGGCCTACCCGTGGATGCGCCGGGTCCTGTGGATCGGCTGCGGGCTGGCCACGGTGCAGCAGGCCACGGGCATCAACACCGTGAACTACTACGCCCCGACCATCCTGGAGTCGACCGGCCTGGGGGCCAGCGCCTCGCTGGTGCTGACGATCACCGTGGGCGTGGTCGCGATCATCGGGACGGTCATCGGGATCATCCTGCTCGGCTTCATCAACCGCAGGCCGCTGATCATCACCGGCTTCATCGGTGTGGCCGCCGGGCACGCCGTCCTGGCGCTGTCCTTCCTGCTGCCCGAGTCGGGGTTCCGCAGCTACCTCATCCTCGCCGCGATGCTGTTCGTCGTCTTCTTCGTCCAGACGTTCATCGGCACGCTGGTGTGGCTGCTGCTCTCGGAGATCTTCCCGATGACGATCCGCGGCTTCGCGATGGGCATCGCGGTCTTCGTGCTCTGGACGGTGAACGCGGCCATCTCCTTCGCGTTCCCGCCGCTGGTGGCCGCGCTGGGGGCGAGCCTGACCTTCGGTCTCTTCGCCCTCATCAACACCGGTTCGATCGTCTTCGTCACGAAGTTCGCGCCGGAGACCCGGGGGCGCACCCTCGAGGAGCTCGAGGACAACTTCCGCACGCACGACGCCGGGCACCTGGTGCACGAGGCCCCGGCCGGCGTCCGGGGCGGCTGAGGCCCCCGCTCGCACCGACCCCGCGCCCGCCGTCCCCGGTTCCCCCGGGGGCGGCGGGCGCCGGTGCGTCCGGGTCCGAGCGCTCGGCGGCGACGGCGGCCGCCGGGGTGCTCCGCACCGGTGGACGGCGCGGGTGTCCGGGCCGGAGCCGGGCTCCCCGGCCCGGCCACGCCGAGTGCGCGTGGTCGCCGCCCCGCTGCGAGTCGTCCCCTCGGCGAGCGGCAGCACAGGCCCGGCATCCGGTGGAGGTGCCGACCGACCCGCGCGGTCCTGCGGGGGCGGCCGGTGGGGCTGGCTCTTATACAAGTCTTATGCTGCCGGCGACGCGTTACGGGTAGAACTCTGGAGGCCTCACA
>NZ_NVPT01000359.1 GCF_002802985.1 Geodermatophilus chilensis | reverse complement strand
TCCGCGCCGACGCACCCCAGATCATCGCCGGACTGGATCTGCTGGCCGTGCCGTCCCGCTCCGACGGCTCCCCCCTGGTGGTGTGCGAGGCGATGGCCGCGGGGATCCCCGTGGTCGCCAGCCGCGTCGGTGGCCTGCCCGACCTGGTCGCCGACGGCCGCACCGGCCTGCTCGTCCGGCCGGGACAGGGCGAGGACCTCGCGCGAGCGATGGTGTCACTCCTGCTCGACCCGACGGGGGCCGATGAGCTCGGCACGCGAGCGCAGGAGGTGGCGGCGACCCGGACGCACGCCCACCTGGTCGACCGCATGGAGACGATGTACCGCTGCCTGACCGGACGGGTACTTCAGGAGAGCTGACGTAGCTTCACCGTGGGAGTTCCGGTCGGCTGCCCGCCCCGACGAAGTCTGCCCCGGCGACCGTCCCTGTGGAGGAGTGAGGTCGAGCGGAGCTGCGGCACGGAGCGAGCCGGTATCCCGCCGGTTTCCGCTCTTCGACCAGGGGGGTAGGGCGGATCCGGTCCGAGAGCCGGGCCGGGAGTTCTGCATGCAGGAGGCGTTTCATGACCTCGACCCCTCCGAGGCGACGGCCGCCCTTCGGGAAGGCCTACTCTTTCGCGATCGTCACCCTGGCCCTGTTCCTCTTGTCCTGGGTCGGCCAGTTCTTCTTCCAGATGGCGCAGGTCGCGAACGAGGCGCAGCAGCACGGGCAGTCGTTCTCGTGGTCGGACTTCCTGCCTCAGTTCTTCTCCGCGACCCTGGAGAACTGGCAGTCGGAGTTCCTCCAGCTGGTGTGGCAGGCCGTCGGGTTGTCGTTTCTCTACTACTGGGGCTCGTCGCAGTCCCGGGAGGGCGACGACCGCGTGGAGGCCAAGCTGGACGCGCTGCTGCGCGAGCGGGGCATCGACCCCGAGGAGATCGACCAGCTGATCGTGCATGACGCCTCGCACAACGAGCTGCGGGTCACCCGCCAGCGCTGAGGTCGAGCACGGCCGGGGCGTCGATCCGGCCGTCTCCGCCGTGGTCAGCAGCGGATGCGCAGAGGTGACGCTGGGTGGTGGCGTTCTCGGAGGGGTTGAGCTGCCGGCCGCGGGCGTGCGCTCAGCTCCAGGTCATCCGGTAGGACGCGGGGGTGCTCTGGAGGAAGCGGTTGATCTCGGTCACGTCCAGCGGCGCGGGCAGCGGGTGCCGTGCGGGTAGTGCGGCGAAGGCGGGCTGGTAGCGCATGGT
>NZ_NVPT01000358.1 GCF_002802985.1 Geodermatophilus chilensis | reverse complement strand
TAGTTACGGACGTGCCTGTATGTTCGGGAGAGGTTATTTCGACAGTGGCAGATGGTGAAGAGAGCCAGGGGTACGGCCGCGGCGGCGTGGACCTCGGCAGCCTGGTGCTGGGCGGGATCCTCTTCGGCGGCGGCGGTGCCGGCGGCTACGGCGGCCCCTACGGGGGCGGGGGCTTCGGCGGCGGGGGTGTGCCCCGCGGCGGCGGCCGGCGACCGGGCAGCTTCGGCGGCTCGCGCAGCCGCGGTCGCTCCGGCGGCGGGCGGTTCTGAGCGGCGTCCCCAGGACCCCGGGAACTGTCGGTCCCCGGTGCGACGGTGTCCTCCCCCACCCGAAGAGGAGGAGCGATGCCCACTCGCAACACCCCGTGGCCGGCCGGCACCCCCTGCTGGATCGACTACGGCGCCTCGGAGATCGACGCCGCCAAGGACTTCTACGGCCGCCTGTTCGGCTGGGAGTTCGAGGGCGGTGACCCCGAGTACGGCGGGTACCTCAACGCCACCCGCAACGGCGAGCCGGCCGCCGGCCTCGGCCCGCTGATGAACCCGGGCGACTCCCCGGGCTGGACGACGTACTTCGCGACCGACGACGCCGCGGCCACGGCGGCCCGCATCCGGGAGGCCGGCGGCACCGTCGTCGTGGAGCCCATGGAGGTCGGGCCGATGGGCACGATGGTCATCGCCGCCGACCCGCAGGGCAACGCCTTCGGCCTGTGGCAGTCCGGGCAGCACACCGGGTACCGGATCTTCGACGAGCACGGGTCGCTGGTGTGGAGCGAGGCCGCGGTCGACGACCCGGCAGCCGCTCGGGAGTTCTACTCGGCGGTCTTCGGGTTCACCTACGCCGAGGTGCCCGGCGCGGAGGGGTACACGACCTTCGCGATCGAGGATCGCATGCTCGGCGGCCTGGGCGGTCACCAGCCGGGCTCCCCGAAGGGCTGGACGGTCTGCTTCGCCGTCGACTCCACCGACGACGCCGTCGCCACCGTCGAGTCCGGCGGCGGCAAGGTCACGATGGCGCCGATGGACACCGAGTACGGGCGCTTCGCCGTGGTGGAGGACCCGTGGGGTGCCCCGCTGTCGGTCATGCAGGCACCTCCGGAGGGGTGAGGTCGGCCCCCCTGCAGGTGGAAGGACCCCCTCCTCCCCACCGCTCGTGGAAGGACCCCGCTTATACACCACT
>NZ_NVPT01000357.1 GCF_002802985.1 Geodermatophilus chilensis | reverse complement strand
AGCACGGTCGCCGGGGCCACCAGGCCGCCGATCGGGATGCCGGCCCGGTCCAGGACGGCGAAGACCGCGATCGCGTAGATGAGCACCACCAGCGTCCAGGTGATCACCTGGGTCAGCGAGTGCCGGTGCTTGGCGGCCTCGGAGCGGACCAGGGCGTCGCCGCCGGTCGAGCGGGCGTCGATGCGGTCGGTGATCTTCTCGCCGACCCAGGCGACGAAGCGGGCCAGCAGGACCGACCCCAGGACGATGAGGGCGATCTCCAGCCCGCGCCCGGCGAGCCAGGTCAGCAGGGGGTCCAGTGGTGCCATCGCGCCCCAGCCTCTCCAACGGACCTCGACCGCGCCAACCCCGGGTCAGCGCGGCGCGACGAACAGGGCCTGCGCCGAGCGGCCGATCCGGCCGGTGGCGTCGTAGAGGTCGGCGAAGCACTGCCCGGCGCCGGCCGGACCGATCGTGGTGACGGCGTCCACGCCCAGCCACTCCCCGGCCGGCGGGCGGACCAGGGCGATGGTCAGGTCGACGTTGGCGAAGGTGGCCCGCTGCCAGTCCAGGACGGCGGAGATGCCACTGGCCGCGTCGGTCATCACCAGCAGGTGCTGCAGCGGGCTCATCGGCTCGTCCTCGACCAGGGTGCACAGCGGCCGCGTCCACGCGGCCGCCGGCCCGGGGGCGTTGAACGAGCCGTGCGCGAAGTGCCAGTCCAGTGCCCGGTGGTAGGCCACGTCGGTGGTGAAGAAGGCCGCCGTCTCCGGGCGGCTCTCCTCCGGCCCGGGCAGCGGGACGCCGTCCTGCGGCGTCCCCTCGACCGCCGCGGTGCGCATCCGCCAGGCGGTCAGCCGCATGAGCGGGCGGTCCCGGTCCGCGGGGGAGGAGCCCGCAGTGAGCACCGCCTCCACCAGCTCGATCCGCCGTCCGGGCCGCAGCAGCCGGGCGCTGACCTGCACCGGACCCACCGGCACCGGCGCGAGGATGTCGAAGGCCAGCCGCACGGTCTGCCCGTCGGGGATCTCGGTGACCCGCTCGGCCTCACGGGCGAGCAGGGCGGCGACCGGCC
>NZ_NVPT01000356.1 GCF_002802985.1 Geodermatophilus chilensis | reverse complement strand
CCAGCCCTCCGGGTCGACCGCGCGGGCGGCCTCCGAGGGGCAGATCGTCGCTCCCGCCCGCCGGTCGTCGAGCAGCGCGTCGACGTCCGCCACGCCGTCCAGCCTGCGGCGCGGGACGCCGCCGCGCCACGGGACTCGCCTCCCGGTCACCGCTCCCGTGGCTGGGGCGCGAGGACGCACTGACCTGTCCCCGCGGGGCCTCCACCCCTGCTTCGCTGTGCGAGCAGAAGCGGAGGACCGTCAGCAGCGAGGGTGGTCGGAGCGGATGTGTCTGCATCGATGCTCTGCCCCTGCCCCGCATGGTGGGCAGGGGCAGAGCATCCGTGGACGGTGGTGCCGCGCCCGCCTCGCCAGGGGCGGCGACCCCCCGTTCGCGGCGCGGCGCCACGGGCCGCGGGATGCTCGGCCCGTGCGCCGCTGGACGACCGGGCTGCTCGCGGCCCTGCTGCTCGTGCTCGCCGGCTGGGTGCTGGCCCCGGCCGCGTCGGCGTGCAGTTGCACCGGGGGGACGGCGGCCGACCACGCCCTCCGCGCCGACGCCGTGTTCGCCGGCCGCCTGGTCGACCGCCGGGTGGTCGACGGGACTGCCCTGCACGTCTTCGCCGTCGACACCGTGTACGCGGGCGAGGTGTCTGCGCGGCAGGGCGTGCTGTCGCCGGCGTCGGCCGCCTCGTGCGGCCTGGAGCTCGCCGGGCAGGGGCTCTTCCTCGTCTTCGCCGGCCGCGAGGACGGCCGGCTGGCGGCCGGCCTGTGCGGTGGGACGACGGTGTGGACCCCCGAGACCGCGGCGGAGCTGCAGGTGCTGACCGGCGCGACCGCTCCGGCGCCCGGGACGGCCGGGACCGACCTGCCCGGGGGCCTCTCCGACGCGGCCGTGGAGGCGGCCGTCGCCGTCCTGCTCGTGGCGGCGTTCGTCGGCGGGCTGCTGCTGCGTCGCCGCGTGTCACGCGGGGGTGACAGGGGGTAGGGGCGGGTCGTGCGCCCCGCCGACCGTGACCTGCTGCAGGAACTACTCGCCGCCTACGGCCCGGGCGGACAGGAGGACGACGTCCGGGAGATCTGCTGC
>NZ_NVPT01000355.1 GCF_002802985.1 Geodermatophilus chilensis | reverse complement strand
CAGGGCCGAGGCAAAGTCCGAGATGGGCGGGTTGACCTGCCCGGACGGTTGATGATCACGCTGCGGTGAGGCTGGTGTGGGTGTTGCCGGCGCGCCAGCTGGCCCGGCGTTGGGCGCTGGCGATGTTGGTGTGTCCGTCCAGCCGGTGCAGGTTGAGCGCGGTGTTGCGGAGGATGGCCATGACGTGGGGTCCGGTGCCGGTGCGGATGCGCGAGGCGTCCTCACCCTGGGTGACGTCGCGGACGTAGTGCACCCGGTTTTCGATGCCCCAGTGCCCCTGGATCCAGGCGGCGAGCAGTCCGGGATCGGCCTGGCGGTAGGTCAGTGAGGTGACCGCGTAGACGATCTCGGTGGAGGTCTTGCCGGTGCGCTGCTCGCGGCGCCGGCGGACGACCTTGATCGCGCGGGCGGCGTGCGGGAACAGCGCGGCGGCGGGGTCGCCGGCCAGGTCGATGACCTTGACCGAGCGCGATTCGATACGACCGTGGGCGACCTGCCGGCGCCGCGATCCGGGGACCTGGGCCCACGGCAGCCGGGCCAGCGCCCGGCGCAGCGTGGGCTGGTTGCCCTTGACGGTGAACAGGTAGTGCCCGCCGCGGACGTGCAGCCAGGTCGCGTGCTCGCGCTGGCAGTGCAGCGCGTCCGCGGTGAGCACGACGTCGTGCAGGTCGGGCAGGGTGGCCAGAGCGGTGGTGAACGCGGCGATCTCATCGCCGTCGACCACCGGAACCTGGGTGAGCACCAGCGCGGAGGCCTGGTCGTAGACGCCGAACACCTTGGCCTGTGCGCCATCAGGCCCGCGGGCGCCGCGCAGCGTCTTGCCGTCGGCGGCCCACACCACGCGGCGCTCGGCGCTCGGGCCGGCCGGCATGTGGGCCTGCGCGAGGGCGGCGGTGCGGCGGGCGAGTACCCAGCGGGTCAACGCCGCCTGCAGCGCCGCCGGATCCAGCCGGGACAGCGCCCGGCGGAAGGTGCTGGCGTGCGGCGGGGCCGCGCACACCCGCACCTCACCCTCGCCGGCCACGGCCCAGTCGGCGATCGCCGCATACGACCGGGCGCCGGCCACGATCGCGCCCAGAGCGAGGAAGAGGATCGATTGCAGACTGTGACGACGTCCCCGCCGCTTACGCGGGTCGGGCACCGTGGCCAGCGCCTGCAGCAAGCTGATCGACTCGGCCGCCGACAGCGGCCGGGCCGGCACCTCGGCGGCGGTGGCGGCATCGAGCAGGGCAGTCGGGGAAGATGAGGTCGCGGGCACGGGCCCTCTCGCTG
>NZ_NVPT01000354.1 GCF_002802985.1 Geodermatophilus chilensis | reverse complement strand
GAGTGTACTAGGATCAAGGACTGTAGGGTTAGACGGAGTAAAAGGGGAGCTTTTGAGTGGTGGTAACGAGACGACCGATCGCTACACGGAAGGGGTCGGCGGCAGCGGCAGGAGGGTAGAAGAGGCAGAGTGGGAGCTAAGCAGGGCCGCGGCCGTCGCCTCGGCCCCGCCCCCGACGACCTGGTGATCGAGGACATCACCGTCGGCGACGGGCCCGAGGCGAAGGCCGGTGACCTGGTCAGCGCCCACTACGTCGGCGTCACCCACGACGGCGGCGAGCAGTTCGACGCCTCCTGGGACCGCGGCGACCCGCTGGAGTTCCGGCTCGGCGTCGGCATGGTCATCCAGGGCTGGGACGAGGGCATCCAGGGGATGCGCGTCGGCGGACGGCGCCGGCTGACCATCCCACCGCACAAGGCCTACGGCGACCGCGGTGCCGGCGGGGTCATCAAGCCCGGCGCGACGCTGGTCTTCGTGGTCGACCTGGTCGGGATCCGCTAGCCGGAATGGCACGGACCGCGCCGCGGTTGGTGCGGTCCGTGCGCGTAGAGGTCTGGTCCGACGTCGTCTGTCCGTGGTGCTACATCGGTAAGCGCCGGCTGGAGGCCGCCCTCGAGCGGTTCCCCCACCGCGACGAGGTCGAGGTCGTCTGGCGGTCCTTCCAGCTCGACCCGAGCATCCCCGAGGGCGAGACCCACGAGACCCTCCCGGCGCTGGCCGCGAAGTACGGCCGCTCGGTCGAGGAGATGCGCGGGACGATGCGGCACGTCGAGGAGACCGCCGCCGGCGAGGGCCTGCACTACGACCTGGTCCACGGCATCAGCGGCAACACGCTGCTCGCGCACGAGCTCATCCACCTGGCCGCCGAGCGCGGCCTGCGGGGCGAGGTGAAGGAGCGGCTGCTGCACGCCCACTTCGAGGAGGGGCGGTCGGTCTTCGACGTCGACTCCCTGGCCGCGCTCGCGGTCGAGGCCGGCCTGGACGAGGCCGAGGTGCGCGCGGCGCTGGCCGACCACCGGTACCGGCCCGCGGTCCTCGACGACATCCGCACCGCGCGCGAGCTCGGCGCGACCGGCGTCCCGTTCTTCGTCGTCGACCGCAGGTACGGCGCCGCCGGCGCCCAGCCCGCCGACCTGCTGCTGCAGGTGCTGGAGCGGGCGTGGGCCGACAGCCGCCCGGTGACGGTCTAGGCCCAAAGCCATGTAGTTAGCTGCGGCGGCCGGGTGTCAAGGACGCGGCGGAGTGGGCGTGTCGATGTCGAAGAGGGCAACGGAGCTCCGGTAGGAGGGGGC
>NZ_NVPT01000353.1 GCF_002802985.1 Geodermatophilus chilensis | reverse complement strand
GGGCCTGTGCGCAACGGCGAGTACGGGTTGGGGATCGACGTCGGCGACGGCGCCGTCTCCGCGGCGGTCTGCGGGCCGGACGGCGGGGCGGTGCCGCTGCCGCTCGGCGGGGGGCCGGTCACGGTGGCGGTCGGGGACGACGGGCGGACCGCCCTCGTCCCGGCCGACGGGACGGCGGGCCGCGCGGCCCTGGTGGCGCGGGTCGGCGACCCGGTGCCGGTGTACACCGGCGGGCACGCGGTGTCGGCCGCCGAGCTGGTCGCCGACGCGGTCCAGCGGGTGCGGGAGCTCGCGGCCGAGCGGGAGGGCCGCCCCGACGCGTGGACGGTGGTCACCGTGCCGCCGTCGTGGGCCGGACACCGCTGCGCCGCCCTGGCCGCCGCGCTCACTGCCGCCGGCGTCCCGCGCTTCTCCCTGGTGTCCTCCGCCGTCGCGGCCGTCGCCGCGCACGTCGCGGCCGGGGACCTGCCGCCCGAGCCGACGGTCGCCGTCTACGACCTGGGCGCCCGGTCCCTGGACACCGCCGTCGTGGGTCCCGGTCCGGACCGGCCGCTGGCGCACCTCGCCGTCCCCCCGGCACCGCTGCCCTGGGGCGGGCGGGACGTCGACGACCTCGTCCTCGCCCACGTCCTCGACTGCCTGGGCGCGCCCACCGGGGAGGCCGGCGCACTGCGGGAAGCCAGCCGGGCGGCCAAGGAGGAGCTGTCGACGGCCACCGTGGTCCGGGTCGGGACCGAGGGCCCGGACGGACCGGTCCGGCTCACCCGCGAGGAACTCGACGAGGTGCTGGCCGGGCCGGTGCGGGAGTCGGCCGAGGCGCTCGCCACCACGGTCGCCGCCGCGGGGCTCGAGCCCGACGGGCTGGACGGCGTGGTGCTGGCCGGCGGTGGCGTGCGGGTGCCGCTGGTCGCCGAGACGCTCTCCGACGAGCTGGGCCGACCGCTGGTCGTGGGCGCCGACCCCGCGCTGACCCCGGCGCTCGGGGCGGCCGCGCTGGCGGCGGAGGCACTCGGAGCGGAGACACTCGCGGCGGAGGCGCTGGCGGCCGGGACGCCGACGCCGGAGGAGCGCGCCGCCGAGCCGCCCGCCGAGGCGAGGTCCCCCGCTGGGCCGCAGGACCCGCCTGCGGCCCAGCGGGGGACCTCGCCTCGGCGGGCGGCCCCTGCCTTTTATACACACTTTACGCTGCCGACGACTCTTTACTTGTTGAACTAGGGGGTCTTCGTATCGTCACTAAGACGACACTGTCTTCTCATCTCGTAGCATACATCTGCTATATCACTCATGCTAGCTTGTATGATATATTCACATGT
>NZ_NVPT01000352.1 GCF_002802985.1 Geodermatophilus chilensis | reverse complement strand
CTGCTGGCTGCTGGGTGGGCCGATCCAGACGGTCTTGGCGTTGCAGAACTCGTACATGCCCAGCTCGGTCAGCTCCCGGCCGTAGCCGCTCTGCTTGACCCCGCCGAAGGGCAGCTCCGGATAGCTGGTCGTCATCCCGTTGACGAACGCCATGCCCGAGGCGATGTCGCGGATGAACCGCAACCGCTCACCGGAGTCCTCACTCCACAGGTTCGCGCCCAGGCCGTAGACGTGGTCGTTGGCCAACCCGATCGCCTCGTCCAGATCGGCCACCGTGTGCAACGCCGCGACCGGGCCGAACACCTCCTCCGACCAGATCCCCATCTGCGGGGTCACCCCGGTCACCAGCGTCGGCTCGTAGAACCAGCCCGGCCGGTCCACCCGCCTGCCGCCGACCACCACGGTGGCGCCCTTGGCGACCGCGTCGGCCACGTAGCGCTCCACGTCGGCCCGGCCGGACTCGGTGGCCAGCGGGCCCACCTGGGTCCCCTCGTCCATCGGATCCCCCACGGTCAGCGCCGCCAGCTTCTCGGCGAACAACCCGGTGAACTCCTCGGCCACCTCGGCGTGCACGAAGAACCGCTTCGCGGCGATGCAGCTCTGCCCGTTGTTCTGACACCGCGCGGTCACCGCCACCTCCGCGGCCCGGTCCAGATCCGCCGAGGGCATCACGATGAACGGATCCGAGCCGCCCAGCTCCAGCACCGTCTTCTTCAACGCGTCCCCGGCCACCCGCGCCACCGCCTGCCCGGCGGCATTCGACCCGGTCAGCGTCGCGGCCACCACCCGCTCGTCGCGCAGCACCCGCTCCACCGCACCCGAGCCGATCAGCAGGGTCTGGAACACGTCGCCGGGGAACCCGGCCTTGCAAAACAGCTCCTGCAGGTACAGCGCGGTCTGCGGCACGTTGGAGGCGTGCTTGAGCAGCCCCACGTTGCCGGCCATCAACGCCGGCGCGGCGAACCGGATCGCCTGCCACAGCGGAAAGTTCCACGGCATCACCGCCAGCACCACCCCCAGCGGCTGGTGCACCACGTACGCCTCGGTCGCCCCCACCGCCCGCGCATCGGCCGGCTGCGGCGCCAGCATCTGCTCGCCGTGCTCGGCGTAGTACCGCAGCCCCTTGGCGCACTTGCCCACCTCCGCCCGTGCCGCCGCCAGCGTCTTGCCCATCTCGGTCGTCATCAGCTCCGCCACGCTCTTGGCGTCGGCGTCCAGCACATCGGCGGCCGCCCGCAACCAGCCGGCCCGCTCCCGCGGGCTGGTCAGCCGGTAGCCCTCGAACGCGGCAGCCGCACGGGCGATCCGCTCCTGCACGGCCTCCTCCGAGAGCGGCTCGAAGGTCTGCAGCGTCTCACCGGTGGCGGG
>NZ_NVPT01000351.1 GCF_002802985.1 Geodermatophilus chilensis | reverse complement strand
TCGCAGCGCAAAGTTCTACACGTCAGGCGCCATCACCAGCGTCTGGACCGCCCGCCGGGCGGCCTGATGGAGGACCCCGTCCTCCCCACCCCTCGCAGGCTCGGGGTGGGACCCGGGACGGGGCGACTCGGACGGGGCCGCCCTCCAGTCACGCGCGGGCCAGCGCCGCCGCGAGGTCGTCGACGCGGAGCAGGCCCACGACGGCGCCGCTGGCGTCGGTGCAGACCACCGGGTCGAAGCGCTGCGCCGGCGGTCGCGCCATTGCCCGCTGCAGCGTCGCGGCGACGGCGTCCGACGGGGTGGCCCGCAGCGAGACCGGTGCCAGGTGCGGCTCCCGGGTGCGCGGGCAGGCCAGCCACAGCCCGACCGGCTCGCCCCGACCGCCCACCAGCACCGCCGGGGGGACGGCGGGCAGCGGCGAGCCGACGTCGCACTGGCGCACCGGCCGCACGAGCGCGGCGAGCCCCTCGCAGACCCGGGCGCGGGCGGCGTGCGTGCCGACCAGGGCGGCGACCCCGGGGGCCAGCGGGGCGGGTTCCGGCGTCGGCCGGCCGAGCAGCCAGCCCTGGGCGAGCGGGACGCCGAGCCGGGCCAGCGCGGCCAGCTCCGCGGCCGTCTCGACGCCCTCGGCCACGAGTCGGGCGCCGATCCGGCCGGCGAGGTCGCGCACCACCTCGGTGAGCGCGGTGCGGACCGGGTCGCCCTCGACGCCGGTCACCAGGGCCCGGTCGAGCGTGAGGAGCTCCGGGCGGACGGCGGCCACGGTCGGCAGGCCGGCGGCGGCGTCGGCCACCGCGACGAGGGCAGAGCGAGCGCGCAGCGCGTCGGTGTGCCGGCGCAGTGCGTCGAGGTCGTCGACCGGCGTGTGCCCGGCGAGCTGGACGACGACGCGGGACAGGTCCGGTCGGGTGGCCAGCGCGTCCTGCACCGGGGCGCTGCCGAGCAGGTGCGGGCTCACCGTCACCGTGAGGGACGTGCCGTCGGGCAGCAGGGGCACGGCGGCCAGCGCCCTGGTGACCGCCAGTGCCTCGAGCTCGGCGGCCAGGGCGCAGTCCGCGGCGGCGGCGTACCAGACGTCGGGCCCGGCGGTCCCCGGGAAGCGGGACGACGCCTCGTAGCCCACGACGCGCGCGGTGGCGAGGTCGACGATCGGCTGGAACACCAGCGTGAGGTCGTCGGGGTCGGCCAGCAGCGGACGGCAGTCGGGCAGCCTGCTCGTGAGGATCGCCGTCATGGGCAGCCCATCGGCGCCGGCGTCGCCGGGCTCGACCCGGGACCGGCCCCGCCTCACCCGACGGGGTGGGCAACGGGGGCGCTGGCTCCTATACACATCTCCGAGACCCAGCAACCGTACTAAGACTCATAATCCGAAT
>NZ_NVPT01000350.1 GCF_002802985.1 Geodermatophilus chilensis | reverse complement strand
GCGCCTGTAGTAACACGACCCCATCGCGGCCTGCCCGCATCCCTCCAGGTCAATCAGCGAATTGGGCCGGTCGCGTGCTCACGATCTTCGGAAGTCCGGCCTGGTTCAGCAGCCGAGAGATCGCCCCGTACACGGCCGCTTGTATGTCTAGTGCTCCGCAACTGACGTCTGTTGTGTCTTGCGGTGCCGTGGATGGGTGGCCTTGGCGATGATCGTGTCGGGGTCCTTGGTCCAGGTGAACGGCGCGCACCGGTCGTTCCAGGCGTCGATGAACCGCTGGATCGCGGCGATGAGGTCGGCGACGGTCGGGAAGCTGCCGCGGCGCAGGGCCTGGCGGGTGATGATCGAGAAGAAGGCCTCCACCAGGTTGAGCCAGGAGCCCGAGGTCGGGGTGAAGTGCAGCTGGATCCGGGGATGCCGGGCCAGCCAGGCGCGCACCGCCGGGTGCTTGTGGGTGGCGTAGTTGTCGACCACCACGTGCAGCTGCCGACGGGGATAGGCGGCGGCGACCTGCTTGAGAAAGGCCAGGAACTCCTGGTGACGGTGCCGCTCGGTGCAGGCGTCGGTGACCCGCCCGGTGGCCACCTCCAGCGCGGCGAACAGCGTGGTGGTGCCGTGCCGGACGTAGTCGAAGGTCTGCCGCTCCGCCGATCCGGGCCGGACCGGCAGCACCGCAGCGGTCCGCTCGAGGGCCTGCAGCTGCGGCTTCTCGTCCACGCACAGCACCACGGCCTTGTCCGGTGGGTTCAGGTACAGCCCGACGACGTCGCGGACCTTGCCCTCGAGCTCGGGGTCGGTGGAGAACTTGAACGTCTCCGCCCGCCACGGCTGCACGCCGAAGCGGTGCCAGATCCGGGCGATGGTGACGTGCGAGATCGGCGTCCCCTCGCCGGCCAGCGCCGCGGCCAGCAGCCGCGACGACCAGTGCGTCGCCCCGTAGGCGCTGGGCGGCTCGGTCAGCGTCAGCTCCAGCACCCGGTCCCGCAGCGCCTCCGGCAGCGGTGAGGGCTTGCCCGGCCGCGGGTGGTCTTCCAGCCCGGCCAGCCCCCGCTCGGCATAGCGGCGCCGCCAGGTCACCACCGTCGGCTCGGCGCAGCCCACCGTCGCGGCGATCTGCTTGCCCGGCACCCCCTCGGCCGAGAGCAGCACGATCCGGGCCCGCTCGACCTCCCGGGCCGGCGCCCCCTTGGCCCGCGCCCGCCGCTGCAACTCCCGCCGGTCAGCCTCCGGCACCACCACGGTTCGCACGTGAGCAGCCATGAGAAATGGTCAACCCGGACCCGGCATCACATCAGGACAACTGCAACGGACCACTAAAGATCATTAACGGCAGGAGTTACGGGCTCGGTTGGCCGCCGGCCGGACCCTGCTGACAGTCGGCGCGGCCTGCGCTATGCCCACACCATGAGGTATCCCCAGGGTGGCGGGCTGACCGCGGACGAG
>NZ_NVPT01000035.1 GCF_002802985.1 Geodermatophilus chilensis | reverse complement strand
GTCCGTCACGTTACGGAACGCCGGTCCCCGGATGCACTGGCAGAAATCAGCTGAAAGCGGCCACGGGTTCTGGCGGCATCTGCCGCTGCCCCCGCCGCCTCGCCGTGGACGGACCTGTCCCCGGTGGGCGACGTGTCCTGGCGGCTCGAGGCGCTGTGCGCCGAGACCGACCCGGAGGCGTTCTTCCCGGAGAAGGGCGGCTCGACCCGCGACGCCAAGCGCGTGTGCAGCGGCTGCACGGTGCGGGCCGAGTGCCTGGAGTTCGCGCTGGCCAGCGACGAGCGCTTCGGCATCTGGGGCGGCCTCTCCGAGCGCGAGCGGCGCCGGCTGCGCCTCCAGCAGCGCACCCACCTCAGCGCCTGACCCGAGCCGCCTCCCGACGGGCGCCGCACCGCGGCGCCGACACCTCGGCGATCCGGCACGGGCCGGGTATCTGCCGGGCGGGCCGCGCCTCAGAGGGGGTACCGGCCGACGCGCCTCCGGGCGAGGCGGGGCCGGTGGACAGCCGGCTGACGGGCGCGCCCGCCGGCCGGGGCCCGAGAGGAGGCGCACGGTGCCCGACCGACCGTTCCTGCCGCCGCGGCCGCCGGCCGGGCTCGACCACGAGGAGCAGCGGACCCACCTCGGCGTCCGCCCCGCCGCCCACCGGGAGCACGCGGCCCCCGCGGCCCGGTGGGCCGCGCTGACGGGCGGCGCCCCGGCCGACACCCGCCGGGTGCACCGGTGACCGGCGCCGGACCGGGCCCGGGACGGACCGCGCTGCACCCGGTGCCCACGTCCCCGCCGGTCGTCCCCGGCACCCTCGCCGACCAGCTCGGCGCCGACTTCGTCTCCGCCTGCGCCGAGCTCGCCCGGGCACGGCTGCGCCGGCGCCACCGGGACAGCCGCGAGAACCGGGCGGCCGTCGAGGGGTGCGCCGCCCGGGTCGACGTCGTCCTGGACCTGTTCCTGGAGACGTGCGGGCGCTGAGCGGGACGGCCGCCGGCCCCCCGGCCGGATCCCTGGAACCGCCGCCGCCGGAGCGGTAGGTATCACGGCGCCCCGTGCGCGCTCCGGATGGGCACGGGAGCGGCGACCAGGGAGGACGAGATGACCTCGAGCACAGGGATCCGGCGGGGCGAGCGGTACGACCGCGAGCAGATCGTGGTCGACCTCGAGCACCGGCAGGTCGTCGTGGACCTGCTGGCCGAGAGCGGGTTCACCGACGTGACCGAGACCGACCAGCCGCTGCCCGCGCTCGGTCTGACCCTCCTCACCGTCCCCGGGCTGGCGTCCCCCGGCGTCCGGGACCTGCCCGGCCTCCGACGGCTGCGGGCACGGCTGGGGGACGACGCGTCGGACCTCGACGCGCTGCTGCTGCACCTGCGCGAGCAGGCCCGGGAGCGCTACGCCGGGTGGACACCGGTCATCGGCAAGAACCGCGACCTGGAGTCGATCGGCGGCCTGCCGCACATCGGGGGCGGCGAGGGCGCGCCCGTGCCCGTGGACGCGCTCACCCTGGAGCCCCGGCCCGACGGCTCCCTCGCGCCGTTCACGGTCGGCGTGCTGGACAGCGCGATGGTCCCCAATCCGGCCCTCAACGGCAGGTATGTCACCGGCCACTTCCTGCGGGGGCAGGCCCCCTTCCGGCCGTTCCAGGGCCACGCGACCTTCGTCGCCGGCCGGGTCCTGCAGCGGGCGCCCGGCGCCGTGGTCGACGTCCGCCGGGTCCTCCGGGACGACAGCGGGCGCGCCTCCTCCTGGGACGTGGCGGCGGGCATGGCCTCCTTCCTCGGCTCGGGCGTGCAGGTGCTCAACATGTCCTTCGGCGGTCTCACCCGGGACGGGGACGCCCCCCTGGTCCTGGAGCGGGCCGTGAACGTGCTCGCCGGCGAGATGGTGCTGGTCGCCGCGGCGGGCAACCACGGGAACACGCCGGAGGACGCCGACCCCGCCGACGCGCCCGACGACCTCGCGACCGTGCCCGTGCGTCCCGACTCGCCCATGTGGCCGGCGGCCCTGCCGAACGTCGTGGCCGTCGGGGCCGAGGACGCCGACGGTCGCCCCGCCGGCTTCAACCCGCCCGGCGTGCCGTGGATCGACCTGTTCGCACCGGGGGTCGACGTCGAGAGCACCTTCCTGACCGGCGACGTCGACGTCCGCGACGTCCAGCTCGCCGACGGCCAGGTGGTCCTCGGAGACCCCCGGCGGGTCGGGTTCCCCAGCGGCTGCGCCCGCTGGCACGGCACCTCCTTCGCCGCCGCCGACGTCACCGGGGAGATCGCCCGGGTCGCCCAGCACGAGGGCGTGTCGGCGCGGGCGGCCCTCCAGCTCATCCGCTCCCGCCGTCCCGAGGACGGCCACGACGTCCACCCACCGCGACGGTGAGGTGCGGGACGCGGGCGGCCTCGACCGGGGACGCCGGGGCGAGCGGAGGACGAGGAGCTGAGGGACGTGCCCGGACGACGGAGGATCGACGACACGGAACTGGCGCGCGAGCTCGCCGAGGCAGTGCGGGAGGCGCGGGCGGTCCCGACCCGGTTCGCCGTGGCGGCGCGGGCGGCCTACGGCTGGCGCACGCTGGACGCCGAGCTGGCGACCCTCACCCACGACTCCCCCGCCGTCCCGGGGGCCCGCCGGGCGGGCCGGGAGGACGTCGCCGCCCTCCGGGACCTGACCTTCGTCGCCCGCGACCTCACCGTCGAGGTGGAGCTCGGCGCGCAGCGCCTGCTCGGGCAGGTGGTGCCACCCGGACCGGGACGGGCGGAACTGCAGACCCTGGCCGGGGACCGGGTCCCCGTGCCGATCGACCCCCTGGGGTGCTTCTCCTTCCGGCCCGCCCCCCGGGGGTGCTTCCGCCTGCACCTGCGCACCGCCGCGGGCGCCCGGGTGGTCACCGTCTGGGTCCGGGTCGGGCCGGCGTGAGCGCGGGGGCCGTCCCCACCGCCGGGCCCGCCGCGGGCCCGCCGTCCGCCACCGGGGTCAGGGGCGCGTCGGCGCCGACGCAGACGAAGCCGGCCGCGGCCGCGACGACGGCGGGCTCGGTTGCCGACGTGCGGGCCTGCGCCTCCGCCAGCGCCGCGGCGACCGACCGGCCGGCCGCCAGGAGCTCGTGGAAGGCGGTCATCAGCGGCGCGGTCTCCGCGTCGGGCACCGGGATCACCGAGGCGACCACCTGCCGCGTGCCCAGGGACAGGAAGGCGGCGGTGAGTCCCAGCAGCTCGTCGCCGGCGCAGACGACGGAGCGCCCGCTGTTGCAGGCGGAGAGCACCACCGTCCCCGGCCCCTGTCCCAGGCGCTCCAGGTCGTAGACGGTCAGTGGGCCGTCCGCGAGCCCGATCGAGGAGAACAGCGGGTTGTGCGGGTGGACCCGCCCGTGCGCGGCCAGGTGGGCCAGCCGCGCGCCGTGCAGCGACCGCGCGACGGCGCCGGCGGTGGCCGCGGGCCCGACCAGGGCCGGGGACCCGTGCAGCCGGGCGACCGTCTCGGCCTCCGCCCGGGCCCCGGGGAGGCCGGGGCCGGCCGCGACGACCGTGGCCGTCCCCGTACCGGTCCGCCGGTGGGCCTCCAGCCACAGCGCGGCCGACGGCGCCACCGTGACCGGGCGCTGCCGGCAGGAGGGCAGGACCTGCCACGGGAGCGACTGGAGCGGCCCGGTGGGGACCACGACGAGGGGCCGGTCGGCCAGGACCGCCCCCAGTGGCCCGAGGATCCGGGCGTCCAGCTGCTCGGCGGTGTGCCGGAGCAGGGACAGGGCCGCGGCGCAGCTCGGCCCGTCCCCGCGCTGCCGGGCCAGCCGGTGCAGCGCGAAGGGCACGCGGTCGAGCAGCTCCTCCACCTCGCCGAGCCCGCCCAGGTCGTGCACGCGGGTGCGCCCGTCCACCTGGCTGACCGCGTGCAACGCCGACCGCCGCGTGAAGAACTCGACGAGCGCCGCGTCCCCCAGCGCCGACGGGAGGGACCCCAGGGCCGGGGCGCTGCGCGCCGGGCCGGCCGGGCCCCCGCCCAGCCGGCGGCAGTGGTCCCGGATCGCCCGCTCCAGCTCGAGCTGCCGGCGCAGCAGGTGCGCGGGCACGGGGCCGGCCCCGCGGGCCTGGTCGATCTCGCCGGCGGTCAGCCGCAGCTCCCCGAGGGCCTGGGCGAGCGCCGGGTCGTCGGGCGGCCGGACCGACGGCAGCAGCAGGTGACTGGCGCGGCGCTCCTCCTCCCACGCGAGGACGACGTCGGGCCGGCCGTCCTCGAGGGCCATGGTCAGGCCCAGCTCCGCCAGGTCCGTGCGGTGGGCGGCGGCACGGGCGCGCAGGTCGGTCGCTCCGAGCGCCGCGCGGTACTCGTCGAGCACGGTGAGCCCGGTCCGGACGGCGACGCGGGCGCCGCGCCGGTCACCGTCGGCGTGGCGCAGCAGCGCCTGGGCGTACCAGGCCCGCGCGCGCAGCAGGGCCGGGCCCCGGCGGCGTCGACGTCCGGCCAGCTCCAGCTGCCGGCGGGCCTCGCCGTGCTGCCGACGCTCGAGAGCCCCCCGCCCCGCCATCAGGCGGGCGTCGAGGGACGCGGCCGGCCAGCCCGCCGCCGACAGCTCGTCCGCGAGTGCGACCAGCTGCCGGACGCCGGTGCGGGACGTCCCGTCGGCCGAGGTCACCCGCACGAACCGGGCCAGCACCGCCCACTCCGGGCGCTGCTGGCGGGTGAACTCCCGGACGGCGCGGCGCGCCTGCTCCGCGGCCAGCTCGGGATGCCCGTCGCGGGACGCGGCCTGGGCCAGCAGCAGGCGCACCTCCGGCAGCAGCAGCCCCCGACGGTCGCCGGCGAACAGCTCGACGGCCTGCCGCGCGGCCTCGCGCGCCTCGGACACGAGGGAGGCGGTCAGCAGCAGCTGGCTGCGGTCGGTCAGGAGCTCCCCCAGCCCGGCGCCCGTGCTGCGGAACCGGCGCTCGGCCTCGTCCAGGTGGGCCAGGGCCGCGGGGACGTCGCCCTGGAGGGAGCGCACCCAGCCCAGGTTCTGGTGCACGAACCCGAGGGAGAGCTCGAGGCCGAGGGCCCGGCACAGGCGCTCGGCCTCCCGCAGGTCGGCCTCGGCCGCGGCGAACGCGTGCCGGTACCCGTGCAGGACGCCGCGGTTGAACAGGACGCGCTGCAGCCACAGCCGGTCGCCGGCCCGGCGCAGTCCGGGGACGGCCCGCTGGTAGCAGCCCAGCGCCTCGTCGAGCCGTCCGAGCTGGTGCAGCACGGCGCCGCGCTGGGCGGTCGCACGGGCCCGCTGGTGCCCGGGGACGGCGGAGGTGAGGACGTCGTCGAGCTCCCGCAGCGCCTGGTCCGGCCGGCCCCGGACGCTGACCGCGAAGGCGTACCTGATCCGGGCCTCGGCGACGAGGCCGGCCGCTCCCGCCCGTCGGCCGGAGGCGATCGCCGCCCGCAGGTGCCGCATCGCGGCGTCGAGGTCCTCCTGGTGCAGGGCCGCGATGCCGAGGGCCCGTTCGGCGACCGACACGGCGTGCAGGTCGCGTGCGGAGCGGGCCGCCCGCACCGCCTCGGCCGCCACGGCCACGGCCCGGCCCGGATCGGCCTCGGCCAGCCGCAGCGCCTCCTCCGCCTGGTGCAGGCTCGCCGATCCCACCTCCTCGTGGACGCCCGTGCCGGTCGGGAGGCCGGTCCGGGTCGCCACTACAGCCGGATCCACCCGGTGGTGACCGCGGCGTCGTCCGTCCGGCACACCAACCGGACCGGTCCGCCCTCCGGCCGCGGCAGCCGGAAGCACCCCAGCGCGTCGGCCGCCGTCTCCGCCAGGACCTCCCGCGTGCCCGACAGGGTCACCCGGCCGGGCTGCGGCGGGACGAGCTGGCCCATGACGTCGGCACCCACCTCGATCTCCACGGACAGCGCGGCGCCCTGGAAGGTCAGCGCGCGCGGGCCGTCCGAGGGGACGTCGCGGACCCCGGCCGGGCCCGCCGCGAGCGCCGAGTCGTGCGCGAGGACGAGCAGCTCGAGCTCCTCGTCCACCGTCCTCCAGGCGAACGCCGCCCGGGCCGCCACCCGCATGCTCTCGGGTACGGCCCGTGCCGCGTCCTGGGCCTCCGCCAGCTCGGCGAGCAGCGGGTCATCGCCGTTGTGGCGTGGGTTGGCGCTCATCCCGGTCCCCTCCCGTGTGGGCTGCCGGAGACTCTCCCGCGAGCAGGGCCCGCACGGCAGGGGTGTCCCGCAGCCGCTCGAGGCACCGGGCCCGGGTCGGGCCGATGCTGCCGACCGGCATGCCCGTGAGGGCGGAGATCTCGCGGTAGCTCCGCGGCGGGTCCTCCGTCAGGAGCAGCAGCAGACGGCGGTCCGCCGGGCGCAGCTGCGCCAGGCCGTCCCGCAGTGACTGCTGCCGCTCCGCCCGGAGCAGGTCGGCCTCGACGACGTCGTCGTCGACCGCGCCGCCGAGGGCGCGGTCCGTCTGCGGGTCGACGGGCTGCTCCCGGCGGCCGGCCTTGGTCAGGCGGCTGCACTCGTGCTGGGCCGTCGTCAGGATCCACCGGGGCAGGGCGCGCGGCTCGCGGAGCTGGTCGAGGTGTTCCACCAGGCGCAGCCACACCGTCTGGTTGACGTCCTCGGCGTCGCTCCGGGAGAGCCGGTAGGCGCGCGTCACCGAGTACACGAGCGGCAGGTACCGGTCGACGATGGCGTTCCAGGCCCCCTGGTCGCCGTGCGACGCGGCCGCGACCAGCCGGGCGACGTCGTCGTCTCCGAGCATGCGTGCCACCTCCTGCCATCGAGGGGCGCAGAGCGTCCCGCAGAGGGGGTTGACGGTCCACCCCGGACAGAGGACGGGCAGGGGCCTGAAGATACCGGGAGAGCCGGTCCATGTGAGGCGCGCGCTCGCCGCCGTCTGCGTACCCGACGGTTGCGCTCAGGACGGCGGGCCGGCCGTCGGGACCGCGGACGGTGCGCCCGCCCGACGGCCGGACGGGCGCACCGGCGCCGGTGGCGGCCGGTCCAGGGGGACCTGCGTCGTCCGCGGAGCGGTGCGCCGGTGGGTCCCGAGCCGCCTCGGTGCGTGGGCCGTGCCGGCGTCGCGGTGGCGCACGACCGCGGTGTCCGCGACGGACTCGGTGGCCGGGTGCGCTGCCCCGATGGGCCGGGAGTGCGGCCGGCGGAGCCGGAAGAGGCCCCTGCGGGAGCGGTGCAGCCGGCCACGGGGGTCCGGGTCGACCGGGGAGGTCCGGCCGTCGCACCCGTCGCACCCGTCGCACCCGTCGTACCCGTCGGGTCCGCCCCGCCCCGGCCGGGCGGAGGCGTCGTCCCGGAACGCCAGGCCGGCCCGTTGCGCCGGCTGACCCATCCACAGCAGCGCGGTGTCGGCGGGCCGGGAGTCGGGGTGGCCGCCGCCGACGTCGCAGTGCACGCCGCTGGACCACACCTGCTCGACCTCCTGGCGCCCGGCGTCCGGGTGGAGCTGCCAGACGGCCGGGGCGAAGGAGGTGTGCTGCTCGTCGATCGCCAGCGCCTGGGAGGCGGCGTCGACACTGCGGCTCAGCTGGGTGTCGTGGAGCCCCGCGCCGAACGCCCCGCCGCGCAGGCGCTCCCCGGCCCTGGCCACCGGACCCGGCTGGTAGCAGACCCGCTGCTCGACGCCGGCGGCGTCCACGTCCGCGATGCCGAGCGCGACCTTGGTGACGTCGGTCGGGCACGGCCGGTCGTCGCGCCGCTGGTCGGCGGTGTTCCAGGTGCCGTCACAGCACAGCACGAGCCGCTTGGGCACGGCCCCTCCTCACCGGGTCCGGAGCCCGGTCGGGCCCCGGCGCTCCGCGGGATCCGGGCGGCCCGAGCGGTCCGAGTGGTCCGGGCGGGCTGGGGCGGCCGGCGCGGCCGGGGCCGGCTGGGCGCGGCGTTCCCGCACGTCGGTCGGCACGCGGACGCCGGCGAGGGTCACGGTCTCCGGCACGGCACACGTCTCCAACACGGTGAACTGCACCACCAGCTCCCCGGTCCCCCGGCCCTCGACCGCCCGGTAGCCGAGGCCGATCGAGGCGATGTTCGGGTCGTCCAGGTAGCGCCGGCCCTCGGTCCGGAGGAAGCGGCGCAGTCCGCTGAGCAGCTCCCCGTAGGCGACCTCGCGGCACGGGCGCGCGGGGTCGGGCGGCTGCGTGGTCATCGACGACCTCCTGCGGCTCTCAGGTGCCGGGCGGGCGGGTCCGGCCACCCCCCTCGTCACCGTGGCCGGGCCCGACCCCACACCGGACAGAGTCGGCGCCGGCCCGCCTGATACACCGCCGTCGGGAGTTTCCTCAGGACGCCACCCGCCGTCCTTCGCCGAGGTGCGCCACCGGCCGGGTCAACCGGTCGGTCGGCTCGAGCCCCAGCTCGCCGCGCAGCATCGTGCGCAACTGCCGGTAGGTGCCGACGGCGGCGGCCACGTCGCCCTCGGCCAGGTGGACCCGCACGAGCAGGCGGTACGCGCTCTCCCGCAGCAGCTCGCCCGCACGGCGGAGCGGGCCGCCTCCACCGCCTCGCCCGCGAGGGTCTCCAGCGCGTACAGCCGCAGCGGCCGCAGCCGTTCCCTCTCAATGAGCAACCAGTTGTCGCGCCAGCCGGGCAGCAGGTCGCCCCGCAGCTCCGCGGATGGCAGGACCATGTCGTCCAGGGCGGGTGCCGGGGTCCGGGCCGCCCACGCGGAGAGGTCACCCACGTCGACGCGCACGCCCGGGGCGGGCGCGAGCGCGCCTCCGGCGGTGTCGAACAGTCCCGGTGCCATCCGGTGCAGCCGCCACAGCGCCGACCGCCGGCTCGTCTGCGCCTGCTGCTCGCGGGCGTCGCTCCACAGCTGCCCGGCGACCGCCACCCGGCCGGTGAGACAGACGTGGGCGACGAGCCGCTGCACGGCGTGGGGGACGGCGTGAACGTCCGTCCGCCTCATGGCGCCCCTGGTGCCGCCCAACGCCCCGCCCCGGCAGGCCGGTGGCCTCGCCTCACTCCCGTGAACCGCAACGCGTTCCCGCGGAAACGCCCCTCAGGTCAGCGGGCGGTCCCTCGGCCGTCTCCCTGCGCTCACCGGCAGCACGTTCCCGCGGAAACGCCCTCGCGTCACCGGTCCCCCAGCTGTGTCCCTGCGCCCGACCGCACCGCGTTCCCGCGGGAACGCCGGTCCACCTCACGGCACCACCAGCACCGCACACCACCTCGCCCCATCGGCAGCCCGGTGCCCTCGCCTCGCACCCGTTGACCGCGCCGCGTTCCCGCGGGAACGCCCCTCAGGTCACCGGTCCCCCGGCCGTCTCCCTGCGCTCGCCGACAGCACGTTCCCGCGGGAACGCCGGCCCACCCCACGGCACCCCCCACCGCCGCACACCACCTGGCCCCTGGGCAGGCCCATGCCCTCGCCTCGCACCCGTTGACCGCGCCGCGTTCCCGCGGGAACGCCCCTCGCGGCACCGGTCCCCCGGCCGTCTCCGTGCGCGCGCCGACAGCACGTTCCCGCGGGAACGCCCTTGCGTCACCGGTCTTCCAGTCGTGTCCCCTCCGCCTGAGCAGGCCGCGTTCCCGCCGGGGCACGCCCCCCGCCACCGGTCCCCGGCCGTCTTGCTCCACTCGTCTGCACCGCGTTCCCGCGGGAACGTCGGCCACCTCACGGTTCGGCCAACCCGCCCGCCGACACCGATCCTGGCGGGACAGCTCCCACCCCATGCCCCACACGACCTGCGGTTCTGTCACCACCCAGCTCTACGGTCCGAACATGGGTTCGAGTGGAGATCTCGCGTCCGGGTTGACCGTGGCGCAGCTGGCACGGGAGATCACGGCCGGGGCGGTGCGGCTGGCCGCCGCGACGGCGGCGTGGCTCTGCCTGGTCGCGGAGTTCGACCGGCGGCAGGGCTGGGGTGAATACGGCATCTGCTCGTGCGCGCACTGGCTGGCCTGGCAGTGCGGCATGGGTCCCGGCACGGCGCGGGAGCACGTGCGGGTCGCCCGCGCCCTGCCCCGGCTACCACTCATCGGCGAGGCGTTCGCCACCGGGCGACTGTCCTACTCCAAGGTGCGCGCGCTGACGCGGGTGGCCGAGCCCGGGACCGAGGCGGCGCTGCTCGACTTCGCGCTCGAGGCCACCGCCTCGCAGACCGAGCGGGTGGTGCGGCAGTGGCGACGCGCCGACGCGGTGGACGACGGCACGGTCGCCGAACGGCGGCGGTTCGACACGTGGACCGACGAGGCCGGCATGCTCGTCCTCCAGGTTCGGGTGCCCGCCGAGGAGGGCGCGGACCTGCTGGCCTCCGTCGACTCGCTGGCCGAGCGGGCAGCTCGCCGCGACCGCGCAGCGCGCAAGCGGTCGGCAGGCGCCGCCGGGAGGGCCCCGACCGAGGACACGGACGACTGCTCGGCAGAGGAGCCGTCCGGGGTGACCGCCGCCCGCCGGTGCGCCGCGCTCCGCCAGCTCGCCCGTGCGGCGGTGCGCACTGATCGTCGGACGGGTGACCCGCCGCGCCGGGAGGTCGTCGTGCACGTCGACGCCGCGCTGCTGGACGACGACACCGCCGCCGGTCGCGCCTACCTCGAGGGCGGACCGGCCCTGCACCCTGCTCAGGTGCGGCGCATGCTCTGCGAGGCCACCGTGGTCACCATGCTCGAGCGGGACCGGGAGCCGCTCGCCGTCGGCCGGAGGAGACGCCGGGCCACCGCCGCTCAGCGGCTGGCGCTGCTGCGCCGCGACGGCGGCTGCGCCCGCCCCGGCTGCCCCGAGACCCGCATCGAGCGGCTGCACGCCCACCACATGCGGCACTGGCGGCACGGCGGCCGGACCGACCTGGCCAACCTGGTGCTGCTCTGCGATGCCGACCACGGCGTGGTCCACGACCTGGAGCTCGTCATGACCCATCGCGACGGCCGACTCGTCGTCACCGCCCCGGACGGCCGCCGGGTGTGGGGGCCGTCCGACGCCGCCTTCACCACCGGCCTCCCGGACCCCGCCGGCAGAGCCGAGCCGGACACCGCCGATGCCTTCGTCGGCGTCCACCCCATCGATCAGCACGCTGCCCGCCGCCCCGACACCCCGCGGGGGTCGGCCGGGCCGCCGGCTCCGGCGGCCGGCCGCCGCCCGGTGGATCGTCGGCCCCAGAGGTCCACCGGGCCGGTCGGGCCGGGACGTCGCTCCGGGATCGCGCGTCGTGTGCGGTCGGCTCCCGTGACACCCGCTGCGCCGGCCACGGTCGGTGGCATCCTCGGTCTCGACGGGAGCCCCGCGCTGCCGGACGCGATGCACGTCAACGGCGAGCGCATGGACGTCGGATACGTCGTCAGCGTCCTCATGGGGCATCGGGACTTCGTCCGCCACCTCGAGGTCGAGGCCGGCCTGGCGTCGGCCGGGTGAAGCAGGACCGGCCGGATGAGCGGGGCAGCACGGCGCGGTGTCCATCGGTCACGTCCAGCGGCGGCGACGTCGAGCGCGTAGCGTGGCCGTCGCGAGCACGCTCGGTGTTCGCTCCATCGACCACCGCCCGACGGCAGCGCGACACGCGCCCGGGCCCGTGGCGCCGACCGGCGCCCACCACCGCGGAGCGACCTCCGGTCCCCGCCCTCGAGTCTGGACACCTGCATGAGCGCACCCGCTCTCACCTTCCTCGCGCCCCCGTCCACGGGGTACGACCCCGACGAGACCGCCGCGGACGTGGCGGACCCCACCGTTCCGATCCACTCGGCAGGCCCCCCGCCGCGCGACCGGCAGCAGGCCTCCGCGCTGCGGATGACCCGCGGCGCCCGGGAGGCCGCGACCGGCATGGGGATCACCGACGCCGACGTGCAGCGCTGCCTCGACGCGCCCGACGACGTCTCGCCGCGCCCCGACCAGCCCACGCGGACCCTGTTCCGCCGCGGCACGCTGGTGGTGCTCGCCGGCAACGACGGGATGGTCCTGCGGGTCAGCCGCCGCAAGCGCTGACCCGCGGCCCCGCGCCGTCGACCCTCACGGAGGGTGTCGCCGCGTAGCGTGGACCCCCGGAACGAGGAGGCCCCATCCCCACACACCATGGACGCTGCGCCGAAGCCCATCTGGGCTGCCCCTGCCGGGGCGACGAGAAGATCCACGAGGAACGGTCCCGCGAGATCACCGAGGCCCGCAGCCGATCGGGGGAGCCCGTCGACTGCCCGGAGTGCGGTTCGCCGACCACGCCGCTGGCCATCGTCACGTGGGGCAACTGCCGGGCCTGCCGCACGGCGCAGTCCCGACTGGTCGACCCGCTGCGCTGGTGACCGCGCGGGCTCAGCCCGCAGCAGTGCGATGCCGACGAGCACCGGGACCGACAGCACGGTGCTGAGCAGGACGACGTCCCGGGCGAGCAGCGTGCCCCGGTCGTGGGTGGCGGCGTAGACGAAGACGTTCTGCGCGGTCGGCAGCGCGGAGGTCACCGTGACCGCCAGCAGCGCCACCCCGTCGAGGCCGGCGACCCAGCGGCCGAGCGCGTAGGCCAGCGCGGGCTGCCCCAGCGTCTTGAGCGCCACCGCCAGCCACACCGGCCCCTTGCCCTCCCCGGCCGCCGGCCGCGGCGCGCCGTGCAGGCTCATCCCGTAGGCGAGCAGCGCCGCGGGCACGGCCAGCCCTGCGGTGAGCTCCACCGGCTGCAGCACCAGCGCCGGCAGCCGCACCCCGGTCGCGGCGACCAGCACGCCCAGCGCGCACCCGAGGACGACCGGCGTGGTCAGCGGCGCGACGAGCACCCGCGCCCGACACCGCCGACGCCCACACCACCAAGGAGCTCGTGTGACCGTCCTCGTCGCCTACGTCCCGACGCCCGAGGGGGACGCCGCCTTCGCCGCGGCGGTCGAGGAGGCCGCCCGCCGCGGCACCCGGCTGGTCCTGCTCAACACCCCGCGGGAGGGCGCCCCGGTCAGCGCGGCCATGGCCGGCGAGGACGTCGTCCGGGACCTCGTGGCCCGGGCGTCGGCCGCCGGCGTCGACGTCGAGGTGCACCAGGAGCCGCACACCGGGGACGTCGCCGACGAGGTGGTGCGCACCGCCGGGGCGGTCGACGCCGCGGTGATCGTCATCGGCCTGCGCCGGCGCTCGCCGGTGGGCAAGCTGCTCATGGGCAGCACCGCGCAGCGGATCCTGCTCGACGCCGACCGCCCGGTGCTCGCCGTCAAGCCCTGACCGGCCGGGGACCGTCGGTCGGACGCCGGGAGCCCGGTGTCAGGCCGACAAGGCCGGCGCGGTCAGCGCCGCCAGCATCGCCGGGTAGGCCTCCTCGGCGACCGCACGCAGCTCGGCGTCCGTGCGGTCCTGCACCGGGTGCGGCACCAGCACGTGGGGCGCCGGGAAGCCCAGCGCCGCGCCCTGCACCCGGGCGGCGTCGGCGAAGGCGGCACTGGCGAGAAAGACCCCCACCACGCCCCGGCGCTCCAGGTCGGCGATGTCGTGCACACTGCACGACGTGCACGAGCCCTAGTCGGCCAGCGCCTCGATCACCACCTCGCACTGCTCGGTGATCTCGTGCCGCAGGTCCACCGGGGCGATCCGCGCGAACGTGGGCTTCCGGTAGCGGCGCACCGTCACGCCGTCCTCGCGCAGCAGCTCCTCCAGCCGGTCCAGGACGACGTCGCCACGCGCCTTGCTGATGTCGAGCAGGCCCACCGTGCGGCCCCGCAGCGACGCCGGGCGCGGCAGCAGCGCCCGGGCCGGCGCCCGGCGCTCACCCGTGGGATCGAGGACCGTCCTCACGCCCGTACCTCCCGTGTCACCGGAGCACTCCCGGTCTCGCCGGCGACCCAGCCACCGACGACCGCACTGAACAACCCGGCGTCGCCGCCGGCATGGATCACCAGCAGGCCACCGGGCCGGAACTTCGGCAACTCGTCGGCGGCGGTCCCGGGCGGCAGGCCCTCGGCCATGCCGCCGGCCCCCCGCACCAGCTCGCCGGCCGGCATCCGCAGCAGCCCGTCGAGCTCGGCCAGCAGTCGGGCGCGGTCCCAGCTCGCCTCCCGGAAGACCCGGCCGTGCTCCGGGGAGACGACGAGCATCGCGTCGAAGGCCATCGGCAGCTTCGGGTGCGCGTTGACGCGCAGGCAGACCGCGAAGCTGCGGGCGAGCGACTCCGGATCCCGGCTGAGCTGGTCGACCACCGGCTGCACCCCGGACCCGGCGAAGACGGTCACCGCGTCCCCGGGCACCCCACGGTCGGCCGCCAGCGGGGCGAACGGGCTGTCCTGCTCCCGCTCGGCGAAGCAGAAGGTGTACTTCCCCGGGTTCCCGAGGGTGGCCCGGTCCACCTCGCCGGGACGGCCGCCACCGACGTTGCGCACGACCAGTTGCAGCGCCCGGCCGATCGTGGCGTTGGCGCGGTTGCCCTGCCCGAGGACGTTGACCCCGCTGTTCATCCCGGTCCGTCCGGCGACCGGCCCGTTGACGACCACGACCGGGCCGGCGAAGTAGGTGGTCGCCAGCAGCCCGTGCAGCGCGAACTCCTCCGCGGACGCCGCCTCCAGCGCCGCCAGGACGACCGGCAGGTGCTCGGGCAGGCAGCCGGCCATCACCGCGTTGACCGCGACCTTCTCGACGGTGCACGGCACGAGGTCCGGCGGGACGACCGCGACCACCTCGCCGGGGTCCCGGGTCGTGCCGCGCAGCATGCGCAGCACCCGCTCCGGGGTCGGCGGGACGACGGGCAGCCCGTCGGTCCAGCCACGGTCGAACAGCGCCTCGTGCTCGTCCTCCAGGTCGGCCAGCTCCACCCGGCGGCTGGCCAGCCCGTCCCCGTACCGCGCCTCGAGCGCGTCGACCTGCGACGGGTCGACCGACAGGGACCCGCAGCCCGGCCGGTGCTCCGGCAGCCCCTCCCCCAGGCCGGCCACGCCGGTCAGGAGCTCCCACTGCTCGCGGCTCCAGCCGACCGCCCGGGCCGTCTCCGCGCCGTCCGCCACCCGCAGCAGGGTCGGGACCGTCTCGATCCCGAGGCGGTAGGAGAACTCGAGGTCGGTGTCGTCGTGGTCGAACCAGGTGGGGTCGTCCTGGCACCACACCGCGGCACCGAGCCCGCGCAGCACCGGTTCGACCAGGACGCAGGTCGGGCAGTCCCGCTTGACGACGGCGACCAGTCCGTCGGGCAGCTGCACGCCGCGACCCTAGCCCGACCAGACCCGACCCGGCGCGCCGCGGCCGTGCCGGCAGACCGCCCCGCGGGTCGTCCCCGCCGGCGTGTGTCCGATCCGCCACGGCGGGGAAAGCCCGACGACCACCACCGACGAGATCAGGAGGACCGGTGTCCGAGATCGCATACGTGTCAGAGGTCCGCGTCGAACGGCTGGGGGGACCGCTCCGGGCGGCCTACCTGCCGGGCGAGGAGGAGCCCATCGTGTACGGCATGCACGGGGCCATCGCCGAGCACTACGGGATGGAGCCGGGTGGGGCCCCGAGCCACGCCAGCACGATCGACCACGTGGTCGGCGCGGCTCTCGGTTAGCTCACCGGGACGTTCGCCGGGGCCCTGACGGCCCGGCGGATCGACCCCACCGGTCTGGTGGGGCACGCGCGCGGTGAGGTCGAACTGGAAGGCAAGGTCCTGGTGCTCAAGCGCATCGCGGTGACCTACACGGGGTTGGACGTCGCGGACCAGGACGCCGAGAAGGTCCAGCGGGTGCTGGCCGTCCACGCCGACGGCTGCCCCGTGGCGCGGAGCCTGAGGGGAGCCATCGAGATCACCACGCAGCTCGGTTGACCGGCGATGCACCGGCACCACGGGCCGCGCGCGCCGACCCGTGGTGCCGCACCCCAGCGGCGCAGGAGACTGGGCCGGCACAGGGACCGCCTGCGAGGGAGACCGACCATGGCCGAGCGCACCACGTGTCTGGTCGTAGGCGGCGGTCCCGCCGGCATGGTGCTGGGCCTGCTGATGGCCCGCGCCGGCGTCGAGGTGACCGTGCTGGAGAAGCACGCCGACTTCCTCCGCGACTTCCGCGGCGACACCGTGCACCCCTCGACGCTGCAGCTGCTCGACGAGCTGGGCCTCGCCGAGGAGTTCGCCCGGCTGCCGCACACGAAGCTGGAGCAGGTCGTCTTCCCCACGGGCGACGGCGGCACGGTGACCGTCGGGGACTTCCGCCGGCTGCCCGTCCCCTACCCCTACATCGCGATGACGCCGCAGTGGGACCTGCTGGATCTGCTGGCCGACGCCGGCCGGCGGGAGCGACGTTCACGCTGCGGATGTCGACCGAGATGACCGAGCTGGTCCGCGAGGACGGCCGGGTCCGCGGCGTGCGCTACCGGACGGCGGACGGCGTCACCGGCGAGATCCGCGCCGACCTCACCGTGGCCTGCGACGGGCGTCACTCGCTGGCGCGGCGGCAGGCGGGGCTGCGGCCGAGGGAGTTCGCCGTCCCCATCGACGCCTGGTGGTTCCGGGTCCCCCGGCTGCCCGGCGACCGCCCGGCCGCGCTGGCGCCGAAGGCGGCCCCCGGCCGGTTCGCCGTCGTCATCCCGCGCGAGACGTTCCTGCAGGTCGCCTACATCGGGCGCAAGGGTACCGACGCGCAGCTGCGGGCCCGCGGCATCGAGGCGTTCCGCGCGGACGTCGCCGAGCTGGTCCCGGAGTTCCGGGACCGGATGGACACGCTGCGCTCGATGGACGACGTCAAGCACCTCGACGTGCGGGTCGACCGGCTGGTGCAGTGGCACGTCGACGGGCTGCTGTGCATCGGGGACGCCGCGCACGCGATGTCGCCGGTGGGCGGGGTCGGGATCAACCTCGCCGTCCAGGACGCCGTGGCCGCCGCCACCCTGCTGGCCGAACCACTCCGGAACGGGGCCGTGGGCCCCTCCGACCTGGCCGCCGTGCGCGCCCGCCGGATCCTGCCGACCGTGGCCGTGCAGACCCTGCAGCGGGCGCTGCACCGCGCGCTGGTGGCGCCGCTCGTCGAGGGCCGGCGGGCGGGTCCGCCGAAGCCGGTGCTGGCACTGCTGCACCGGTTCCCCCAGCTCTCCGTCGTCCCGGCATACCTGATCGGGGTGGGGCTGCGGCCCGAGCACGCGCCGCCGTTCGCCCGACGCAGCCCGGTGGCCGGCTGACTCCCCCGGGGACCTCCGGACCTGGTGCGGGCGGGCTCGTCCCGACAGCCTCGGGCGATGGACCTCGCCGCCCCGGTCGTCCCGCTCGACGCGGCCTTCTTCGCCGATCCGCACGCGCTCTACGCGCGGCTGCGCGTCGAGGAGCCGGTGGCGCGGGCGGTGACCCCGGTCGGCATGCCGGTCTGGCTGGTGACCCGGTACGACGACGTCCGGGCGGCGCTCACCGACCCGCGGCTGGCCAAGGACGCCGACGGGTTCGCCCGGGTGCTGGAGCGCAAGCCGCTGCCGCCGGGGGCGCAGGCGGTGTTCGCCCAGGAGCTCAACCGGCACATGCTCAGCACCGACCCGCCCGACCACACGCGGCTGCGCAAGCTGGTCAGCCGGGCCTTCACGGTGCGGGCCATCGCCGCGCTGCGCCCGCGGATCGAGTCGATCGCCGGCCGGCTCGCCGACCGGATGGCCGCCGGGCCGGCGGAGGTGGACCTGATCGACGCCTTCGCCTTCCCGCTGCCGATGGGCGTCATCTGCGAGCTGCTGGGCGTGCCCGAGGGCGAGCGGACGTCGTTCCGCCGCTGGTCGAACACGCTGCTGGCCTCCGACGGCGCGGTCGACGCGCGCGCCGCCGCCGGGATGTCGATGGCCGTGTACCTGACCGACCTGGTGGCGCAGAAGCGGGCGCACCCGGCCGACGACGTGCTGTCGGCGATCGTCGCCGCCTCCGAGGACGCCGACCGGCTCTCGGCCGACGAGACGGTGTCCATGGCCTTCCTGCTGCTGGTCGCCGGCCACGAGACGACGGTGAACCTCATCGGCAACGGCGTGCTGGCGCTGCTGCGCCGTCCCGACCGGCTCGCCGAGCTGCGCGCCGACCCCGGCCTGGTGCCGGCCGCGGTCGAGGAGCTGCTGCGCCTGGACGGCCCGGTCAACCTGGCCACGTTCCGGCACACCACCGCGCCGGTCGAGATCGGCGGCACCGCCATCCCCGCCGGCGAGGTGGTGCTGGTGTCGCCCGCGTCGGCCAACCGCGACCCGGAGCACTACGCCGACCCCGACGAGCTGGACCTGCACCGCGACGCCGGCCACCTCGCCTTCGGGCACGGCATCCACCACTGCCTCGGCGCGCCGCTGGCCCGGCTCGAGGGCGAGGTCGCGTTCCGCACCCTGCTCGACCGCTTCCCCGACCTGGCCCTCGCCGTCGATCCCGCCGAGCTGACCTGGCGGCAGAGCATCCTCATGCGCGGCCTGACCCACCTCCCGGTGCGACTGCGCTGAACCGACTTGACCGAGCGCCGCGGGAACCCAGGGCCACGTGCGGACGCGGGCGAGTACGACTTATCAGGGGAAGGGAATGCCGTCCGGCTGCGCCAGCTCGAGGCGCCTCGCCCTCAAGGCGGCCTCAGTGACACCGTGACGGTCGGCGAAGCTAGCCTCGTGTGGTGATGCCGCCTGGTGCGCTTCTCAACGGTCATCCGTTGTCCACTCTGACGGCCACGGAACACCCCAGGCGTACCAGTCAGGACCCGAGGCTCTGCGCGAGGAAGAACCTGACCATCTCGGCGGACGCGTCGGGACCCATCGGATCTGTGTAGGACCCGACCGGGCTGCCGCCGTACCACGCGTGGCCGCCGCCGTGCACCGTCCAAGACTCGGCGAGGACGGCACCGTGGCCGTCGGTGTAGATAGTCTTCGTGCAGGCGTGGCGGTTTCCCGCGTCCAGATGCGTCGTCTCCGCCATCGAGATCTCAGCCGTAACGAGCCGAGCGGCGACGAGGTTATCGGCGTTCACCGGGGCCACGATCCCGTCCCGGTCGCCGTGGAACACGATCAACGGTGCCTTGCCGCCCGCCGCCGGGGAGCCCCCCATCCGCATGGCGACGAACGCCGAGGCGACGTCGTGGGCAACGCCGTAGGCAATGCCTGAGTGGACCCCCACCGCGGCGTAGAGGTCTGGGTAGGTTGCGGCCATCACGGCCGCCATTGCGCCGCCGGCGGACAGCCCCGCGACGTAGACCCGTCCCGGGTCGACCGCGTGGTCGGAGATGAGCTGTCGCGTGATGCCGGCGATGATCGACGGCTCCCCGGTATCGGCCTGCTGATCGGCCCGGGAGAACCAGTTCCAATAGCCGCCGCTGTTGACCGAACCGGACTGCTCGGGGTAGGCGACGAGAAAGGCGTGCTGCTCGGCGAGGTCGTTCATCCGGGTGCCGGCGGCGAAGTCAACGGCGTCCTGCCTGCCGCCGTGCAACATGACGATCAGCGGCAGCGGCGCGCCGGAGTAGCGGGTGGGTGTGTACAGGTCGTACGCCCGGGTCCCGGCAGGCTCGGTGTGACTGAGGTGGCGGATCTCGCCGCCGGGCGCGGCGGCCGCTGCGGCGATGTCGGGACGTGCCGGCCCCCGGTCGACGGTGGGCCCGCGGCCCAGCAGGTCCGCGAGCACGCTGCGCAGGCCCGCGCGCCGGTGTGCAGGCAGCGCCGCGCGGAGCCCGTCCAGCAGGGCGTCGGCGTTCGGCACCCCCGGGTGTCCTGGGAGCAGCAGTCCCGAGAACCCCGAGCGGGTGCCCTCCGGCCCAGAGGTCGGGACGATGGGCGCGGCGCCGAGGGTTCGCTGCAGGACGGCGAACGCCTCGTTCAGCTGGCCCGCACGGGTCAGCCTCAGTGCTTCGGACATGCCAGGACCACGATCGTCATCCATGGGAGCCCCTTCGGGGGTGTGGGATGTCGGCGCAGACCGGTCGGCCGGTGCCGTGCAACGCTTGCTGCTCCGCCCGGCTGGCAGACGCAGCGGCGCTCAGGTGTTGCGGCTGTTCACGTCGTGCGGGGCGCGAGGGCGGCCTTCACCGCCCGTGGGGCACGGAAGGCGCCGAGGACCTCGACGGAGGCGATCGTCGCCAGAGCCAGCTCGGGGGTGACGTCGTCAGCGACGGTCGCGAGCCCGAGGACCCTGAGTTCGATGGTCTGGCCCGCATCCCGGAGCGCCTCGAGATCGCGCCGACTGAGGTGCTGGACGCCCAGCGTCAACGTCCGGCGCGCGACCGTGTCGTCGAGCGTGGCGGCCCGGCTCTCGAGCTGGCGCCGGATCGCCGTGCGGATGAAGTCCGTGCGGTTGGCGTAGAAGCCCTCGTTGACGAGCAGGTCGATCTGGCCGAGGTCCACGAGCCCGATGTTGATGGTGATCTTCTCGGTCTTGTCGACTTCGGCCACCTGCGCCCTCCCTCCGAGGCCATCCTTCTACCATCCCATGGGATGGTGCAAGAGAAGCGATGGTCGCGCAGCCTCCCCGCGCGTGGGTGCGTGAACCGCCGCGGGGGCAGCCACCGCGAAAGGTCCCCGAACGCCACCGGCCCGGCTCTGCAGAGCAGAGCCGGGCCGGGAACGTGGTGAGCTAGTCGGAATGTCCCGCTGGCCACGTCCGGGACATCGCTGTCCGAACTCGGGACATCGCTGTCCGGGCCAGCGTGGACATCTCCTGACCGTTCACAGCGCTAGCTGCGCCGGTACGGGTCGATCTGCAGGTTCTCGATCAGTCGGATCTGCTCGGCAGTCACCTCTACCGAAGCCTCCGTCGCGTACTTCAGCTCCAGCTCATCGAGGACCCGGCGCTCCTCCTGCGCGTCGCGCATGTCCTGCCGGTCCCGATCGGTGAACCACCGGATAGTCACGCCGGGGAGGCTCCTCGGATCGGTGGCTGCGCGCAACGTCGATGAGGCCGCACCTGTGTCCCTAAATGGGCCGCTCAGGGACATGCGGTCGTATCCGTGGCCAGACGGGCCGGCGCCAGGGGCGTCGGGGTCATCGCCGTCGAGCGTTCCCGCGGGAACGTCGTCAAGCCGCCCGCCTCGACCACTGTTCCCGCGGGACGTCCGGCGACGTCCGACCGCGTCCTCTGCGCAGCTTGACCCGCCTGCCGAGGCGGCTGCGCAGACCGCCTGTGCGCGGGCCGTTGCCGGGGCACAGTGGCCCGCAACGGCCTGGTGTGCGCGGCAGGGACTGTCGGCCGACGTGCTGCAGGTCGGCGAACTCCCCGCCCTCAACCCCGGTTTCGGCAAGGTGCGGTCCGACTGTCCTGTCCAGGGTCGACCCGGGCGACACCGAGAAGCGCAGCGGGTTGCTGGGCAACCCGATGGTCTTCCGCGGGTCTGCCGCACAGCGACGGCGCCGGAGCCGTGGAGGCGGTCGGCAACGAGGCCGACCCCGCGCAGGTCGGCCGGGGGGTGTCGGTGTGGGCGCCCAGTCCCACCGGCCGTCGGCACGGCAGCGCGGTACGCCTTGACGCCGTTGTCCTGGCCGTCGTCGGCGTGGTGGCCGCCCGCACCAGTCGCCCGCGTGATGCTCGCCCCGCTGAGACGTGCTCGCCGTGGTCGCTGGTCGATCGCGTCGGCCCCCGCGCGGAGGGACCCGGCCGGCCCGAGGCACGGCTTACCAGGGGACCTCGGCCGGCGGAGGGTCCTCGCTACCTGCACTCCAGGGCGACCCGACCAGTGCGATGGTCGTTCCGTGATCGTGGCCAGTCGTGAGGACATCGCAGAACAACCCTGGCTGCATAAAGAGCACGACCTGGCGCGAGCCGTGCTCGACACCGACGACACCACCCACCGGCGGATCATGGAGCTCGCCGCTGAGCCGTCCACGGGCTCCTGGCCGCACTGCCAGGTGGACCAGCTGCTGGTCGCGGCCGCCGTCGAGGTCCTCACCGGTGCGCGCCGCCAGCCTCGACGCTGGCGGGCTCGGTCCGAGGACCGGTTGTCCTCGTTCTGGCGGGGGGTCGGTCCCGACCGGGACCGCCGCAGTCAGCAGGACCCGGTGGCCGACGTCCTGCGCTTCCTGGACGAGGGCTGAGCCAGCCGCTCGATCCGCACACGGTGAGGCGGAGACCGGAGGCCCGTGCCGGCATCGACGGCGCCGGCGGGGATGGTGGCCCGACGGCCTCGGCCACAGCCTCGGCCCACGGGTTGCCACGCCTGGCCCGTGCGTCCGTCGTGGAGGGGAGCTGCCCGTTCGAGCCGGGCCTGTGCAGGCACCCGGGGTGGGCGCGCCCGACCGCGCCCACCCCGGCCACCGCTCCCCTGACTCTCGGCGCGGGCCTGTGCGAGCCGAGCACCCTGGCCGCGTTCCTGCGGGAACGCCTCGGCGCGCAGCGCCGCGGCAGACGAGCACCCGGATCCGTGGTCTGCTGCGGTGCAGGACCTCGGAGCGGCCGATCGGGAGGACGCGTGCGACGCATCGTGTGTCGGGAGTTCGGTCCGGTCGACCGGCTGTCGATCGTCGAGGAACCCGACCCCGCACCGGGGCCCGGCGAGGTCGTCGTGGGCGTCGAGGCCGTGGCGGTCAGCTTCGTCGACGGCCTGATGGTGGAGGGGCGCTACCAGGTGCGGCCGCCGCTGCCCTGGACGCCGGGGTCCGCGGTCGCCGGCCGGGTGCGCGCCGTCGGTGCCGGCGTCCACACCGCCGCGGTCGGCGACCCGGTGGCCGTGCTGTCGATGGCCGGTGGCGGGTTCGCCACCGACCTCGTGGTCCGTGCCTCCGCACTGTGCCCCCTGCCGCCGGGCCTGGCGCCGGACCTCGCGGCCACCGCGATCGAGAACTACAGCACCATGTCCTTCGCCCTGACCCACCGCGTGCGCGTCGAGCCCGGCGAGTGGGTCCTCGTGCTGGGCGCGGGCGGGGCCATCGGCCTGGCCGCGGTGGACGTCGCCCGCGCGGCCGGTGCCCGGGTGGTCGCCGCCGCCTCCAGCGCGGCCAAGCGGGCCGCGGCCGAGGCCGCCGGTGCCGAGGTCGTCCTCGACTACACCGACCTCAAGGACCGCGTCCGGGAGGTGACCGGCGGCGGGGCGGACGTCGTCGTCGACCCGGTCGGCGGCCCGCTGGCCGAGACGGCGCTGCGCTCGCTCACCGCCCACGGCCGGTTCTGCGTACTCGGGTTCGCCGGCGGGGAGATCCCCCGGCTGCCGGCCAACGTCGTCCTGCTGCGCAACCGCAGCGTCATCGGCGTGGACTGGGGCGACTGGGCCCGGACGCAGCCCGACGCGGCGACCGCGCTCGTGGCCGACGTCCTCGGCCGCGTCGCGCGCAGCGAGCTGCGGCCCCCGGTGCCCACCCGGCTCCCGCTCGACGAGGCCGCGCGCGCCCTGACGCTGCTGGCCCGGCGGGAGGTCGTCGGCAAGCTCGCCCTGGTCCCCTGACCGGAAACGCGTTGCACCTTGGCGGGAACCGGGAGGTGCGGACGGCGGATCAGCACCTACGAGACGCAGTCCACCCGGCGGGTGGTCGCGGTCACCGAGGCGCTGTGGTTCCGCCGCGCGGGCGGGCTGTCGGCCTGGACGCACCGACTCCGACCATCGCCGGCACCGGCTCGCCGTCGAGGAACCCGGTGACCAGGCCGGCCATCTCGGCCGGGCGCTCGAGGATGAACAGGTGTCCCCCGCCCCGGACGACGTGCAGCGCGGCGTTCGGGATGCGCCAGGCGAGGATCCGCCCGTTGACCAGCGGGATGATCGGGTCGTCGTCCCCCGCCAGGACCAGCGTCGGCTGCCGGAGGGTGTGCAGCCACGGCATGCTGCTCCACCCGGTGATCGCGTAGAGCTGGCCGACGTACCCGGCCAGCGACGGAGGCCGCACCCGGCCGATGACCGTGCGCAGCAGCCGGCGCGGGTCGGTGCGGGCCATGCCGCCGTAGATGCGCCCGGCGATCTGCAGGTAGTGCTCGGGGTCGCGGTAGCGGCGCGGCGTCGTCAGCGCCAGCAGGGCCGACGGCGCCCCCGGCATGCCACCCAGCCCGGGGGCGGTGGCCGCGAGCACCAGGCCCCGAACCCGCTCGGGCGCTTGGCGGGCCAGCTGCTGGGCCACCACGCCGCCGAGCGAGACGCCGAAGACGTCGACCCGGTCGAGCCCGAGGGCGTCCAGCAGCCCGGTCACGGTCCGCACCAGGCCCGGCATCCGCCGCGGGCTCCGGTACGGCGTCGAGCCGCCGATGCCGGGCGCGTCGAAGCTGATGACCTGCCGGCCGCGGGCGACGAGCTCCTGCTCGAACGGCTCGGCCAGCTCCAGGCTGGCGCCCAGGCCGGTGATGAGCAGCAGCGGCCGCCCCGAGCCGCGGACCGACGTCCGCAGCCGCACCTCCCCCACCCGGATGGTGCGGACCTGCGCCGGCGTCATGCGAACGCCGAGGCGCCGGTGATGTCCCGGCCGACGATGAGGGTCTGGATGGTCTCGGTGCCCTCGAAGGTGTGGATCGACTCGATGTCGGCCATGTGCCGGATGACGTGGAAGTCCAGCAGGATCCCGTTGCCGCCCATCAGGTCGCGGGCCTCGGCGAGCACGGCGCGGGCGGTGCTGGTGTTGTGCGCCTTGGCCAGCCCGGCCAGCGTCGGCTCGACCCGGCCGGCCAGCGCCAGGTCGGCCAGCCGCCGGCAGTACAGCTGCATCGAGGTGACCTTGGCCAGCATCCCGACCAGTCGCTCCTGGATCAGCTGGAACTCCACCAACCGCTTGCCGAACTGCCTGCGGCGCCCGGCGTAGGTCAGCGCCGCCTCGTACCCGGCCACGGCGTGCCCGAGGGCCATCCAGGCGCAGGAGCCGCGGGTGGTCGCCAGCACCGCGCCGGCGTCCTTGAAGCTGCGCGAGCCGGGCAGGTGGTTCTCGGCCGGGACGCGCACGTCCTCCAGCTCGATCTCGGCCTGCCACACCGCGCGCAGCGAGCCCTTCCCCTCGATCCGGCGCGCCCGGTAGCCCGGCGTCCCCTTCTCGACGAGGAAGCCCTTGACCTGCCCGTCGTCGGTGTCGCGGGCCCAGACCACGACGACGTCGGCGACGGTGCCGTTCCCGATCCACTTCTTCGACCCGTCGAGCACGTAGGAGTCGCCGTCCCTGCGGGCCGACGTCTCCAGCGCGATCGAGTCCGAGCCGTGCTCGGGCTCGGTGAGCGCGAAGGCACCGAGCTCCTCGCAGCGGGCCAGCGGTGGCAGCCACCGCTGCTTCTGCTCCTCCGAGCCCAGCATGGCGATCGACTTCATCGCCAGCCCCGCCTGGACGCCGAGGAAGGTGCCCAGGCTGCCGTCGCCGCGGTTGAGCTCCATGTGCACCAGGCCGGCGGAGAGCGCGTCCATCGGCGGGCAGCCGTAGCCCTCGATGCCGTCGCCCACCAGGCCCGCCGCGCCCAGCTTCCCGGCCAGTTCCCGGGGGAACTCCGCGCGCTCCCAGTAGCCGTTGATCACCGGCAGCACCTCGTCCTCGACGAAGGCCCGGGTGCGCAGCAGGTGGTCCATCTGCTCCGGTGAGAGCTCGTCGCGCAGCTGGAAGTAGTCGGTGGACAGCGCGTGGCCGATGCCCTCTGCCAGGTCCACGGAGGTCCCCTCCAGCCGGGTGCCGGCGGTCACTTGTCCCGCACGTAGCTGCCCGGCGCGTCCTCGCGGACGCGGAACCGGGCACTGCCGAGCTGCTCGGGCGCGTCCTTGTCCGGTCCCGACCGTTCCCCGAGCCACGCGGAGTAGTCCGGCCACCAGGAGCCCTTCTCGGTGCGGGCGGTGTCGGCCCACTCCTCGACCGCGGCCGAGTTGTCGTCGGTGACCCGGTAACTGGACTTGGGGTTGCCCGGCGGGTTCACCAGCGCCGCGATGTGCCCGTTGGTGGAGAGCACGAAGCGCATCTTGCCGCCGAGCAGCTGGCTGCTGCGGTAGCAGGACTGCCACGGGCAGATGTGGTCCGCGGACCCGGCCAGCACGTAGGAGTCGACGGTGACCTGGCTCAGGTCCACCTCGGTGCCGAGCACGGTCACGCTGCCGGGGCGGGTCAGCTTGTTGTGCAGCGCGACGTCGACGAAGTCGGCGTGCAGCTGGGCGGTCATCCGCGTGGTGTCGGAGTTCCAGGAGAGGATGTCGAACTTCGGCGGCTGCTTGCCCTGCAGGTAGTTGTTGACCCAGTAGTTCCAGATGAGGTCGTTGGGCCGCAGCCAGGCGAACACCTCGGCCAGCTTGCGGCCGTCGAGGTAGCCGGCGCGCCGGGAGGCCTCGACCGACCCTGCGGCGGTGTCCTCGTCCATCATCGCGCCGGTCAGGCCGGCGCGGGTCTGGTCCAGCACGGTCACCAGCAGGCTCAGGCTGGCCAGCCGGTCCTGCCGGCCCGTGGCCGCCAGGACGGCGGAGGTCATGCTGGCCAGGATGCCGCCCGAGCAGGTGCCCATGAGGTGCGTGGCCTCGACGCCGCAGATCTCCTCGACCGCGTCGAGGGCGTCGAGGATGGCCGTGATGTAGGTGTCGAAGCCCCAGTCGCGGTGCCGGGCGTGGGGGTTGCGCCAGGAGACCATGAAGACCTGCTGGCCCTGGCCGACGAGGTGCTCGACCAGGCTGCGCCCGGGCGCGAGGTCGAGCACGTAGTACTTGTTGATGGTCGGCGGCACGATGACCACCGGCACCGTCCGGACGGTCGGCGTCGTCGGCCGGTACTGGATCAGCTCGAACACCGGCGTGCGCAGCACCACCGCCCCGGGCGTGACCGCCAGGTCCCTGCCCACCTCGTAGGCGCTCGGGTCCACCATCGTCGGCACCCGCGGCGCGGTGGCCAGGTCGCGCACCAGGTTCCGCGGGCCGCGGACGATGTTGGCGCCCGCGGTGTCGATGACGGCCTTCCACGCGACCGGGCTGAGCAGCGGGTTGTTGCTGGGCGCGAGCGCGTCGACGAGGTTGGTGCCGGCGAAGCGCACCCGCTCGGCGTCCCGCCACTCCAGCGGGACGTCGTGCAGCAGCCCCAGCGCGGTCTCGCCCGTGACCAGGTAGGCCTGCACCAGCCGCCGCAGCAGCGGGTTCTCCGTCCACGCCGGGTCGGCGAAGCGCCGGTCCCGGCTGGAGGGGGCCAGCTCGCAGGTGCCGACGGCGATCTGCACCAGCTGGCCGGCCAGCGACCGGGCCCGCGCGGCCACCTTGTCCGGACGCCGGGCCAGCCCGCCCAGGAACTTCAGCCCCGGCTTCCCCGGGGACAGCCGGCGCAGCGTCCCCTGCGCCGCCTGGGTCAGCAGCAGGTCCAGCGGCCCCGCCGCCCCGGCCACCTCACGCGTGTCGTCCACCGATGCCATGCCGGTTCCCCTCTCCCACGACTCCCCCGCCCGGCGACCCAGCGGTGCACGGGCGGACGCTGTCCGCATCATGCCCACGCAGCGCGCTCGCACGCACGCGCGCCGAGGATCGCGGTGCCCCGCGAGGTCGGGCTGCCCTGCGGTCTGCGCCGCCGTCGAACCATGGTGGACACCGACACGACGCCCCGGTAGTCCGCAGGTGCCGTCGGTCCCCCTTTCGGGCCGGACCCTCGAGCCGGCCGAGATCAGTCCTGCGCGGCGGTGCCGGCCCGGTCCGGCTCCGCCTGAGCGGGAGCCTCCGCCGTGGCGGGAGCCTCCGCCGTGGCCGGAGCCTCGGTGGGAACAGCCGTCGTGGCCGTCGGGGTGCTCTGCGTCTGGGTCTCCTCGGCAGCCCCCTGTTCCTGCGTCGGGGCCGACGGCGTCCGGTGCGCCGTGCTCGGCGCCTGCGGCTCGGTCACGACCTCCGCGTCGGGCTGGAGGGGGATCGGGTCGGGCTGGGACCGAGCCACGACCACCTGCAGGCGGACCGTGCCGTCCGAGCCCGCCTCGAGGACCCCCTTGGTGAAGTGCTGCCGCGTCACCCCGTCGGCCTCCACCACTGCCGCCGAGATCGGCCGGCCGAGGCCGACGTCGCCGCCTTCGGCCGTCCACGTCGTGGCGAAGGCGCCCAGGACCGGGATCGCACCGTCGGGCGTCAGGTACAGCACGCCGCCGGTGAACTCCGCCCAGCTGGTACCGGGCTCCGCACCGGTGCGCTGCCCGCCGAGGGGGTAGCCGAGGGCTCACCGCTCTCGCTGCAGGGCCACCCAGGCGTCCCGCAGGCTGCCCCGGAGGACCTGGGGGCCGCCCTGCGCGGTCCATGCGACGGTGCCGCCCTGGAACTCCTGCGAGCTCCCGGCGCTCGTCGTCACGACGCCCGCCGCGGGATAGCCCAGGACGCCGTTCTCCCAGCCGAGCGAGGCCCACCTGTCGCGGATCGGGCCGTTCATCACGGGCTGGACGCCGGTGGCGGCGCTCCAGTACAGGTGACCGTGCTGGAAGGACTGCTGCCGGCCCCTGCGGTCCGGGAGCGTCCACTCCTCGCCCACCGGGTAGCCGAGCGATCCGTTCTCCCAGCCCATCGAGGCCCACGTGTCGCGGATCGCACCCGGGCGCACGATGCGCGCACCGGAGCTCTGGGACCAGTAGACCCAGCCCCTCTGGTAGGCCTGCAGCACGCCCTTGCCGCCCGAGAGCCGGACCTCGTTGCTCGTCGGGTACCCGAGCGAACCGGTCACCCGGCCGGCCGAGTTCCATCGGTGCCGGATCGCGCCACGGACCTCCCGCGCACCGGTCGTCGGGCTCCAGTAGACCGCGCCTCGCTGGTACTCCTGGTACACGCCCTTCTTGTCGGCCGTGAACCGCTCGTCGGTCGTGGGGTAGCCCAGACCGGACTCGTGTCCGAGCTGGCTCCAGCGGTCCCGGATCGCCCCACGGAGCTCGTGCGCTCCCGTGGCCGGGCTCCAGTAGATCGCCCCCCGCTCGAACACGCTGGAGCGCCCGATGCCGTCCGGGCTGGTGAGCTCGCCGGTCACCGGGTAGCCCAGACCGAACTCCCAGCCGAGCTGACCCCAGCGCTGCCGGATCCCCCCGTACACCTCCCAGGCGCCCGTCGTGGCCGTCCAGTAGATCGAGCCGCCCTGGAAGTGCTGGTACACGCCGCGACGGTCGGCCGAGAGGGCCTCGTCCGTGACCGGCATCCCGAGGTGGCTCGTCTCGTACCCGATCTGCCGGTAGCGGTCCCAGATGGCGCCACGCAGCGCGTGGGCGCCCGTGGACGGGCTCCAGTAGATGCCCCCGCCCTGGTAGACGGTGGCCCGGCCCCGGTTGCCCGGGAGCGGGATCTCGCCGGAGACCGGAGCGCCCAGCGCCCACTCACCGTTGATCCGGTTGTAGTGGTCGGAGATCTGCGTCCCCGACCACCGCCCCGTCACGTCGGTGAAGTAGTACCCGTGCTGGCGGTAGTGGTCGATGATCCGCTGGACTGCGCCGACCGTGTTCTGCCGGTAGTTGCCGTTGGAGCCGTCGTGCATCAGGACGTTGGCGTGGTCGTGCCACGGCCCGACGGCCCGACCGACGAGTTCGTCCTGGAACTGCGGCGAAAGGCCGTCGGGCGTGGTGTAGTCGGCGGTGTTGTGCGTCCAGTTGGCCACGCTCATGCCGCGGGCGCGGGCCTCCTGCAGCGTGACGTCGGAGGCCTGTCCGTACGGGGCACGGAACGAGCACGGGGTCACCCCCGTCGTGCGGCGGATGACGTCCGTGGTCATGTCCATCTGCCACGCCTGGTCACGCCGGGACAGCCGATCGAACAGCGGGTGGTCCCAGGAGTGGTTCCCGATGGTGTGCCCCTCGGCGGCGATGCGCCGGGTGAGGTCCGGGTACTTCTCGACCTCGGCGCCGACCAGGTAGAATGTGGCCTTGACGCCGTTGCGACGCAGGATGTCGAGCAGCTGCGGGGTCCACCTCGGGCTGGGGCCGTCGTCGAACGTGAGGGCGACCGTCCGGGGCGCGGTCGCAGGTGTGCCGTACAGGATGCGGTCGTAGGCCGGACCACACGGCACGTTGCCGGGGGCCGCGGTGGCGGTCGCCGGGGCCGCCACCACCAGGAGCCCGGTCAGGAAGGCGAGCACCAGGGTCAGGCAGGCCCCGTTGGATCTCCGGCGGCGCACGTTTCCTCCCACTGTGAGGAGGACTTCCTACACGAAGCGTGGGCATACCGCCCCGCAGCGTCCTCCTCGTCGGCGTGTCACGTCCGCCGAGGGGCCGCTCCGGGCTCCTGTACGAGGCGTCAGACCAGGCCGAGGGCGTGCACCGCCTCCGCGACCTGCAGGAACCCCGCGACGTTGGCCCCCAGCACGAGGTCGCCCGGGGAGCCGTACTCCTCGGCCGTCCGGTGGCAGCGGGTGTGGATGTCGCGCATGACCTCCTCGAGGCGGGCCTCGGTGTGCTCGAAGGTCCAGCGGTCCCGCGACGCGTTCTGCTGCATCTCCAGCGCGGAGGTGGCGACCCCGCCGGCGTTGGCCGCCTTGCCCGGCGCGAAGGCGATCCCGGCCTCGCGGAAGACCCGCACCGCGTCCGGGGTGGAGGGCATGTTGGCGCCCTCGACGACGTACCGGCACGCGTTGCGGGCCAGCGTCGCGGCGGCGTCGCCGTCCAGCTCGTTCTGCGTGGCGCTGGGGATCGCGATGTCGCACGGGACGTCCCAGATGCTGCCGCCCGCGACGAAGGTCGCCGAGGCCACCCGCTCGGCGTAGTCGCTGATCCGGCCGCGCTCGACCTCCTTGACCTGCTTGAGGACGTCGAGGTCGAGGCCCTTCTCGTCGACGACGTAGCCGGTGGAGTCCGAGCACGCGACCGCGGTGCCGCCGAGCTGGTGCACCTTCTCGATGCCGTAGACGGCGACGTTGCCCGACCCGGAGACGACGACCCGCCGCCCGTCGAAGGACTCCCCGCGCGCCTTCAGCATCTCGTCGGCGAAGAAGGCCGCGCCGTAGCCGGTGGCCTCGGTGCGCACGAGCGAGCCGCCCCAGCCCAGGCCCTTGCCGGTGAGCACGCCGGACTCGTAGCGGTTGGTGATCCGCTTGTACTGGCCGAACAGGTAGCCGATCTCCCGGCTGCCGACGCCGATGTCGCCGGCCGGCACGTCGGTGTACTCGCCCAGGTGGCGGTAGAGCTCGGTCATGAACGACTGGCAGAACCGCATGATCTCGGCGTCCGAGCGGCCCTTGGGGTCGAAGTCGGAGCCGCCCTTGCCACCGCCGATCGGCATCCCGGTCAGGGCGTTCTTGAAGATCTGCTCGAAGCCCAGGAACTTGACGATGCTCAGGTTCACCGACGGGTGGAAGCGCAGGCCGCCCTTGTACGGGCCCAGGGCCGAGTTGAACTCCACCCGGAAGCCCCGGTTGATGTGCACCTCGCCGCGGTCGTCCTGCCAGGGCACGCGGAAGATGACCTGCCGCTCGGGCTCGCAGATCCGCTCGACGGTCTTCATCTCGGTGTACTCGGAGTGCCGCGCCAGCACGACGGCGAGGGACTCGAGCACCTCGCGGACGGCCTGGTGGAACTCGGTCTCACCCGGGTTGCGGCGGAGGACGTCCTCGTAGATCTGCTCCACGACCGGCGGCACGTCTGCGTTCACTGCTCTCCGATCCTCGCGCCCGGGCTGCACCGGGCGGTCCTCGGCGACCGTACGAGTCCGGTGGAACGGGAGCGTCCGCGGGGTCGCGGACACCGGCCAGCGGGCGAGCTGGCGGCTGATCACCAGCCGCTGGATCTGGTTGGTGCCCTCGAGGATCTGCATGACCTCGGCCTCGCGCATGTACCGCTCGACGGGGAAGTCGCGGGTGTAGCCGTAGCCGCCGAGCACCTGGACGGCGTCGGTGGTCACCCTCATCGCCGCGTCGGTGGCGACCAGCTCGGCCACGGACGCCTGCCGGCTGTGGGGACGGCGGGCGTCGGGGTGACCGTGCTGGAGGAGCAGGCCGACTTCCTCCCCGACTCCCGCGGCGCCACCGTGCCTCCCTCGACGCCGCAGCGGCTCGACGAGTTGGTCCGGCCGACGAGTCCGCCCCGTCAGTAGACGTCGAACACCTCGCTGGTCTCCCGGTCCAGTTCCATCCCGTCGCTGTCGACGAGGATGAAGGTGACGGTGACGGTGACGGACGGTCCGAGGTGACCGGGCCCTGCTGCCGACCCGCGGATCGATCGCGTCGGGGACGCGGGGGATCAGCCCTCGACCGGTCCGCAGGCGATGCGGCCTCCGGCGTCGCCGGTGTTCCGCGTCATCTCGTCGGGGCCACCGGGTGCGTAGCGCTCGGGGATGTGCGCGTAGTTGTCCCGGTCGGCGTGCACCATGACCGCGCTGCCGTCCTCGTCGGTGAGCTGGTCGAGGGTCAGCGCGTCGGTGACGGCCGTGAGGGCCCCGGTGCCCGCCTCGGTCACGTACAGCAGCGGCAGGTCGCCGGCGTGCTCCCCGTGGTCGGCCTCCCCGGCGCCGATGTGCCCGCCGGCCGACAGGAAGTCCCCCGTCATCGAGGGGTCGGCCGGGCTGGGGCTGTCCGGCTCGCAGAGGCCGACGGCGTGCAGGTGGAACCCGTGGAAGCCCGGCGGGAGGCCGGTCACGCGGACGTCGACCTGCGTGCCGCCCTCCACCTCGGTGAGGGTCGCGACGCCCACTTCCCCGCCCTCTGGGTCGACCAGCCGGGCCGTGAGCTCCCCGGCACCGGCCTCGGGCGACGCGGAGTCCGCGGCCGCGGTGCCTCCGCCGGTGGACGCCGACGGCGCCTCGTCGGCACCCGCGCAGCCGCCGACGACGACGGTGAGCGCACACGCGGACAGGACCGAGGTGGCGACCGGTCGGCGCATCGGATCCTCCTGGGATCAGTCGGGCGGCGGCGCTCCGTCAGCGTCCTCCGGTGGGGCGCCCCCGGGCCAGGCCCTCGGTCCCCGGCCACCGCGCCGGGCCCGGTGTGTCGCCACGCCGCGCCGGGGCGAACGCAACAGGACGGCCACCCGCAGGCCCATCCGCCCCCAACGGGTCTCGGCGAGGCCGAGCGGGGGGAACAGGCCCAGCTGACCGAGGATCCCGGCGAGATCGACGTAGAAGGTGTCCTCGGCCAGCCGGCCCTCCCGCATCCGCACGAAGCTGACCGCCCGGATGCGCAGGGGCCGACCGGTGGGCGGGATGCCGAACAGCGACCCGAGGTGGGTGCCGGTGATCGTGTACTCCTCGGCGACGCAGTCCCCGTGCGGCAGCCGCGTGGTGAGGTCGAGCCGGAGGTCGGGGAGGGCGGTGAAGAGCGTCCTCAGGTAGTCGCCGACCTCGCGCTTCCCCCGGTAGGTGCGTCCCCGGGCCACGTCGTGCCAGGTGATCTGCTCGTCGTAGTGCGCCAGGATGCCGGCGACGTCGCGACGGTTCCACTGCGGGACGACCGCCGCCATGGTGTCCAGGTTCCGCTGCTCCGTCGGGGTGAGCGTCAGTGCGTCCACGTCGGGTGCCCTCCGGCGTCGGCGAGCACCATGCCCGCGGTGTTGTAGCCCGACAGCACCACCCAAGGCAGGCCGGCGCTGGGCGTCGTCCAGTGCCCGGCCAGGTAGAGGCCCGGCAGCGGCGAGCGCTGCTGCGGCCGGGCCCGCGTGAGCGTCTCCGGCACGAAGGCCCACCCGGCGAAGGCGCCGTCGGCGTTGTGGGTGCGCCGGACCATGTCCTGCGGCGTGTACACGCGCCGGACGACGACGTGCTTCCCGAGGTCCGGGATGAGCTCCTCGGCGCGGCGGACGAACGTGTCGGCGACGGCCTCCTTGTCGCGGTCCCAGTCGATGCCGGCGCTGTCGAGCCGGGTCGGGCACTCGAGCTTGACCGAGTGCATCCCGCGCGGCGCGAGCTCCGGCTGGTGGAACGAGGCGACGTAGAGGTAGTAGGCCGCCTCCTCGACGTTGCCCATCGGGAAGTTCGCCATCGCCTTGTCGACGTCGCGGTGCGGGTAGACGAAGTTCAGCCGCTTGAGGTCCAGCTCCGGCGCGGACAGGTCGAGGTCGACCCCCAGCTGGACCTGGAAGAACGTCGGTGTGGTGGGCATGGTCTCCACGCGGGTGCGCAGCCGGCGGGGGACGACGTCGGCGGGCAGCTGCTCGGTGTAGAGCCGGCGGGCGTCGGAGGCGCACACCACCGCCCCCGCGGTGTACTCCCGGCCGTCGGCGGTCCGCACGCCGCGCGCCCGACCGCCCGACACGAGCACCCGGTCCACCTCGGCGCCGGTCACGACGGTCCCGCCGGCGTCCAGGAACATCTCCCGGAGCACCTCGGCGAGCCGGCCGAAGCCGCCCTTGGGCATCCACATGGGGCGCAGGGCGTGCACCAGGAACACCGAGGCGATCACCGCGGACAGCTCCGAGGGCGCGGTGCCGATCCCGACGCAGAGCATGGACAGGGTCGCCTTGAGGTCCGGGTCGCGCAGGTGCTCGTCGAGCATCTGCTGCAGCGTCCGGTTCTGGTACTTCAGCAGGGTGTGCCCGGGCAGGTGCAGCCGGCCGGCCAGCGGCGCGACGGCGTCCCCGAGCCACGGCCGCTGGAACTGCTCGAGCAGCCGGTCGAGCGGCCGGCGCTGCCCGGGGGCGTCGGCGATCCGGAAGGAGGGCACCACGGTCTCCAGGTCGGCGACCATCCGCTCCATGTCCAGCAGCAGCCGGGTGATCCCCGCCCGCTCGTCGGGGTACCGGCGGGACAGGCGCTCGGCGGCCATCGTGAGGTCGGCCGGGATCTCGGTCCGGGCGTCCGGGAAGACGCACTGGAAGGTCTGCCGGTCGGGGACCATCTCGATCCGCTGGTCGATCCCGAGCCGCTCGAACACCTGCCGCGCCGGCGACCCCAGCCGGTAGGCCAGCAGGATGTGGCCGCCGTGGTCCCAGGTGAAGCCCTGCTCCCCGTCGCCGTGGGCGTACCCGCCGACGTCCGGGTTTTTCTCCAGCAGCAGCGTCCGCGCGCCCTGCTGGGCGAGCGTCAGCGCGGCGGTGAGCCCGCCGGCGCCGGCCCCGGTCACGATGGCGTCGTAGTGCGTCCCCGGGCTCGCCGTCGCGGCGGCGCTGCGGGGGTCGGGGGCGGGCGGTCGTCCTGGCACGGGCTCCTCCTCGGGCTGTCTCTTATACCCATCCGACGCTGCCGACGACCCCTTCCTCGCACTTCCCCGTGGTCGGCGGCTCGTTCACATAAAACTATCA
>NZ_NVPT01000349.1 GCF_002802985.1 Geodermatophilus chilensis | reverse complement strand
GCGGGGCCACCTCGGGGTGCTCGCCGACCGGGACCGCCGGGTGCTGCTCGGCGCCTGGGCCGTCGGGCCGCAGGCCAGCGAGTGGATCCACACCGCAGCCCTCGCCGTCCGCGAGCAGATCCCGATCGACCGGCTCCTCGACCAGGTCGCCCAGTTCCCCACCTACACCGAGGGCTACCTCAAGGCCCTGCAGAAGCTCGACCTGTGACCGGCTCGCTCGGCGGACCGGCCACCAGCACAGCGGACGACCGCGCACGGAGGTGCCTGGTCGATGGCTCCGGGAGCGGACCGAACTCGTGCTTCGCTGTTGCCGTGCGCGGCGTCGTCGCGGCCCGGTGCATGGAGATGCCGGCCCGTGCCCGGCGCGCTGGAGCTGAGGGCTTCGTCAGGACGTCTCCGCCGAGGGCGGCTCACCATGGACGAGGAGAGCGTGCCCGCAGGTCAGCGGTTTGCTGTCAGGTGCGCCATCAGGGGCTCGAACCCCGAACCCGCTGAGTTCGGGCCACTGCCCATCACCGCCGATTACTAGAAGCTTGCTGACCTGCGACGTTCGGGTGCGAGCTGTCATCCAGGATCACCGTCGTTCCCCGATAAACCGGGGGGTAAGTGGGGGATGCTGTGATGGCCCTGGTGTCGCGTCGTGGACCCGTGGCCCTGCATCGATAGGGTCGGCCTTCCGGCTGTTCCTGTATCGAAGCGGGGTTGATGTGTCCGAGTCTGCGTCCGACCAGGTGAGTGCCTCCTCCCTGTAGGACCGGCCAGCGTTCGTGGCTTTCCAGGAACGTGACGACCTCGCTGACTACGGCGACAACGGCCTGCTCCTGTTCGTGGCCCAGTTGAAGCTCGGGTTCGACGACGTTGACACGTTCGCGGCGAACGCTCTGACAGACCACAGCAACGACAAGAAGTGCGACCTGGTCGCTCTGTCGCCCGACAGGCAGAGGCTCATCCTCGCTCAGGGGGCTTTCTCGAAGAAGGAAAGGTGGGCGGCCCCAGCCAACAAGGCCAGCGACTTGAACACCGGAGCTGCGTGGCTGCTGGCTGGGCCAGTCGATGAACTCCCCGAGACGCTTCGGGGCGCGGCGTTGGAAGCACGGTCCGCCTTGGCCAGCGGCGACGTCAAAGAGATGCAGATCTGGTACGTGCACAACCTGCCAGAGTCGGCGAACGTGGAGAAGGAACTCCGCCAGGCCGCCGAGACCGCCGACAGCATCATCCACAGAGAGTTCCCTGCCGCTCAGGTCGACGTGAGCTACGCGGAGATCGGTCGAACCGGATCCCGGCGTCGACGTCGGTGAAGCCGACGCTCGGCCAGGCGGTGGGCGCGGGGCTGGTGGTCGGAGTGGTCATGCGAGGAGGGGGCTCTCGCAACCGTGGCGCTGTCGTGGGGGAACGGCGCGTGCTGACGGGTGGGTGGGGTGCCGAGCGGGTGGGTCGCCCCGCTC
>NZ_NVPT01000348.1 GCF_002802985.1 Geodermatophilus chilensis | reverse complement strand
AGATGTGTATACGAGCCAGGCCTCCCGCGGTGCCCCGGTGCCGTCGTCCGCGGGGCGTCGCTGGCCCGGTTCCGACTCGCGACCCCGACAGGATCGCTGTGGGGCCTTGGCGAAAGGGTACACAGCCGCCACCAGGATCTCGTACGGCTTGACCCGTCGGACGGCGCGTCGTCCTCAGGCGTCGGGATGTCGCCGGTCGCCGTCCCCACCTGGGTCTTCGCCGTCGCGCGGCTCCGCGGCGGCCGGGGCGGCGGCCGGGGCGGCGTCCGCCTGGGGACGGCGGACCGGCGCGGTGTCGCCAGCGTCACGTCCGCGGGTGATCACCTCGCGGGGCCGGCCGCGCTGCCAGACCAGGTAGGCCACCGCCAGCAGGCCCACGATGACCGAGGTGAAGACGTTGATCCGGATGCCGGCGAAGGTCTCCGCGGGGTCGGTGCGCAGCAGCTCGATCCACAGCCGGCCGAGGCAGTAGAGGGCCACGTAGAGCGCGAAGGCGCGCCCGTGGCTGAGCCGGAACCGCCGGTCGGCCCACACCACGACCGCTGCCGCGGCCAGGTTCCACAGCAGCTCGTAGAGGAAGGTCGGGTGGAAGGTGCCGAGCACCACCGGCTGACCGTCGGGGCCGACGGCGGCCTGGGTGCCGGTCCAGTCGTAGATCGTCAGCGCCCAGGGCAGGTCGGTGGCGCGGCCGTAGAGCTCGTTGTTGAACCAGTTGCCCAGTCGGCCGATGGCCTGGGCGACGAGCAGCCCGGGGGCCAGGGCGTCGGCGAAGGCCGGCAGCGGGATGCCGCGGCGGCGGCAGGCGATCCACGCGCCGACGCCGCCCAGGGCGATCGCGCCCCAGATGCCGAGGCCGCCCTCCCAGATGGCGAAGGCGCGCAGCGGGTCGCCGCCCTCGCCGAAGTAGGGCCGGGGGCTGCTGATGACGTGGTAGAGCCGCCCGCCGATGATGCCGAACGGGACGGCCCAGACGGCGATGTCCAGGACGTCGGCCTTCGCCCCGCCCCGGGCCACCCAGCGGCGCTCGGTGATCACGACCGCGGCGACGATGCCGGCGATGATGCACAGCGCGTAGGCCCGGATGGGCAGCGGGCCCAGCTCCCAGACGGCCTGCGTCGGGCTGGGGATCGCGGCGAGGACGGTCACGCCTCCTCCTCGCTGGCGCTCGTCGTACGCGTGCCCGTCGGTGCTGTGCTCATGCGTGACCTCGCGAGCTCGGTCACGGGACGGACACCGGACGGCGCACGCCCGCGGCGAGGTCCTCCGAGAGCCGGCGCACCC
>NZ_NVPT01000347.1 GCF_002802985.1 Geodermatophilus chilensis | reverse complement strand
AGCGTCTGGTGGTCGAGCTTGCGGCCGTCGTCCTCCCGCACTCCTCAATGGTCTCCGCGCGCGGGTCAGCGATCAAGCTACTAACGATCTCCTTAGTAAGTGTCGGATCGGCTCCCGGTGCTACTGACGACGAAGGCCCCTGACCGGCGAACATGCTGGTCAGGGGCCTTTCTTGGCTCCCCCGATTGGACTCGAACCAATAACCCTGCGATTTGATCTTGGGCCGTTGGCTCGCGCTGGCTAATGCTGAACATGCTGGTCAGGCTAGGTATGGAGCGTTGGCTGCGACGGTTGGGGACGGCTGAGGACGGGAATATTGGGTGCGTAAAGAGTGCCTGGTCTCGACTCTCGCGGGTGGAGGATCGCTCTCCACTCCCCCCGTCGGCGCGGTCAGACACCCCGGCATCCTGCCGTCTCCGTGGGTTGGCATGCCTTCCTGCGCTGATGTGCAGGGGCGGCAGCCGCCGCGAGAAGCGCGCCGATGCGCTGGTCGGAGGTCGGATGGGATGCCAGAAGGCTCTGCGACCATCCTCGGGCCGCACGATGGCCGTCATCCAGTGCGTGAAGTGCGGCGGCCAGCTTCAGCGCGAGGCCGTGGTCGGCGGCGAGCGGTCGGCGGCCAACCCGGCCCGCCGGCTGATCGCGGCGTCGGCGAGGGGACAGAGCACCGCCGCCAGCCCGACGAAGACCAGCACTCCCCCGACGATCCTCTGGCCCTGGTGCAGGGTCCGGGTCACGGCGACGGCCAGTCCGAGAACCACGACGATCAGGGTCCGCGCCGGCTCTGGCGGCCGGCCAGAATGCTCGCAAGATCGGTCAGCAGGCTCCTCGCCAAGCTCCAAGGCGCGGTCAGCCACGACACGAGCAGCATCAGCCGAGTCGCTCCCGTGGCGTGATGGCCCAGCTCGTGCACCAGCACGGCCACCAGTTGGTCCTCCGGTAGTCGATCGAATTCGTAGTCCTCCACGGCCCGGCTGGTGATCGCGACGCTGCGTCCACCGTTGGCGTACGCGTTCGGCACCCGAGTGGTCTGGATGTACACCTCGACGTCACCGGCAGCGGTTCCGGCCACTCGTAGGGCCGTCGACCATGCCGGCTGCAGGGCCCTGCCATCTGCGTCGGGCTGGGTTGATGGAACCCGTAAGCGATCCGTTCACCCACCCGGGTGGTCACAGCCGCTGTGCAGGCTGCCCAGGCCAGCGGGAGCAGTCCCGCCCACCAACTGAACGCACCGGCCGCCAGCATCAGCAGCAGGCTGCCGATCATGGCTGGCGCGGCGGCGACCGCCCGCCAGTGCCCGTACCGGGCCACTCGACGCCGCACGTCGCCAGGCGGCTAGGGCGTGTCTCAGCGATCTTGACCGGCGGGTTCGGTAGGCCTGGCCTGTGCTCGATCGTCACGACCTGACTGATGCGGAGTGGGCTCGGCTGGAGCCGCTCGTGCCGGACCGGACGCCGCGCCGCGGCGGCCGTTGGAACGATCACCGGCAGGTGATCAACGGG
>NZ_NVPT01000346.1 GCF_002802985.1 Geodermatophilus chilensis | reverse complement strand
CAAAGCCATGTAGTTAGCTGCGGCGGCCGGGTGTCAAGGACGCGGCGGAGTGGGCGTGTCGATGTCGAAGAGGGCAACGGAGCTCCGGTAGGAGGGGGCGTCCGCCAAGACGCCCTCCACGCGGGAGCTCCGTTGCCCGTCGAGTCTGACACCTGTCGCGTCGTTCATGAGGTCACCGTCGCCGCCGGTCGGTTCGCCCCGGGGCATGTGGGTGAGCTGACCCGGATCGTGCCGTTTGACATGGTCGACGCTGCGCTGGCCGAGACCGGCCGGAACCAGCGGCGGGTCCGGGATCTGCCCTCGCGGGTCGTTGTGTATCTGCTGTTGGCCGCCGCGTTGTTCGCCGAGTGCGGCTACCGGCAGGTCTGGGCTCGGCTGGTTGCCGGGCTGGACGGGCTCCCGGTGGCCCACCCGACTCCGGCGGGGCTGGCCGCGGCCCGCCGCCGGGTCGGCGCCGCGCCACTGCGCGCGTTGTTCGACCTGCTCCGCGGCCCGGCGGCCGGCCCGGCCACCCGTGGGGTGTGGTGGCGCGGGCGGCTGGTCTGCGCCCTGGACGGGACCACGCTGTGCTGCCCGGACACCCCGGCCAATCTGGCCGTCTACCGCAAGGGCGGCAGCCATCACGGCGGCACCGGTTATCCGATGGTGCGGCTGGCCGCGCTGGTCGCCTGTGGCACCCGCGCGCTGCTGGCGGCGGCGTTCGGCCCGATCAGCGTCGACGAAAAGGGCTATGCCAACAGGCTGCTGGAGGCCGCGGGCCCCGGGATGCTGGTGTTGGCCGACCGCAACTTCGGCTACCGGCCGATGCTCACCGCCCTCGCCGGCACCGGCGCCGACCTGCTCATCCGCGTCAAGGCCAGCCACCGGCTACCGGTCTGCCGTCGCTGCGCAGATGGCTCGTGGCTCTCGCGGATCGGCCCGCTGGAGGTGCGGGTGCTGCGCTGCCAGATCACCCTCGCCACCTCCGCCGGCACCCGCAGCGAGCTCTATCAGCTGGTCACCACGGTGACTGACCCTGACTGCGCCGCCGACCTGGTCCGGCTCTACCACCAGCGGTGGGAGATCGAGACCGCCTACCTGGAGCTGAAGTCGACGATCCTGGGCGGCCGGGTGCTGCGCGCCCGCACCCCGGCGGGCCTGGAGCAGGAGATCTACGCCCTGCTGGTGACCTATCAGGCGCTGCGGATCGCGATCTGCGACGCCACCATCGGCCGGCCCGACGTCGATCCTGACCGGGGCAGCTTCACCATCGCGCTCAACGCCGCCCGCGACCAGCTCGTCGCGGCCACCGGTGTCATGACCGACACCGTCATCGACCTCGTCGGCGCGATCGGCCGGCAGGTCCTGGCCGACCTGCTCCCCGACCGGCGCTGCCGCACCACCCCCCGAGTGGTGAAACGAGCGATCTCCAACTACGTCGCCAAGACCGCCCTCGGCCGACTACGCGGACCCAGCTACCGGGCCACCATCAGCATCGACATCCTCACCGACCCTGACCCGTGACAACTCGGTCCAGCGCCTAAG
>NZ_NVPT01000345.1 GCF_002802985.1 Geodermatophilus chilensis | reverse complement strand
TAGTATAATATGTGATTCTTATTTAGTGTATAATTAGTTGTTTCAAGCAGAATCCGGCATACGAGATCTATGACGGTCTCGTGGGCTCGGATATATGGATAAGAGACAGCTGCCGGCCGCGGCGACCACCCCGGCCGGCAGTGCCCCGAAGCCGGTGACGTAGGGCAGCATCGAGACGACGGTCCGCTTGAGGCCGGCGTTGTAGGCCCAGCCGCTGGCGACCAGCACGAGCAGCAGCAGCCCGGGGAGCGGGCCGAGCAGCAGCGACAGGACGACGGCCGCGGCGGCCGACCCGAGAGCGAGCGTGCGCAGCAGCGCCGGTGCGACGGTGCCCTGCACGACCGGCTTGTCCGCGCGGGCGACGGCGCGGTCGCGGTCGGCGTCGAGCCAGTCGTTGCTCCACCCGATGGAGGCCTGACCTGCGAGGACGGCCGCCGTCACGAGCGCCGCGCGGTCCGCGGGCACCCCGGCGGCGAGGGCCAGGAGGCCGGCCACGGCGGTGACCGCCACGGTCGGCCCGGGGTGGGTGGCCAGGGCCAGTGCACGGAGACCGGTCACGGGTCGCGCCGGTTCCGCAGGCACACCCACCATGCTCCTGTCAACCCCTCCCGGGTACTCATTCTGGCCGCTGACCTGCAGGTTTACGAAATCAGGCGGTCCCGTTCGCCAGTCTGCCGTGGTAACCTGTGGACAGCGAAAGGGGTCACACACACATGGGCTTCACTGTCGGCGAGACCGTTGTCTACCCGCACCACGGGGCAGCGCTGATCGAGGCGATCGAGACGCGGGTCATCAAGGGCGAAGAGAAGGCCTACCTCGTGCTGAAGGTCGCCCAGGGCGACCTGACCGTGCGGGTGCCGGCCGACAACGCAGAGATCGTCGGCGTCCGTGACGTCGTCGGTCAGGACGGACTGAACCGGGTCTTCGAGGTGCTGCGTGCCCCGCACACCGAGGAGCCGACCAACTGGTCGCGTCGCTACAAGGCCAACCTCGAGAAGCTCGCCTCCGGTGACGTCAACAAGGTCGCCGAGGTCGTGCGCGACCTGTGGCGCCGGGACAAGGACCGTGGCCTCTCCGCCGGCGAGAAGCGCATGCTCTCCAAGGCGCGCCAGATCCTGGTGAGCGAGCTCGCGCTCGCCGAGGGCACCAACGAGGACAAGGCCGAGGTGCTCCTCGACGAGGTCCTCGCCAGCTGAGGTCGGTCCCCGAGTTCTCCCCGCACCTCCAGACCACTCCCGTGCACGCTGTCGGCATCGTCGCAGCGGCCGGGAGTGGTCTGCGTCTGGGGGCGGACCGGCCGAAGGCGCTGGTCCCGCTGGCCGGCCGGCCGCTGGTCGCCTGGTCGGTCGACACCCTGCTCGGCAGCGGGGTGGCCGAGGTGGTGGTGGCCGTGCCGCCTGACGAGCTGGCCGCCTTCGCCGCCGTCCTGCCACCGGACGTGCGTCTGGTCGCCGGCGGCGCCACCCGGACGGCGTCGGTCCGGGCCGCCCTCGCCGCCGCGGGTGACCCCGCCCGTCCCGTCCCCGACGCGGTCCTGGTG
>NZ_NVPT01000344.1 GCF_002802985.1 Geodermatophilus chilensis | reverse complement strand
ATACGAGGTGTGGGACGGTTCGAGGGCGCGGACATGGCACGGCGGCGACCGTACGCGGCGGGTCAGGGCGACCGCAGCGCACGCTGCGGTCGCCCTGACCCGCCGCGTACGGTCGCCGCCGTGCCGGTCGCCGAGCTCCTGTCCCGCCGTCCCGACGCCTGGCGGGCAGCGACCCGCCACCCGTTCCTCGACGCCGTGCGCGACGGGACGATCCCGGTCGCCGCCGCCTTCGACACCTGGCTGGTGCAGGACGCGCGCTTCGTCGCCGACCTGCTGCGCTTCCAGGCCCGGCTGCTGGCCCGCGCGCCCCGCCTGGCGCAGGCCGTGCTCGCCGGCGGGCTGGTCGCCCTGGTCGACGAGCTGGCCTGGTTCGAGGAGCAGGCCGCCGTCCGCGGGCTGGACCTCGCCGCGCCCGCGCTGCCGGCCACCGCCGCCTACGCGGAGCTGCTCGAGCGGCTGGACGCCGGCGACGTCGGGACGGCGCTGACCGCGCTGTGGACGATCGAGCGCACCTACCTCGACGCGTGGTCCGGGGCGCTGCCCGGGGCGCCGGAGTACCGGCCGTTCGTCGAGCACTGGACGCAGCCGGGGTTCGCGGACTACGTCGCCGGCCTGGAGGCGGCGGCGGACGGCGTCCCCGCGCCCGACGCCGACGCCGTCTTCACCGAGGTGGTCGCCGCGGAGACGGCCTTCTGGAACATGGCGGTGGAGGCCGCGTGACGCTCGCCGCGGACCTCTGGGCCGCCAACGCCGACCTCGCCGCCGAGGCACTGGCGCACCCGTTCGTCGCCGGCATCGGCGACGGCACGCTCTCGCGGGAGCGTTTCGCCGGCTACGTCGCCCAGGACGTGTTCTTCCTCGAGTCCTTCGCCCGCGCCTACGCCGTCGGGATCGCGCACAGCCCCGACCGGGCCACCATGGACGTGTTCGCCGACCTGCTGGCCGGCGTCCGCGAGGAGCTCGCGCTGCACGCCGGCTACGCCGCCCGCTGGGACATCGACCTCACGCGGGTCGAGCCGCTCCCGGCGACGCTCGCTTACACCGACTTCCTCCTCTCGACCGCGTTCCTCGGTGGGATCACGCTGACCGCCGCGGCGATGACGCCGTGCATGCGGCTCTACGCGCACCTGGGCCGGTCGCTGTCGGCCGACCGCGCCGGGGACTACGCCGAGTGGGTCACCACCTACGCCGACCCGAACTTCGAGGAGCTGGCCGCCACCCTGGAGCGGCTGCTCGACCGGCACGCCGGGGACACCCCCGCCGTCCGGACGGCGTACCGGCGGGCGATGCGGCTGGAGGTCGGCTTCTTCGACGCCGCCTGGCGCGGGGCCTGACCGCCGGGTTCCACGTGGAACCCGGCGGCGCTCACAGGACGCTGCTTGACTGACCACGTGGTTGCGCCGATCCCCGAGCCGGACCCGAGCATCGATCCCAGCGAGCCGGTGCCTGACGATCCGGGGGAGCTCCTCCCTACATATCTCCGC
>NZ_NVPT01000343.1 GCF_002802985.1 Geodermatophilus chilensis | reverse complement strand
GTGACTGTTCAGGTGGTCGCCCGCGTGTCGTGATCGGGTGATCCTGGCGGGCTGTGAAGGATCGGTCCGTGTCCGCGCCGAGCTACGAGCAACTGGCGGCACTCGTGGCGGCGCAGGAGCGGATCATCGCCCAGCTGCAAGCGCGGCTGGGTGAGCAGGACGTCCGGCTGGCCGAGCAGGATGCGCGGCTGATCGAGCAGGACGCGAGGATCGCGGAGTTGGAGCGGCAGCTGGTGGCCTCCTCGCGGAACTCATCCAGGCCGCCGTCGGCCGATGGGCTGGACAAGCCGGCGCCGAAGTCGCTGCGCGGCCGGTCGGGCCGCAAGCCGGGAGGTCAGCCGGGTCGGCAGGGGCGCACGCTGCGGCAGGTCGAGCAGCCCGATGAGGTGCTGGTGCACGAGCCGGGCGCCTGCGCCGGCTGCGGTGCGGACCTGCCGGCAGGTGACCGGCCGGCCGGGATGATCCGCCGGCAGGTGTTCGACATTCCCAAGATCGAGGTGCGGGTGGTCGAGCACCGGCTGGTCTCTCGCCGCTGCGGCGGGTGCGGCACGCTCACCGCGGCGGCCGGCCCGGCCGGGGTGGCGGCGCCGGTGCAGTACGGCCCGCACGCCGCGGCGATTGCGGTGTACCTGGTCCTGGGCCAGCACGTGCCGGTCGAGCGCACCGCCGCGCTGCTGGCCGAGGTGTTCGGCACCCCGATGTCGGTCGGCACGGTGGCGGCCTGGACCGCCCGGGCGGCGGCCGGGCTGGAACCGTTCACCGCCGCCGCCCGCGCCGCGCTCACCGGCGCCGAGCTGGTGCACCTGGACGAGACCGGGCTGCGGGTGGCCGGGCGGCTGCACTGGCTGCACGTGGCCTCCACCGCCCGGTTCACCGGGTTGTTCTGCCATCGCAAACGCGGCAAGGAGGCGATCGACGCCGCCGGCGTGCTGCCCGGCTTCACCGGGATCGCCGTCCACGACGCCTTCGCCCCCTACGCCCGCTACCCGGCCGCCACGCATGCCCTGTGCAACGCCCACCTGCTGCGCGAGCTCATCGCCGTGGTCGACCACTACACCGCCCACCCGTCACCGAGCAGCGGCGAGGTACCCGCCGGCTGGTGCTGGGCCGGCCAGGTCATCGACGCGCTGCTGGCGCTGAAGGCGATCACCGACACCGGCGCCCTGCCCAACCCCGAAGTCCTGGCCGCGCACCGCCGCCTGATCGTCTCCGCCGCCCTGGTCGGCGCCTCCGCCGAGGGTGCCCCGCCCGGGGCGGTCGGCCGCCGCCACCGGTCCCTGGCCCGCCGCATCGCCCGGCGCCTGGATGACTACCTGCGCTTCGCCGTCGACCCGCGGGTGCCGTTTGACAACAACCCGGCCGAGCGGGACATCCGCATGGCCAAGATCAAGCAGAAGGTGTCCGGGTGCATGCGCACCCTCGCCGGCGCTCAGGACTTCGCCGCGATGCGCTCCTATCTGTCAACCGCGGCCAAGCACGGTCGCCGACCCTTCGACGTCCTGACCGAACTCACCAGCGGAAACGTCTGGATCCCAGCAACGACCTGAACAGTCAC
>NZ_NVPT01000342.1 GCF_002802985.1 Geodermatophilus chilensis | reverse complement strand
CTAGGAGCCTGCTGAACAAGTAGGGCGGGCAGGCTGCCATCAATGACCGTCGAGCGGCAGATCGGTCACAACCCTGGGGTTGGACAACGAGGTCGGCCTGCCCGCTGGAGCCGATCATTCGCCTGTGTGGCCGCTCGGGTCCAGCCCCGCGTTTCCGGTTCAGGCCGGCGCGAGGGTCCAGCGACCGTTGGTGCCGGTCAGCCCGAGGTTGAGCAGGCGGCGGAGGTTGAGCGCGGCGACCCGAAGGTGTAGCCAGGCGTCGTTTCTGGCCACGCCTCGGTAGGGGACTCGGCGGTTGCCGCGGGTGATCCAGGCGATGCTGCGTTCGACCATAGGTCGGTGCCGGCGGTAGGTGGCCTGGAACTGGGGGTCGGCGGCGCGCGCTCGATGCGCTCGCTGAAGGGCGTCGTGCGGATGGAGATGAAGGGTGCGCCCGCGGACGGCGCTGGTGCAGCGTTGCCGCAGCGGGCAGCCGCGGCAGACCGCACCGAAGGTCACTGCGCGGGTGCGGCTGATCGGTCGGGTGACCCCGTGCGGGCAGGTCACGGCGCCGGCGGCCTCATCGACGGTGAAGTCATCGGCGGTGAATCCGCCGGGCACGGCCGGGCGCAGCGGCCACGGCTTGATCACCGGCGCGTGGCCGGCTTGGTCCAGGGCGTCGAGGGCTTCACCGGTGCCGTAGGCGGAGTCGCCGAGCACCTCGGCGCGCCCGGCGATGGTGTCGTCGTCGGCCAGCAGCTCGATCCCCACCGCGGCGTCGCTGTTGGCCGCCCCTGTGGCTGGGGTGAGCCGGGTGTTGGTGATCAGCCCGGTGTCGGGCTCGACCACCACGTGTGCGGTGAACCCGTCGGTGCGCCGCTGCACGGTCTTGTGCGCGTGCCGGGCATCGGGATCGACGACGGAGACGACCCGGTCTTCGGCGACCCGCCGGGCGATCTGCCATCGCCCGTCGGTGCCGTCGCTGCCCTCGACCGGCTCGACATCCTGGCCGGCGACCAGTGCCAGCAGGGCCAGCGCCTCGGCGCCCCGCGGCTCCAGCTGCTGCTCGGGCAGGTGACCGAGCAGGCGGTGCGCGTCACCTACCAGCGCATCCACCAGGACTGCGCGGGCATCCGGATCGTCCCAGGCGATCGCCGGCTTGCCTGGGTCGTCGTAGTCGTGCGCGGTGCACTGGGCCGCGACGACGGTGGCGGCCCCGGGCACCTCTCGGCGGACCCTGCGGATCGCGGTGATCAGCTGGATCACGGTGTCCTGGGTGGACACCGCGTCCTCCAGGATCGTGGAGTCCAGCGCGCGCCGGCTCTTACCGGTCAGCGCGCCGGTGGCACGCACCACCTCGCGAACGGCGTCGAACATCCGGTTAGGCCGGGGCGAGGCGGCCAGCCGGCGCCGCCAGTAGGTCAGCACCGTCGGATGAAACGCCGCCGCCTCGACCGATAGACCGCAGGCGGCCTTCCACCGCAGATCGAAGGTCAGGGCCTCGGTCGCCTCCCGATCCGAGCGGCCCTCCAGCGCTTGGAGCACCAGCACCGCGGCCACCACATCCGCGGGCACGCTGGGCCGGCCCAG
>NZ_NVPT01000341.1 GCF_002802985.1 Geodermatophilus chilensis | reverse complement strand
AAAGCTGATGAGGTGCGGTTGTGGTGTGAGTGTCATGTGATGCTGCTAGAGCACAGTGTACACGCTACGGGGTGAGTGTGTATGTTGTTTTTTTTTTTCAAGAAGAAGAGGGCATACGAGGTCTAGTACGGTCTGGTGGGGTCGGAGATGTGTAAAAGAGACCGCCCCGGCACTCGCAAGCTCGCGGCGGAACCCTGCAGGGGGGCCAGCGGGACCCGGGACGGGGCCGTTCTCACTGGAGCCGTTGGCGCGACGCGAACTCGTACACACGTTCGATTAGGCGTAGCCTCCGCCCATGTCGCTCGCGCACCAGCCGTCGATGTGGGACCTCGCCGACGAGGTCAAGCTCGGACCGCTCTCGGTCACCCGGCACCGGCTTGCTCACGGCGCCTGGGTCGACCACCTGCCCGGCTGGGTCCAGGGGTCCGACGAGGTGCTCGACGTGCTGCTCGGGGACATCGGCTGGCGGGCCGACCGCCGGCAGATGTACGAGCGCGAGGTCGCCGTCCCCCGGTTGCTGCGGTGGTACGGCGGGGACGAGCCGCTGCCGCACCCGCTCCTCACCGAGGCGCGGGACGCGCTCGACGCCCACTACGGGCCTGAGCTCGGGGAGCCGTTCGTCAGCGCCGGCATGTGCCTCTACCGCGACGGCCGGGACAGCGTGGCCTGGCACGGCGACCGGATCGGCCGTGGCCGCAGCGCCGACACGATGGTCGCGATCGTGTCCTTCGGGTCGCCGCGACCGCTGCTCCTCCGCCCGGTCGGTGGCGGGGAGAGCCTGCGGTTCCCCCTGGGCCACGGGGACCTGGTGGTGATGGGGGGTTCCTGCCAGCGGACGTGGGAGCACTGCATCCCGAAGACGACCAAGCCGGTGGGGCCCCGGGTCAGCGTCCAGTTCCGTCCCCGCGGCGTCGCCTGACCGCCGGACCCCGCCGGTGTGGCGCTGTGACGCAGCACGTGGCCGTCACCGGAAGCGCGCGCGGGACGACCGCGTTGGGCACCCCGTCGGGACGCCGCGACCACGTCGTCCGGTCCCCGCCCCCGGCTCCATGACGCGGAGCGCGGATGCGGCGGGGAGTGGGCAGGGGCGAGGCGTCGTCCCCGGCAGCGGATCGTGAGACGCCGTCCACTCCCTCCGCCCGACCTGTGAGGCAGGGCGGACCGGCACGGGAAGCGCGGCGCGGCGGACGGCGTTGACCCGCATGTCCCGAGAGGACGGCTTGGAGCCGGCCCACGGGACGTCGGCGCCCTGGTGACAGGAGCAGGGAGGGGGAATGCGGACCCCAACGCGGACCCCAACGCGGACCCCCCTGCGAGGGGCCTCGCGGGTGGTGTACTCTTCTCCCTGCACCGAGCGAGAACGGACCGGGCCGCCAGCCTGGGAAACCGCCGGACAAACCCCCGAGGTTTGACTGCTGCGGAGCGCGGTGTACAGTGGAGATACCGCCTCGAACGAAGGCCGAAAAGGCTGGAGTACGAGCGCGTCCGCTCCTTGAGAACTCAACAGCGTGCCGAAAGTCAGTGCCAAGTAACAATCCCTTTGTGGGTTTCTTTGGGTTGATGGATGTCAAGAGTGCT
>NZ_NVPT01000340.1 GCF_002802985.1 Geodermatophilus chilensis | reverse complement strand
CCGTCCCCGGCCAGGCAGGCGGCGTCGTCGTAGGGAGCGTTGAAGATGCCGAAGCCCTGCTCCCGTGGCGCGACGCCGAACGTCGGGATGTTGCCCTCGGCGAGCATGCCGGCCGGGGTGTTGCAGCCGTCCGGGCCCTCCCGGTTGAAGACCAGGACGGCCTCGTAGCCGCCCGCGGCCTCCACCGCGGCCACCTTCGCCGTGAAGTCGCAGACCCCGCGCTCGGCGACGGCGATCTGGGTGCCCTCCCCACCGGCCGGCACCGCCGGGTCCCCGGGGCAGGCGCGCCCGACGAAGACCGCTTGACCGCTGATCGTCTCACCCGGGTCGAGTCGGGTGCCCTCACTGCTGGCAGGGGCGGCGTCGAGCTCGGTGCCGTCGGTGTCATTGCGTGCGGTGACGGCGTAGGGGGTGAAGTCCTCGTCGGCGCCGATCACGAAGGCGTCGTCCGCGGTGAACTCGGCCTGGTGGGCGTTGCCCTCCGGCGGCACGGTGAACCCGCTCTCCAGGGCCTCGGGATCGGGGTCGGGGAAGTCACTGTCGGCGAGGTGGACCGGGTTGGCCGGGTCGGTCACGTCCAACTGCACGTAGCCGGCGTCCCAGTACGAGGCCAGCATGACGAACCGGCCGTCGATCTCCTTGACGATCATGTCGTGCAGGAGGACCTCGTCGAGGCCCTGGTCCGGCTGCAGGATCCCCGGGAACAGAGCCGCGAGGTCGTGCTCGGCGATCAGGACCGGCGTCCTGGGATCGGTGATGTCGACGATGTCGACGTTCGCGGCCTCCTGGTTGTCCACCATCACCGCGTAGGCCCGGTCGCCGGCGTCCCAGGCGAAGACGCTGTGGGTCTGATGGGCCGACCTCTGTGGGTTGGTGGGGTCGTCGGCGTCGCCGAAGCCGACCGCGAGGGGCTGCGGCTGGAAGGGGTCGGTGACGTCGTGGAGGTTGATCCCGCCGAACCCGGTCGCCGGGTTGCAGATCTCGTTGTTGGTCAGCAGGACGTCGCCGGTGAAGTCCGGGGTGTCGATCGACACGACCTGCACCCCCTCGCCAGGGAAACTGCCCTCCGGGGCCCGGACGAAGCCGACCTCCCGGGGATCTCCGATGTCGGAGATGTCGACGACGTGGACCCCGGTGTTCTCGCAGACCGACCGGCCGAAGGCGGCCAGATAGGCGTGGTCGCCGAACACGGCGACGTCGGCGATCCCCCCCGGTTCGACGTTGCTGAGCTCGAGCTTGCTGACCAGGTCGATGTTCTCGTCGACGGGCAGCAGGTGGCCGTCGGTCCCGTCGTGTTGCGCAGCGTGTCCGTAAGCGCCCTGCGCATCGTCGATCGCCGGCTCGTCGTCGTCGTGCGCGAACGCCGGCCCGGCCGTCGCGAACACGCCGACGGCGGCCAGAGCCGTCACCTTGCCGATCCTCGTGAACACGCGCCCTCCCGGGAACAGGGATCGCCGGTCGCCCGGCGCGTTCCCTCGACACGTCGGGTGCCGAGGAGGTCACCCAAACGGGGTACACCGCCGCGGTCAAGGCTCGCGGGAGTTCCCATGCACGCCGACCCCGCCCGGGGGTCAGGACGCTGC
>NZ_NVPT01000034.1 GCF_002802985.1 Geodermatophilus chilensis | reverse complement strand
TCTTACCACGACCCGCTACACCCTCTGTCGCCACGTACGCAGTCGCCGCGACCGTCAGATGTTTATAAGAGCCAGCCCCCGGCACGCCCACCCCCGCCCGCCGCGCCCTGCTCGCCGCCGCAGCCGGCCCGCGCCAGCGCGGCTGCGGCGGCGAGCAGGGCGGGGCGGGTGGGGGTGCGCGTCACGGGGGCGGGGCTCCTTCGTCGGGGGCGCCGCCATCATCCCCGGCGCGAGGCGCCACAGCCCGTAACGGCACGACAGCAGTCCGCAGACACGACCGCGGGCCGCCGTCCTCTCGGACGACGGCCCGCGGGCCCTGGGTCTTCGCTCAGCTCTGAGCCGGGGCGAGCACCTGGTCGACGATGTAGACGGTGGCGTTCGCCGTCTGGACGTTGCCGCAGATGACCGAGGCCGGGGTGCCGGTCACGGTCTGGGCGACGGTGAAGTCCTCGCCGGAGCCCTCGATGGTGACCTCGTCACCGTTCAGGGTGGTGTGCGTGCCGGCCAGCTCGTCGGGAGCCAGGCGGCCCTCGATGACGTGGTGGCTCAGGATCGCGGTCAGCTGGGCGTTGTCGGCCAGCACGGCCTGCAGCGCGTCCGGCGGGATGGCCTCGAAGGCCGGGTTCGCCGGGGCGATCACGGTGATGTCCTGGGCGCTGTTGAGGGTGTCCACGAGGTTGGCCTGCATGACGGCCTGGACCAGCGTCGACAGCACCGGGTTGTTGCTGGCGGCGGTGGCGACCGGGTCGTCGGTCATGCCGGTGAAGGAGCCCTCGCCCTCGGCCGGGACGGCGGTGCAGCCCTCGCCGAACGGCTCGGCGGCGGCCATGTCGGTGCCGCTGGACGGCGCCGAGGAGCTGCTGTCCGTGGCGCCCTCGCTGGCGCTGCTGGCGGCGCTGCCCGCGCTGCCGGCGGCGTCGGACGCGGTGTCCTCGGCGCCACAGGCGGTCACGCTCAGGGCGAGGGCCGAGACACCGGTCAGCAGGGCGGTGCGGGTGAGAGTGCGCTTCACGTGGATCTCCTTGGTCGTCGTGCTCGGTTCCTGGCCCGCGTCCCGGGAAGTGGGGCGGGCTGCGCCTGCGGCCGGTGGCCGAGACGAGTTCTGGGGGTCAGCTCGCGATGACCCGGATGGAGTGCAGGCCGCTGGACCCGTCGGGGAACGGCTCGGCGCGCTCCTCGGTCTGGACCTCGCCCTCGGCGCTGGTCGCGCGGACCGTGAGCTGGTACGAGCCGGGGGCGAAGTCGTAGGGCAGCACCCACTGCCGCCACAGGTCGGCGTCCACCTGCGGGGAGAGCTGCGCCGGCAGCCAGGGTCCCTCGTCGACCCGGACCTCGACGGCGCCGATGCCGCGGGTCTGCGCCCAGGCCACGCCGGCGATGGCACGGCGGCCGGCCGGGAAGCGGCGCAGCGGGGCGGGGGTGTCGATGCGGGAGGCGATCTTGATCGGCGCCTGGGCGGCCCAGTCGCGCTCGGTCCAGTAGACGTCGAACGCGTCGTAGGTGGAGGCCTCGATGCCGGTCATCCACTTGCAGGCCGAGACGTAGCCGTAGAGCCCGGGGATGATCATCCGCGCCGGGAAACCGTGCTCCACCGGGAGCGGCTCGCCGTTCATCCCGAACGCGATCATCGCGTCCTCGACCTCGAGCGCCGAGCGGGTGGGCGCGCCGATGGTCATCCCGTCGACCGAGCGGCAGACCAGCTGGTCGGAGCGGGACTGGATGCCGTTCTCACGGAGGAAGGCGCCCAGCGGGACCCCGAGCCAGCGCGCGGTGCCGGCCAGCAGACCCCCGACGGTGTTGGAGACGCAGGTCAGGGTGATGTCGCGCTCGATGACGTCGGGTCGGCCCAGCAGGTCGTCGAGCGTGTAGCTGCGCGGGCTGTCGAACATCCCGGTCAGCTCCAGCCGGTAGTCGGCCGGGCTGATCTGCGGCACGGTGATCGCGGTGTCCACCCGGTAGAACTCGCGGTTCGGGGTGAACAGCGGCGTCAGGCCCTCGACCTGCGGGGCGAGGTCGGCGCCGGCCGACAGCGGTGCGGCCGGGGAGGTCGGCGCCGGGAGGGCGAGGTCGGCCCGCGCCCCGCCGACGTCGAAGCGGCGCAGCAGCAGCCGGCCTGCGCCACCGGTGACGACGGCGGCACCCACGGCGGCGCCGCTGGTGAGGAAGAAGCGGCGGCGGTCGAGGCCGGCGCCCTTGCGGTCGCCGGAGCCGAGGGCGGTCCGCAGGCGCTCGGCGAGCGGCGCCTCGTCGTCGGCAGCGGTGTCCCGGGTGCCGGTGGCCGGCACGGTGAGAGGGGCCAGGAGGGCGAGCAGAGCGCCGATCCCCGCCAGCGCGCCGACCAGGGCCGGCAGCGCGTCGAGCGGGCCACCGGCGGGGCCGGTGACCGCGGCGGCGGCCCCCACCACGCCGAACAGCGCGATCCCGGCGACCCCGACCGCCCGGCGGCGCAGCGCCAGGACGCCGAGGACCGCGGCGTACAGCGCGATGAGCACCAGCGTGCCGACGACGAGGGCGATCTTGTCGTCCTCGCCGAAGGTCGCGATCGCGAAGGCCTTGACCGGCTCCGGGACGAGGGTGATGACCTTGTCGCCGACGGCGACGACCGGCGAGGCCTGCGGACCGATCAACCCGGCGACGAGCTCGGCCACGCCCAGCGCGACACCGGCGGACAGCAGCCCGGCCACGGCGGCGAGCGGACGGCGGCCTCGCCGCCGCCCGCCGCCCTGCCCGTCCGGCGCGCTCGCCGCGGCCGGGGCCTGCTCGGTGGTGGTCACGACTGTTCTTCGCGACCAGCCGCCCTATGGGTTCACGGATCCGGTAACGGTTCCGTAACGAGCTGTCAGCGCAGTCCGGCCTGTCTGCGGGCGGTCATCGCCCGGTACCACTCGGTGGAGGGCCGCAGCGCCAGCGCGACGACCCCGACGATCGTCAGCAGCAGCGAGAAGACCGACAGCGAGTCGAGGAAACCCGAGCCCGCGACGCCCCCGCCGGAACCGGCCAGAGCGCTCAGGCCGAAGAGCGCGCTGAGGCCGCCGAGCACCAGGAGCACGATGCGCGCCCAGTTGCGCCCCTTCCAGGCGAACCAGATGAAGAGCGCCTGGAGGGCCGTCAGCAACAGACCGATCACCGCGCCGACGACGATGCCGGCCCGGATGACGTCCTCGGTGACCGCCGGGTCGTCGGCGACCGCCACGGCCTGCGCGACCAGGCTGTCGATGTCGGAGAACTGCACCAGCGACGCGATGATGCCGAGGATGAACGTGGCGAGGAAGGCCCCGATCCCCACGCGGACGGTCGTCGGCCGCTCGGGCGCTTCCTGCGGGAAGTGGTACCCCGGCGCCGACGGGGCCGCGCCGTAGCCGTAGGGCTGCCCCTGCCAGCCCTGCTGCGGGTCCTGCCACCCACCCTGCTGCGGGCCCTGCCACCCACCCTGTCCGGACGGCGGGTTCTGCCAACCACCCTGCTGCGGGTCCTGCCAGCCACCCTGCTGCGGGTTCTGCCACCCGCCCTGCCCAGGCGGCGGGTTCTGCCAGCCCTGTCCCGGCGGCGCCTGCCAGCCCGGCTGCCCCTGCGGCGGCTGCCCCTGCTGGGGGTCCTGGCTGCCCTGCCCTGACGTCATCACTCGCTCCCCTGGTCGTCCCTCGGGTGTCTCGCCCCGATGATCACGGACCCTCCCGGACCGGGCCAGTGCCGTTGGGCGATCGAGACCGGATCGGTGCGGTGGTGTCGTCGCGAGGCGCGGAGCCCCCGCGCCCGAGATGCGGATGGCGGCTGCCTCGGGGGTCGCCATCGCCGCCGTCAGACGCATCTCGGCGTCCCGACCGTTCCTGCGGAAACGCACGAGGGCCCGCCGTCCCGGGTGGGACGGCGGGCCCGTGCGGCCCCGTCCGGAGGCTCACCGCGAGCTCGCGAGCGGTGGGAGGGACGGGGTCCTCTTTCAGCCGCGGCGGACGGTCAGGCCCTCCTCGGCGAGGTCCTCCGGCGCGTCGACGACGACCTCGTCGCCGTCCCGGATCTCGCCGGCCAGCAGGGCCTTGGCCAGCTGGTCGCCGATCGCCGACTGCACCAGCCGGCGCAGCGGACGGGCGCCGTAGACCGGGTCGAACCCGTTGAGCGCCAGCCACTCGCGCGCGGCGTCGGTGACCCGCAGCGTGAGCCGGCGGGCCGCCAGCCGGCGGGCGAGCACGCCCACCTGGATGTCGACGATGCCGACCAGCTCCTCGCTGCCCAGCGCCCGGAAGACCACGACGTCGTCGAGCCGGTTGAGGAACTCGGGCTTGAAGTGCGACCGGACCACGTCCATCACCGCCGCGCGCCGCGCCTCCTCGGGCAGCGACTGGTCGGCGATCACGTGCGACCCGAGGTTCGACGTCAGGATCAGGATGGTGTTGCGGAAGTCCACCGTCCGACCCTGGCCGTCGGTGAGCCGGCCGTCGTCGAGCACCTGCAGAAGCACGTCGAAGACGTCCTGGTGCGCCTTCTCGACCTCGTCGAACAGCACGACGGTGTAGGGCCGCCGCCGCACCGCCTCGGTGAGCTGGCCGCCGGACTCGTAGCCGACGTAGCCGGGCGGGGCGCCGACCAGGCGGGCCACCGAGTGCTTCTCGGAGTACTCGCTCATGTCGATGCGGACCATCGCCCGCTCGTCGTCGAACAGGAACTCCGCCAGCGCCTTGGCCAGCTCGGTCTTGCCGACACCGGTCGGGCCGAGGAACAGGAAGGACCCGGTCGGCCGGTCGGGGTCGGCCACGCCGGAGCGCGCCCGGCGGACCGCGTCGGACACGGCGCGCACGGCGTCGGACTGGCCGACGACCCGCCCGCCGAGCTCGTCCTCCATCCGCAGCAGCTTCTGGGTCTCGCCCTCGAGCAGCCGCCCGGCGGGGATGCCGGTCCAGGCCTGGACCACCTCGGCGATGTCGTCGGGGCCGACCTCCTCCTTGAGCATGGAGTCGGTGCCCGCGACCGAGGCCTCGGCGTCGGCCAGGGCCTTCTCCAGCTGCGGCAGCCGGCCGTAGCGCAGCTCGGCGACCTTGGCCAGCTCGCCGTCCCGCTCGGCGCGCTCGGCCTCCAGGCGCGCCCGCTCCAACTCCTCCTTGATCTGCTGGATGCGCACGATCGCGCTCTTGTCCTGCTGCCAGCGGGCGGTCAGCTCGTCGAGCTGCTGGCGCTTGTCGGCGAGGTCGGCCCGCAGGGCCGCCAGGCGCTCGACGGAGGACGGGTCGTCCTCCTTGGCCAGCGCCATCTCCTCGATCTCGAGCCGGCGGACGGCGCGCTCGACCTCGTCGACCTCGACCGGCCGGCTGTCGATCTCCATCCGCAGCCGGCTGGCCGCCTCGTCGACCAGGTCGATGGCCTTGTCGGGCAGGAACCGGGCCGTGACGTACCGGTCCGACAGGGTCGCGGCGGCGACGATCGCGGCGTCGGTGATGCGGACGCCGTGGTGGACCTCGTAGCGCTCCTTGAGGCCGCGCAGGATGCCGATCGTGTCCTCGACCGAGGGCTCGCCGACGAAGACCTGCTGGAAGCGCCGCTCCAGCGCCGGGTCCTTCTCGATGTGCTCGCGGTACTCGTCGAGCGTGGTCGCGCCGACCATCCGCAGCTCACCGCGGGCCAGCATCGGCTTGATCATGTTGCCGGCGTCCATCGCCGAGTCGCCGGTGGCCCCGGCGCCGACGATGGTGTGCAGCTCGTCGATGAAGGTGATGACCTCACCCTGGGACTCGGCGATCTCGTGCAGGACGGCCTTGAGCCGCTCCTCGAACTCGCCGCGGTACTTGGCGCCGGCGACCATGCTGGCCAGGTCCAGCGCCATCAGCCGCTTGCCCTTGAGGCTCTCGGGGACGTCGCCGGCGACGACGCGCTGGGCCAGGCCCTCGACGATCGCCGTCTTGCCGACGCCGGGCTCGCCGATGAGCACCGGGTTGTTCTTGGTGCGGCGGGACAGCACCTGCACGACGCGGCGGATCTCGGTGTCGCGGCCGACGACCGGGTCGATCTTGCCCTCTCGGGCGCGCTCGGTGAGGTCGACGGCGTACTTCTCCAGCGCCTGGAAGGTGCTCTCCGGGTCGGCGGTGGTCACCTTGCGGTTGCCGCGGACGGTGCGGAAGGCCGCCAGCAGGGCGTCGCGGGTGGCGCCGGCGCTGGTCAGCACCGCGCCGGCCTCGCCGTCGGAGCCGGCCAGGCCCACGAGCAGGTGCTCGGTGGACACGAACTCGTCGCCCAGCGCGCTGGCCTGCTCCCCGGCCGCGTTGAGCACGCGGAGCAACTCTCGGGACGGCGAGGGGGCGGGCACGGTCGCGCCGCTCACGCTCGGCATCCGCCGCAGCGCGGCGTCGGTCTTGGCACGGACGTCGGCGACGTCGGCTCCCACGGCCTTCAGCAACGGGCCGGCGATGCCGTCGGTCTGCTCGAGCAGCGCGGCGAGCAGGTGCAGGGGCTCGAGCGCGGCCTGGCCGCGGTCGACCGCGAGCCGCTGGGCGGCCGTGATCGCCTCCTGCGAACGGGTGGTCAGCTTGCTCTGCATGGTCTGTGGGGTCGGTCCTCTCGGAGTGGGGCCGGGCGTGCCGGCCAGGTGGTGTCGAGGAGTCCAACGACGCGAGGGTTGAGTCTGTTCCACTCAACCTCGCTGCGTCCACCTCCTGCAGGGAGGTCCCGTCACCACTGGGGGGCACGTCAAGGGGTAACCCCCGGTACCACGGGTAACCAGGGCCCTAGAATCTGGAGAATGACGCGCCTCCCGGCACCCAGCGCGGTCCTCGAGGACCAGCTGTGCTTTGCGCTCTACGCCGCCTCCCGGGCCATGACTGCGCGCTACCGCCCGCTGCTCGACGCCATCGGTCTCACCTATCCCCAGTACCTGGTGATGATGCTGCTGTGGGAGGAGGACAACCAGACCGTCGGTCAGCTGGGCGCCCGCCTCTCCCTGGACAGCGGCACGCTCTCCCCCCTGCTCAAGCGGCTCACCACGGCCGGCCTGGTCACCCGCCACCGCCGCGTGGAGGACGAGCGTTCGGTCGCCATCGCGCTCACCGACGCCGGCCGGGCGCTGCGCGACAAGGCCGACGCGATCTCCGAGGAGATCATCTGCGCGCTCGACCTCGACCGCTCCGAGTTCGCCGACCTCAAGGCCAAGCTCAACCTGGTCACCGAGCGGGTCACCACCACCTGACCCGTCGTTGGGTTGTCCACGACGGACCGGGGTAGCGCTCCCGCGACACACCCGTCCGAAGAGGAGGCGCCATGCCCACCCGTACCGCTCGCACCGCCTGGAACGGCACCCTGCAGGAGGGCTTCGGCCAGGTCGAGCTGTCCAGCTCGAAGGTCGGCACCTACGAGGTGTCGTTCCCGAAGCGCGCGGCCGAGGAGGCCGACGGCACGACCAGCCCCGAGGAGCTCATCGCGGCGGCGCACTCGTCGTGCTTCGCCATGGCACTGTCGAACGAGATCGCCAAGGCCGGTGGCACCCCGCAGTCCCTCGAGATCTCCGCCGACGTCACGCTGGGCCAGAAGGACGGCGGTCCGCACATCACGAAGATCGCGATCACCGTCCGCGGTGAGGTCGAGGGCCTCGACGCCGCCGGGTTCGAGCAGGCCGCCCAGGCGGCCAAGGCCGGCTGCCCGGTGAGCAAGGCCCTGGCCGGCGTCGACGAGATCAGCCTGGACGCCGCTCTCGAGAGCTGAAAGAGGACCCCCTGCCCCCCACCACTCGCAGGTTCGCGGTGGGGCCTTGCAGGGGAGCCGCCCGTCCAGGGCGCCTGGCGGCCCGTCCCCTCCGGCGGAGGAGGCGGGCCGTCGTCGTCCCCGGGGTCAGCGCGGCGGGACGAGGACCGACCAGCCGTGCCGCCGCACCCGCCAGGTGCGGGCCGGGACGCCCTCCTCGACCTCGCCGTCCGCGTCCAGGTCGACCGGGCCCCCGGTGACCGACACCCGGCGGCCCCGCAGCACCAGCACGTCGGGCCGGTCGACGTGCTCGCCGGTGGTCAGCGCCGCGGTGAAGGCGGCCCGGGCGACGGGCCCGGTCGCGATCGAGACCACCACGTCGGCGAGCCCGTCGTCGGGCTCGGCGCGCGGCGCCAGCGGCGTCCCACCGCCGATCGACCGGCCCGTGCAGACGCCCAGCATCAGCACCTCGCGGGTGCCGTCGGCCGCCCACCCCTCGCCCGGGTGCGTCGCGACCCGGCCGTCGACCTCGACCCGCAGCGGCCAGCCGGGGCTGCTCACGCCGGCCAGCGCCGCGCCCACCGGGTAGGCGGCCACGCCCAGCCGCTCCTTGAGCCGGTCGGCCTGCGCGCCGGCCCGCGCCCCGACGCCCGCGTGCACCGCGTTGACCACCAGGCCGCCGGCGTCGTCGTCGAGCAGGTCCAGCGGCCGCGGCCGCCCGGCGAGGACGGCGGCCGCACACGCGTCCGGTTCCAGCGGCAGGCCCAGCGTGCGGGCGAGGTCGTTGCCGGTGCCCCGGGCGACGATGCCGACCGGCTCGGCCGGGTCCAGGGCGCCGGCCCGGTCCAGGGCGCGCGCCACCGCGTGCACCGAGCCGTCCCCGCCGAGCACCACGATCCGGCGTCCGCCCCGGGCGGCGACCGCCGCATCCAGCTCGGCCGCCGACCCGGTCGCGACCACCTCGGTGTCGGCGCCCGCGCGCAGCGTCCGCACCGCGGCCTCGACCGCGTCGTCCTCGGCCGTGCCGGCGGCGTGGTTGACGACCAACAGCAGTCGAGGCGTCCCGATCACCGCCGGACCGTAGCCCGGCCCCCTCCTCGGCGTCCCCGTACTCGCGAGGGGAGGAGGACAGGTGGCCCTGCAGGGGGCCGCTCAGCCGGGCGAGGCCTCGCTGCGCAGCCGCTCGTCGCCGCTCTCGGTCCGCAGCGCGACCTCCCGGATGAACAGGACGGCCAGTACCGCGACCACCGCCACCACGGCGGAGACTGCGAAGACGCGCCCCGTCGCGTCGCCGTAGGCCGCCGCGATCAGCACCCGGACGGCCGGCGGCGCGTCGGCCAGGTCGGCCAGCCCCGCCCCGCCGGCGCCCTGCGCGGCACCCGGCACGCCGGCCAGGCCCTGCGCGGTCAGCTCGCCGACGCGGGAGTCCAGCACCGCGCCGAGGACGGCGACGCCGATGGTGCCGCCGAGGCTGCGGAAGAACGCGACCGCGGAGCTCGCCGCACCCAGGTCGCGGGCGGCCACGGTGTTCTGCACGGCGAGGACGAGGTTCTGCATCGTCATGCCGATGCCCACGCCCAGGACGAACAGGAAGGCGCCCAGCACGACCATGTCCGTCTCGTGGTCGATCGTGCCGAGCAGCGCGAAGCCGAGGACGACGAGCAGCGAGCCGGCGACCAGGTACCCCTTCCACCGCCCGGAGCGGGTGATGAGGATGCCCGACACCGTCGAGGAGAGCAGCAGCCCGCCGACCATCGGGAGCGTCAGCAGGCCGGCCGCGGTCGGCGAGTAGCCACGGGAGATCTGCAGGTACTGGCCGAGGAAGACCGACGAGCCGAACATGGCCACACCGATCGCGATGCTGGCCAGGATCGCCAGTGTCGTCGTCCGGTCGCGGAACAGCCGCAGCGGGACGATCGGCTCGGCGGCGCGCAGCTCGGTGGCGACGAACGCGGCCACGGCCAGCAGCCCGCCGCCGACGAACAGCGCCGTCTCGACCGACACCCAGGCGAAGGTGTCGCCGGCCAGGGTGACCCAGATGAGCAGCGCGGAGACGCCGGCAGCCAGGAACGCCGCCCCCAGGTAGTCGATGCGGACCTCGCGCCTGGTCACCGGTAGGTGCAGCGTGCGCTGCAGCAGCACCAGCGCGACGGCGGCGAACGGCACGCCGACGTAGAAGCACCAGCGCCAGCCGAGCCAGCTGGTGTCGACGAGCAGGCCGCCGATCAGCGGCCCGCCGACCGTGGCCACCGCCATGACCCCGCCGATGAGACCGGAGTACCGGCCGCGCTCCCGGGGGCTAATCATCGCGGCCATCGCGATCTGCACGAGCGCCTGGATGCCGCCGAGGCCGAGGCCCTGCAGCACCCGCCAGGCGATCAGCGTCTCGACCGACTGGGCCAGGCCCGCCAGCATCGAGCCGACGATGAAGACCACGATCGAGACCTGGATCAGCAGCTTCTTGCTGTAGAGGTCGGCGAGCTTGCCCCAGATCGGGGTCGAGGCGGTCGCGGCCAGCAGCGTCGCGGTGATCACCCACGTGTACTGGCCCTGGGTGCCGCGCAGCTCGGTGATGATCGTCGGCAGGGCGTTGGAGACGACGGTCGAGGACAGGAACGCCACGAACATCGCCAGCAACATCCCGGACAGCGCCGAGAGGATCTGCCGGTGGGTCATCCGCCCCTGCTGCTCGGCAGGGGCGATGTCGACAGGGGCGGTGTCGGCGGGCGCCGAGGTGGGGACGGCCGCGGTGCGGTCGTCGCGGGTGGTGGTGGCCACGGTTCTCCTGGTCCGGCAGGTACGGGAGGGAGGCGGTGCGAGGGGGCCGCGGGTCACCGGACGGCGACCGGGACGGCGGTGGGCGCCCGGTCGAGGTCGGTCGCGAGCCGCTCCAGCAGCCCGGACAGCAGGCGCGCGTCGTCCTCGTCCCAGTCGGCCAGCGCGGCGCCGGCCCACCGGGCGCGCAGGGCGCGGGTGACGGCCAGCGCACGGGCGCCCTCGTCGGTGAGGTGCAGGAGGCTGGCCCGCCCGTCGTGCGGGTCGGGCCGGCGCTCGACGTAGCCGGAGCGCTCGAGGGTGGCCAGCTGCCGGCTGGCGACGGAGACGTCGACGCGGGCCCGCGCCGCCAGGGCGCTGCAGCGCTGTTCGCCGTCCTGCTCCAGGGGCAGCAGGAGCGCCCAGCCGAACGACGGCAGGTCACCGTAGAGGGCGTCCGCGGCGCGGCCGCTCAGGTGGCGGCCGCTGCGGACGACACGGGCCAGGCCGGAGGCCAGCCGGTCACGGGTCTCGGGGCTGATGGGCACGTCGCCGTCCTCGACAGGGAGTACTTGCGTACCGCAACCATACTGATATTTCGTTGTCGTAGGCAACTTCCGGCCCTGCGAGGGCGCCCACCGTCAGCGGTCGAGCCCGCCGCCGTCCCGCCCGAGCTCGGTGGCCAGCGCGGCCGCCGCGGCCTGCAGCAGGGGCACCACCCGGGGCACCGCGTCCAGCCCCAGCCGACCGGCCGGACCGGAGACGGAGATCGCCCCGGCCACGGGGCCGCCCGGCACGGGGACCGCCACGCAGCGGACGCCGGCCTCCTGCTCGCCGTCGTCGAGGGCATAGCCCTGCTCGGCGACGCCCGGCAGCTGGGCGAGCAGCTCGTCGGGGTCGGTCACCGTGCGGTCGGTGCGGGCCGGCATGCCGCTCTGCAGGAGCAGCCGGCGCGCGGTCGCCGGCGGCATCTGGGCCAGCAGGACCTTGCCGACGCCGGTGCAGTGCAGGTGCACCCGCCGGCCCACCTCGGTGAACATCCGCATCGAGTGCCGGGAGGGCACCTGGGCGGCGTAGACCACCCGGTCGCCGTCGAGCATCGCCATGTTGGCGGTCTCGCCGATGGCGTCGACGAGCTGGGACAGGTGCGGCTGGGCCCACATGGCCAGCACCCGCGACGAACACTCCCCCAGGTGGATCAGCCGCGGGCCGAGGACGTAGCGGCGCGACGGCAGCTGGCGCACGTAGCCGCGGGCCACCAGGGTGCGCACGAGCCGGTGGATGGTCGACACGGCCAGGCCGCTGTCGGCGGCCAGCCGGCTGATCGCGACCTCGCCGTCAGCATCGGCCATGAGCTCGAGCAACTGGAAGGCGCGGTCCAGCGACTGCACACCCTCCACCGTCCCGCCAGCGGCCATCGCGCCCTCTCCTGTTCCGCCCGGTCGCGTTCCGGACTGTGGGACCCCGGGTTGACCCTGGTGATGGGGCCCCACTACTTTTCCAGTAATCAGACAGCGTGTTCCACGATGCGGAACGACACTACCCCCGGCTCACCGCTCTGCGGAACCGGTCGGCGCCCCAGCACAGCGACTCCAGGGAGAACCATGAGCACCATCGCCGACGTGGACGGTCTCGAGATCACCGGACCGATCGAGGACCGGTTCGACGAGGTCCTCACCCCCCGGGCGCTCGAGCTCGTCGCCCTCCTCCACCGCGAGCTCAACGGCCGGCGGCTCGAGCTGCTCGCCGCCCGGAAGGAGCGGGTCCGCGCGCTGGCCGACGGCGCCAGCCTGGGCTTCCTCGAGGAGACCCGGTCGATCCGCGAGGACGACTCCTGGCAGGTGGCCCCGCCCGCGCCCGGCCTGGTCGACCGCCGGGTCGAGATGACCGGCCCCACCGACCGGAAGATGACGATCAACGCGCTCAACTCCGGCGCGAAGTGCTGGCTGGCCGATCAGGAGGACGCGAACTCCCCGCTGTGGACCAACGTCGTCAACGGCCCGCTCAACCTGATGGACTCCATCGACGGCACGCTCCAGTTCACCAGCCCGGAGGGCAAGGAGTACCGGGTCCGCGACGACGTGGAGCTGCCCACGATCATCGTGCGCCCGCGCGGCTGGCACCTGCCCGAGAAGCACATCACCGTCGACGGCGAGCAGACCTCCGGCAGCCTGGTCGACTTCGCGCTGTACCTGGCCAGCTGTGGCCAGAAGCAGATCGACCGCGGCCAGGGCCCGTACTTCTACCTGCCGAAGATGGAGAGCCACCTCGAGGCGCGGCTCTGGAACGACGCCTTCAACCTGGCGCAGGACCAGCTGGGCATCCCCCGCGGCACCATCCGCGCCACCGTGCTCATCGAGACCTACCCCGCGGCGTTCGAGATGGAGGAGATCCTCTACGAGCTCCGCGACCACTCCGCAGGCCTCAACGCCGGCCGCTGGGACTACATGTTCAGCGTCGTCAAGACGTTCCGGACCCGGGGCGAGGAGTTCCTCCTCCCCGACCGCAACTCGGTGACGATGACCGTCCCCTTCATGCGCGCCTACACCGAGCTGCTGGTGCGCACGTGCCACAAGCGCGGCGCGCACGCCATCGGCGGCATGGCGGCCTTCATCCCGTCCAAGGACCCGGCGGTCAACGAGCAGGCCTTCGCCAAGGTCCGGGCCGACAAGGAGCGCGAGGCCAACGACGGCTTCGACGGCTCGTGGGTCGCCCACCCCGGCATGGTGGAGCTCTGCAAGGAGGTCTTCACCGCCGTCCTCGGCGACCGCCCGAACCAGATCGACAAGAAGCGCGAGGACGTGCAGGTCACGGCCGACCAGCTGCTCGACGTCCGCTCCACCCCTGGGGACGTCACCGAGGCGGGGCTGCGCAGCAACATCAGCGTCGGCATCCAGTACATCGAGGCGTGGCTGCGCGGCTCCGGTGCCGTCGGCATCAACAACCTCATGGAGGACGCCGCCACCGCCGAGATCTCCCGCAGCCAGGTCTGGCAGTGGCTGCACAACGGGGTGCGGCTCTCGAACGGCGAGACGGTCACCCGCGAGCTGGTCGAGCGCATCACCGACGAGGAGATGACGGCCATCGCCGAGGCCCGCGGCGACTCCTTCGCCTCCGGCCGCTGGGACGACGCCCGCGCGCTGTTCCTGGAGATGGCGGTGTCCGACGAGTACAGCGACTTCCTGACCCTGCCGGCCTACGAGCGCATGCCGTGAGGACCCCATGACCGCCATCGCCGAGCCCGCACTGTCCGACCGCACCGCCACGCTGGCCGACCGGCTCCGCTCGGCGGTCGGCACCGAGCGGGTCCTGACCGACCGCACGCAGGTGCGCACCTACGAGTGCGACGGGCTGGCCAACTTCAAGGTCACCCCGGCGATCGTCGTGCTGGCCGAGAGCCGGCAGCACGTCGTCGACACCGTCCGGCTCTGCTCCGAGGCCGGCGTCCCCTTCGTGGCGCGCGGCTCGGGTACCGGCCTGTCCGGTGGCGCGCTGCCCAGCGCCGACGGCGTCCTGCTCGTGTTGTCGCGGCTGCGCCGGCTCTCCCCGGTGGACGCCGACAACCGCCAGGTCACCGTCGAGCCCGGGGTCATCAACCTGTGGGTGACCCGCGACGCGGCGCCCCACGACCTGGCCTACGCGCCCGACCCGTCGTCCCAGCTGGTCTGCTCGATCGGCGGGAACGTGGCCGAGAACGCCGGTGGCGCCCACTGCCTGAAGTACGGCTTCACCGTCAACCACGTGCTCGGCGCCGAGGTGGTGCTGCCGGACGACGAGGTCGTGCACCTCGGCGGGCGCGCCCCCGAGCACCCCGGCTACGACCTGCTGGGCGCGTTCATCGGCAGCGAGGGCACCCTCGGCGTGGCCACCGAGCTGACCCTGCGGCTGATCCGGGTGCCGGAGGCGGTGCAGACCATGCTGGTGGGCTACCACTCGGTCGAGGACGCGGCCGGCACGGTCAGCGACATCATCGCGGCCGGGATCGTGCCGGCCGCGGTCGAGATGATGGACGCGCTGGCCATCCAGGCCGCCGAGGCCGCGGTGAGCTGCGGCTACCCCGAGGGCGCGGTCGCGGTGCTGGTCATCGAGCTCGACGGCCCGCAGGTCGAGGTCGAGGCGCAGTTCCGGCAGGTCGAGGAGATCGCCCGGGCCCGAAACGCCTTCGAGACCCGCATCGCGGCCGACGACGCCGAGCGGGCGCTGATGTGGAAGGGCCGCAAGTCGGCGTTCGCGGCGGTCGGCCGGATCAGCCCGAGCTACTTCGTGCAGGACGGCGTCATCCCCCGCACGAAGCTGCCCGAGGTGCTCGCCGAGATCGACCGCATGGCCGACGAGAAGGGCCTGCGGGTGGCCAACGTGTTCCACGCCGGCGACGGGAACCTGCACCCGCTCGTGCTCTTCGACGACGCGGTGGAGGGCCAGGCCCACGAGGCCGAGGAGCTGGCCGGCGCCATCCTGGAGCTCTGCGTCACCTCCGGTGGCTCCATCACCGGCGAGCACGGGGTGGGCAGCGAGAAGCGCATGAAGATGGCCAAGCAGTTCACGCCCGAGGACCTCGACACCATGCAGCTGCTGCGGTGCGCCTTCGACCCCGCCGGCATCGCCAACCCGGGCAAGGTCTTCCCGACCCCGCGGTTGTGCGGCGAGCGGCCCGGCGTCCGGAAGGGCGAGCACCCGGTGCAGGCGGCCGGCCTGGGCGAGGTCTTCTGATGACCGCTGCCACCGACACCCGCCGGGCCGGGGGCCCCGACGACGCGGTCAGCGGCGTCGTCCCCCGCGAGGTGGTCCGGCCGGCCACGGTCGACCAGGTCGCCGAGGTGCTGCGGGCCGCGGCGGCCGACGGGCGCACCGTCGTGCCGGTCGGCGGGCGCAGCAAGCTGACCTGGGCCGCGGCGCCGGAGTCCTGCGACCTGCTGCTCGACCTCACCGGCCTGGACCGGGTCGTCGAGCACGTGGCGGGCGACCTCACCGTCGTGGCCGAGGCGGGGGTGCGGCTGGCCGACCTGCAGGCGCAGGTCGGCCGGGCCGGCCAGCTGCTCGGCCTGGACCCGCCCGAGGACGGCGCCACGCTGGGCGGGGTGGTGAGCGCCAACGCGTCCGGACCGCGCCGGCTGCGGTACGGCACCACCCGCGACCTGCTGATCGGCATCACCGTCGTCCTCGCCGACGGCACCGTGGCGCACGCCGGCGGCAAGGTCGTCAAGAACGTCGCCGGGTACGACCTCGGCAAGTTGTTCACCGGGGCCCACGGGACCCTCGGCGCCGTCGTCTCCACCACCTGGCGGCTGCACCCGGTGCCGCCCGCGCGCCGGGTGGTCACGCTCGAGCTGCCCGACGCCGCGGCCGCCGGGCCGCTGTCGATCGCGCTGGCCCGGTCGACGCTCACGCCCTCGGCCGTGGAGCTCATCGGGCGCGCCGACGGCAGCGCACGGCTGGTCGTGCTGTTCGAGTCGATCGCGGAGTCGGTGGCCGGGCAGGCCCGGTCCGCCGTCGCCCTGCTCGGCGGCGGCGAGGAGTCCGAGGACCTGCCGGAGGACTTCGGCCGGCGGCCCGGCGGTGCAGACGACGTGCTGCTGCGGCTGGCCTACGCCCCGGCGGCGCTCTCGTCGGCGCTGGGCGCACTCCCCGCCGGCACGGCGGTGGCCGCGCACGCCGCCACCGGCGTGTCCTACGCGGCCGTCCCCGCCGGCGAGGCGGTCGACGCGCTGCCCCGGCTGCGCGCCGCGATCGCGCCGCACGACGGGACCGCGGTGGTCCTGCGCGCGCCCGACGCCGTCCGGGACCGCCTCGACCACTGGGGTCCGGTCGGTGACTCGCTCGACCTGATGCGGCGGGTCAAGGAGAGGTTCGACCCCGAGCGGCGGATGTCGCCGGGCCGGTTCGTCGGAGGGTTGTAGATGACGGAGATCACGCCGGGCAGCCACGGCCAGGGCGACGCGCCCCCGCCCGGGTCCCCGGGAGCCTCCCCGAACGTCGGCCCCGTGCGCGACTCGGTGGCCGACCTGCCGCCCGGGTCGCCCACCGGGGCCGCCCGGGCGACCGACGAGGCCCCCTCCGCGGTGGTCGGGGCGCGCCGCCCGCTCGACATCGGCCAGGACATCGACCTGCCGCCCGGCACCGGGGCCGCCACCGTGGGCACCCCGACCCTGCTGGGCCTGCCGCAGACCCGGCAGGTCGTGCAGCCGGCGTTCGACGAGCACCACCCGCCGGACCCGGCGCTCATCGGCGACTGCGTGCACTGCGGGTTCTGCCTGCCGACCTGCCCCACGTACGTGCTGTGGGGCGAGGAGATGGACAGTCCCCGCGGGCGCATCTACCTCATGAAGGAGGCGCTGGAGGGCGAGCCGCTCGACGAGTCGATGGTGCGGCACTTCGACCAGTGCCTGGGCTGCATGGCCTGCGTCACCGCGTGCCCGTCCGGCGTCCAGTACGACAAGCTCATCGAGGCCACCCGCCCGCAGATCGAGCGGCGGTACACGCGGTCACGGGCGGAGAAGCTCTACCGCGACCTCATCTACAACCTGTTCCCCTACCCCAAGCGGCTGCGTGCGCTGCGCGGGCCGCTGCGGGCCTACCAGGCCAGTCGGCTCGGCAGCCTGCTGACCCGCGCGGGCCTGATGCGCAAGCTGCCGGCACCGCTGCAGGCGATGGAGTCCCTCGCGCCGAAGCTGGGCCCGGTGGAGCGCGTCCCCGAGCGGACGCCGGCCGTGGGCCAGCGGCGGGCGGTCGTCGGGCTGCTGGCCGGCTGCGTACAGGGCACCTTCTTCCCGGACGTGAACGCCGCGACCGTGCGGGTCCTGGCCGCCGAGGGCTGCGACGTCATCGTGCCGCGGAGCCAGGGCTGCTGCGGGGCCCTGCCCGGCCACGGCGGCCGGGAGGAGCAGGCCCTCGACTTCGCCAAGCGGACGATCGAGACCTTCGAGCGGGCCGGCGTCGACTACGTCGTCGTGAACGCGGCCGGCTGCGGCTCGAACATCAAGGAGTACGGGCACCAGCTGCGCGACGAGCCGGAGTGGGCGGCGCGCGCCGAGGCGCTGGCCGAGAGGTCCCGGGACATCAGCGAGTTCATCGTCGAGCTCGGACCGGTAGCCGAGCGGCACCCGCTGCCCATGACGGTGGCCTACCAGGACGCCTGCCACCTCGCCCACGCGCAGGGCATCCGCGAGGAACCGCGGAAGGTGCTGCGTGGGATCCCGGGCATCGAGCTCAAGGCGATCGCCGAGGCGGAGCTCTGCTGCGGCAGCGCCGGCACCTACAACATGCTGCAGCCGGAACCGGCCCGGGAGCTGGGAGAGCGCAAGGCCGCCGCCGTGCTCGCCACCGGCGCGGACCTGATGGTCACCGCCAACCCCGGCTGCTGGATGCAGGTGGCGACGACGCTGGCCCGCATGGGGAAGCGGATGCCGGTCGCGCACACGGTCCAGGTGCTGGACGCCTCGATCCGCGGGGTGCCCGTCGAGGACCTGCTCGAGCGGGCGCTCAACGGCCCCGGCACCGCCCTGGCCCGGACCTCCGCCGCGGCGCGGTGACCACCCCCGTCTGATCCGTGCACCGCGTGCGGGGACACCCGTACGGCCCCACCGCGCAGTCCGCCCCACCCCAGTCAGCCGAACGAGAGGCGTCACCGTGGACAACCTCGCCGTCCTGAGTCTGCTTGCACTCCTGCCGATCCTCGTGGTGGGCGTACTCCTGGCGGGCTTGCGATGGCCCGCTAAACGGGCGATGCCGGTCGGGTTCGTCGTCGTGGTCCTGGTGGCCCTGCTGGTGTGGGGCATGTCCCCGACGGCGATCGCCGCGTCGGCGATCCAGGGTCTGCTGGTCGCCCTCACCCTGCTCTACATCGTCTTCGGCGCTCTGCTGTTGCTCGAGACGCTGACCAAGAGCGGTGCGATGGCGACCATCCGGGCAGGCTTCACCAGCATCAGTCCGGACCGCCGGGTGCAGGCCATCATCGTGGGCTGGTTGTTCGGCAGCTTCATCGAGGGCGCGTCCGGGTTCGGCACACCGGCTGCGGTGGTGGCGCCGCTGATGCTGGCCCTGGGCTTCCCGGCGATGGCGGCGGTCATGGTCGGGCTGATCATCCAGAGCACCCCGGTGAGCTTCGGCGCGGTCGGCACGCCGATCCTCGTCGGTGTCAACGGCGGACTCAGCGGGGCGGGGCCGGTCGAGGAACGGCTCTCCGTGCTCGGGCTCGACATGCCCGCGTACCTGGAGGTCATCGGCCTGCGGGTCTCCCTGCTGCACGCGACCATCGGCACCCTGATCCCGCTGATCCTCGCCTGCATGCTCACGGGCTTCTTCGGCGAGCGGAAGCGGTTCGCCGACGGGCTGGCCATCGCTCCGTTCGCGCTGTTCGCCGCCTTCTCGATGACGGTGCCCTACGTGCTGGTCGCCTGGCTCCTCGGCCCGGAGTTCCCCTCGCTGCTCGGTGGGCTGATCGGCCTGGCGATCGTGATGTTCGCGTCCAGCCGTGGCTTCCTCATGCCGAAGAAGACCTGGGACTTCCCGGCGCGCGCCCACTGGCCCCGGCACTGGATGGGGACCATCTCGCCCGAGGACGAGGCGGACGTCGCCGAGCGCCGGATGAGCATCTGGCTGGCGTGGACGCCGTACGTCGTCGTCGCCGTCCTGCTGGTGATGACCCGCACCATCGACCCGATCACCACGTTCCTCACCAGTGGCTGGCGGGTGCTCGCCGTCACCGACATCCTCGGCGTGACCGGCGTCTCCCAGGGGCTGCAGTACCTCTACCTGCCGGGCTTCGTCTTCATCGCCACCTGCCTGGTGACCTACGGGCTGCACTGGATGAACGGGCGGCAGATCTCGTCGTCCTGGAAGGTGGCGAGCAGCCAGCTCGCCGGCGCGGCCGTCGCCCTCCTGTTCGCCCTGCCGCTGGTGCGGGTCTTCATCAACTCGGGCGAGCAGTTCAACGACTCCGGGCTGGCGTCGATGCCGCTGACGCTGGCCGAGGGGGCGGCCGCGCTCGCCGGCGACGCGTGGCCCGCGTTCGCCCCGTGGATCGGCGCGCTCGGCGCCTTCGTGGCCGGTAGCAACACGGTGAGCAACCTGATGTTCTCGCTGTTCCAGTTCTCCACCGCCGAGCAGATCGGCGTCGTCCCGGAGACCGTCGTCGCCACCCAGGCCGTCGGTGGGGCGGCCGGCAACATGATCACCGTGCACAACATCGTGGCCGCCTCGGCGACGGTCGGCCTGGTCGGTCGCGAGGGCGACCTGATCCGCAAGACGATCCTGCCGACGATCTACTACTGCCTGATGGCCGGCGGGCTCTCGCTGGTGGCCATCTACGGGTTCGGCGCGAACCTCAGCACGCTGTGGCTCGCGCTGCTGCTGGCTGCGCTCGTCGGCCTGATCCTGGCCATGCGTCGTTCGTCCGGGAAGCCGAACTCCGAGCTGGCCGACGTTGCAGCGGGCCCCGGCTCGGCCGGCCTCACGCGCGGCGGCGCCCCGGCCGACGGCCGTGAGCGGACCGACATGATCCCCGACCCGGGGAAGACGCCCGACGGCCGCTGAGGTGGGAGCTGACCGGCGGACCGGCTGACGAACGACGTCGCCCCCGTACCCGCTCGGGTACGGGGGCGCCGTCGTGTCGGGGCGTGCCGCGGGTCAGCGGCCGGTCTCGGCCTCGCGCGCCTCACCGAGCCGGTTGAGCCGGGCCAGCAGCTCGCCCAGCGTGGCGACGTCCTCCGCGGGCCAGTCCGCGAGGTCGGCCTCCCAGCGGGCCCGCCGGGCGTCCCGGATGCGGGACAGCCGGGCCGACCCCTCCGGGGAGGTGCTCAGCACCTGGGCGCGGCCGTCGGCCGGGTCGGCCTCGCGGGTGACCAGGCCCAGCGCGACCAGCGACGAGACCTGGCGGCTGACCGTGCTCTTGTCGAGTCCCAGCCGGCCGACCAGGTCGCTGGCCCGCAGCGGCCCGGTGTCCTGCAGCAGCGCCAGGAGCCCGTAGGCGGCGCCGTCCAGGTCCGGGTGCAGCTCCCGGGCCAGCCGGGAGGAGATGGCGCGGGATCGGCGCAGCAGCAGGCCGATCTCCCGCTCCACCCGTACGTAGGCCTCGTGCGCGTCCACCTGCGTCACCGCTCGTTCCGCGGCCGCCAGACCACCAGCGCCGAGGTCGAGGGCCGCAGCGGCACCAGGTCGCGCCCGTAGCCCGCGCGGACGGCGGACTCGGCCGCCATCGCCCGGCTCTCGGCGAGCTCGAGCTCGGTGAGCAGCTCCTGCACCCGCTCCTGCAGGGCCGCGACCTGTGACTCCAGGTCGATGATCCGCTTGATGCCGGCCAGGTTGACGCCGTCCTCCTGGGAGAGCCGCTGCACCTCGCGGAGCAGCGCGACGTCGCGCGGGCTGTACCGCCGGCCACCGCCGCGGGTCCGGCCGGGGCTGACCAGGCCCAGCCGGTCGTACTGGCGCAGCGTCTGCGCGTGCATGCCGGCCAGTTCGGCGGCGACCGAGATGACGAAGACCGGCGCGTCCTCGGCCACCGCGCGCCCGGCGTGGGTCTGCTCGCGGGAGCCGTCGGTGGGCAGACTCACCGGGCACCGCCCTGCTGCTGCACCGCGGCGGTGATCCGCGGCCGCGGGTCGCCGAGCTCGGCCTCGAGCACCTTGACGGCCTCCTCCGCGGCGGGCGTGAGCCGCTTGGGCACCGCCACCTCCACTGTCACCAGCAGGTCACCGGCGCGCCCCTTGCCGGGGACGCCGCGCCCGCGCACCCGCAGCGTCTGGCCGCTCGCCGTCCCCGCGGGCACCTTGAGCGTGACGTTGCCGTCCAGCGTGGGCACGGTCAGCGTCGCCCCGAGGGTGGCCTCGGCGAAGGTGATCGGCACGGTCAGCGTCAGGTCGTTGCCCTTGCGGCCGAACAGCTCGTGCTCGGACACGTGGACGACGACGAACAGGTCGCCGGCCGGGCCGCCCCGCCGCCCGGGTGCGCCCTTGCCGACCAGCCGGATGCGCTGCCCGTCCTTGACGCCGGGCGGGATCCGCACGGTGATCGTGCGGGTCTGGTTGGTGACGCCGTTGCCCGCGCAGGTCGGGCAGGGGTCGTCGACGACCTGGCCGGAGCCGCGGCAGTTGCGGCACGGCTCGGAGAAGGCGAACGCCCCCTGGCTGCGGCTGGTCACCCCGGCGCCCTGGCACACCGGGCAGGTGTGCGGGCTGGTGCCCGGGCGGGCGCCGGAGCCGGCGCAGGTCGGGCAGGTGCCGGGGCTCTGCATGCGCAGCGGCACCGTCACCCCGAGGACGGCCTCCTCGAACGAGAGGGTCGCCTCGGTCTCGACGTCCTGGCCGCGGGCCGGGCCGGACGCCGCCTGGCTGCGCGCCCGCGCCGAGCCGGCACCGGCCCCGCCGCTCCCGAAGAGGCCGCCGAACAGGTCACCGAGCCCGCCCGCACCGCCGGACCGCCCGCCCGCGGAGGCACCGAAGAGGTCGCCGAGGTCGAACGGCTGGCCGCCGCCGGCGCCACCCGGGAAGCCGCCGGGGAAACCGGCCCGCGCGCCCGCGCCGCCGGACCCGAACAGCCGTCGGGCCTCGTCGTACTCGGCCCGCCGCTTGGGGTCGGAGAGCACGTCGTAGGCCTCGGAGACCTCCTTGAACCGGGCCTCCGCCTCCGCGTTGCCCGGGTTCTTGTCCGGGTGCAGGTCGCGGGCCAGCTGGCGGTAGGCCTTCTTGACGGCCGCCGCGTCGGCGTCCTGGGCGACGCCCAGAGCGGCGTAGTAGTCCTTCTCGATGAAGTCCCGGGTGCTCATCGGGCGCCCCCTCTCCGGCTCAGTCGGCCGCCGGGCCCTCGCCCGGCTGCGCGGGGGTGGCGCCGTCGGTCGCGCCCTGGGCGGGTGCGGCCGCGACCGGGTGCTCCGGCTCGGTGACCGCGACCATCGCCGTCCGCAGCACGCGGTCGCCGCGGCGGAAGCCCTGCCGCAGCACCGTCGTCGCGGTCGGGACGTCGACCTCGGCCGAGGTGTCGTGCATGACGGCCTCGTGCAGCGCCGGGTCGAAGGGGTCGCCGGCCACGCCGAAGGCCTCGACGCCCAGGCCGTCGAGCACCCCCAGGACGCGGTCGGCCACGACCTTGAAGGCACCGGTCAGGTCGCCGTGGTCCCGGGCCCGCTCGATGTCGTCGACGATCGGGAACAGCCCTGCTGCGAACCGCTCGGCGGCCTGGTCGACCACGAGCTGACGGTCCCGGTCCACCCGCCGCCGGTAGTTCGCGTACTCGGCGGTGACCCGCTGGAGGTCCTCGGTCCGTTCCGCCAGCTGGCGCGACAGGTCGTCGTCCACCACCGTCGGCTGTCCGCCGTCGGCGGCGGCCTCGTGCTCGCTCATCTGCTCCCCTGCTGCTGGGTGTACGCCCGGGCGGGGGCCGGCCGGCTGCTCGCCGGCCGGCACCCGCACGGTGCCGCTGGTCGGGTCGATGCGCCGCTTGTCGCGAATGACGACCCGCGGCTCCTCTTCCCTCGGCTGTGTCATCGGTGACCTCCGCCGGCTCCGGTCACGAGGTCGGCGGAGGTCACCTCGACTCCCGTCGTCCTCATGCCCGCTTGTCGTTGTCCTCGTCGACGATCTCGGCGTCGACCACGTCGTCCGACGCGGTCGCACCGGTCGCGCCACCGGGCGCGCCGGCCTCGCCGGCGGCACCGCCACCCGCGGCCCCCGCTTCGGCCTGCTGGGCGTAGAGCGCCCCGCCGACCTCCTGGGAGACCCGGGCGACCTTCTCCTGGGCTGCCTTGATCGCCGCGATGTCCGAGCCGCCGAGGGCCGAGCGCAGCTCGGTGAGGGCCTCGCCGAGCTCCTCCTTCTTGTCGGCCGGGATCTTGTCACCGTTCTCGGCCAGGAACTTCTCGGTCTGGTACTGCAGCGACTCGGCGAGGTTGCGGGTCTCGGCCTCCTCGCGGCGGCGCCTGTCCTCCTCGGCGTGCGCCTCGGCGTCCTTCATCATCCGCTCGATGTCGTCCTTCGGGAGGGCCGAGCCACCGGTGATGGTCATCGACTGCTCCTTGCCCGTGCCGAGGTCCTTGGCGGACACGTGCACGATGCCGTTCGCGTCGATGTCGAAGGCCACCTCGATCTGCGGGACGCCACGCGGCGCCGGCGGCAGACCGGTCAGCTCGAACATGCCGAGCTTCTTGTTGTAGGCCGCCATCTCGCGCTCGCCCTGGAAGACCTGGATCTGCACGGACGGCTGGTTGTCGTCGGCCGTCGTGAAGATCTCCGACCGCTTGGTCGGGATCGTGGTGTTGCGCTCGATGAGCTTGGTCATGATCCCGCCCTTGGTCTCGATGCCGAGGGAGAGCGGGGTGACGTCGAGCAGCAGGACGTCCTTGACCTCACCGCGCAGGACGCCGGCCTGCAGGGCGGCGCCGATGGCGACGACCTCGTCGGGGTTGACGCCCTTGTTGGGCTCCTTGCCGCCGGTCAGCTCGCGCACCAGGTCGGTGACGGCCGGCATGCGGGTCGAGCCACCCACCAGGACGACGTGGTCGATCTCGCCGACGGAGATGCCGGCGTCGCGGATCGCCTGGTTGAACGGCGCGCGGGTGCGGTCGAGCAGGTCCTGGGTCAGCCGCTGGAACTCGGCACGGGTGATCGTGACGTCCAGGTGCAGCGGGCCCTCGGCGCCGGCGGTGATGTAGGGCAGGTTGACGTTGGTCGACTGCGCGCCGGACAGCTCGATCTTGGCCTTCTCGGCGGCCTCGCGGAGCCGCTGCATGGCCAGCTTGTCCTTGGACAGGTCGATGCCGGTCTGCGCGTTGAACGTCTGCACCAGGTGCTTGACGACCCGCTCGTCCCAGTCGTCACCACCGAGGTGGTTGTCACCCGCGGTGGCCTTCACCTCGATGACGCCCTCGCCGATCTCCAGCAGGGAGACGTCGAAGGTGCCACCGCCGAGGTCGAAGACCAGGATCGTCTGCTCGGTCTCGCCCTTGTCCAGCCCGTAGGCCAGCGCGGCCGCGGTCGGCTCGTTGACGATGCGCAGGACGTTGAGGCCCGCGATCTCACCGGCCTCCTTGGTGGCCTGGCGCTGGGCGTCCTCGAAGTAGGCGGGGACGGTGATGACGGCGTCCGTGACCGGCTCGCCCAGGTAGGTCTCGGCGTCCCGCTTCAGCTTCTGCAGGACGCGGGCGCTGATCTCCTGCGGGGTGTACTGCTTGCCGTCGATCTCGGCAGACTTCCAGTTCGTGCCCATCTCGCGCTTGACGCTGCGGATGGTGCGGTCGACGTTGGTGACCGCCTGGTTCTTCGCCGACTGGCCGACGAGGACCTCGCCGTTCTTGGCGAACGCGACGACCGACGGTGTGGTGCGCGAGCCCTCGGAGTTCGCGATGACCGTCGGCTCGCCGCCCTCGAGGACGGTGACGACGGAGTTGGTGGTGCCGAGGTCGATACCGACCGCTCGAGCCATGGAGCTGGCCTCTCTTCCGTGTGTTCCGGGGTGGTTCTGGTCCGTGTGCGGGGAGTCGGTGTCCGCCTTGCGCGGGGTCCACTCAACTTTCCTGCCCACCCTAACGGCACCCCAGCGAGAACTGTTCCCGGGTGTCGGGGTCTCTTCCCCGCCGTAGCCATCGGGCCCATTGGCCGCCGTCCGCGTGCCGCCCCGGCCACCTGTGACGGCCCGTGCGCGCTCAGGACGCGTGGTGGGCCGTCCTGAGCGCCGATGGCGCCACCGTCCACAGGACGACGACGTCTCCACAGCCGGCGCCGACGAACGCCTCGCACGCCAAGCCGGGCCGAGGCTGCCCGCATGCACCCCCTCCTGCACTCCCGGGCCGAGGCCCAACTCGGTCTCTTCACGGCCGCGGACGCCCTCACGGCCGGGTACGGGCACCCGGAGGTCCAGCGCCTGTGCCGCTCCGGCACCTGGCGACGACTGCGTCGCGGGGTCTACGTGACGGCATCGGACCTGGCAGCGGCCGAGGAGGCGGGTCGTCGCCACCGACTGGAGTGCCTGGCGGTCGTGCTCGCTCTCGGGCGCCCGACCACGGCGGTGAGCTCGGTCTCCGCCGCACGCCTGTGGGGCCTGCCGGTGCGCCGCGACCTGGCGCGCACGGTGCGGCTCACCGATCCCGCGGTGTGGCGTCGCGGCGAGGGCTACCGGGTCACGCGGGCGTCGATGAGCCCGGACGAGGTGGTCCGGGTCGGGCCCCTCCCCCTCACCGGCGTCGCGCGGACGCTGGTCGACTGCGCCCGGGAGTGGGACGAGGAGGACGCGGCCGTGGCCATGGACGCCGCGCTCCTCTCCCGACGCGTGTCGGCACGGGAACTCCTCGAGGCGGCCACGGCGGTGCATCGGTGGCCGGGCGGCGCGGCGGTCGCCCGCGCGGTCGAACTGGCCGACGGACGGGCCGAGTCACCACTGGAGACCCGCGGCCGGCTGCGCATCGTCGGAGCCGGCCTCCCGCGACCGGAGCTACAGGTGGAGATCCGCACGGACGGCCGGTTGGTCGCGGTGGTCGACGCCTGGTTCGACGAGGCGGCCGTCGCGGTGGAGTTCGACGGGCAGGTGAAGTACCGGGATCCCTGGCGGGATCGCACACCGGAGCAGGTGCTGTGGGACGAGAAGCGTCGCGAGGACGAGCTGCGCGCGCTCGACATCCGCGTCGTCCGGATCGCCGACGCCGACCTCGGCAGTCGCTGGCCGCGGGTCCAGGAGCGACTCACGCGCCTGGTGCACTCACCCGGGCCCGCGGACCGCCGTTTCACGGCCACGCCGCGACCGCACGGCCTCCTGCGGAGGGCCTGATCGCGCCCGTCGGCGCCTGGAACGCCGCACCACGCGTCACAGGCGACGACGACCTGTCCGAGGTCGGGCGAAACCAAGCGGCTGGGCGTGGCGTCGATGGGGTTACCGGCGAGTAGCCTGTGCGGCCGACAGCTATCGTCCGACGCGCGCGGGCGCCGGTGCCCACGCGCGGTCCGCTCGACGGCGGCGAGTCCACCCGCCGTCGTGGCGGGCGGGGGATCAACCGACGCCTCCTGGCGTCCGGGAGGGATGTTCGATGGGCCCCTTGCAGATCGTCCTGGGGACGATCAGCGTGCTCTTCCTGATCGTGTCGGTGGTGTTCGCCTACCGGGCGGTGCGGGCCATGGTCCGCATCATCAGGACCGGTCAGCCGGACAGCACCCGCACCGGCCCGATCGGCCCACGGCTGAAGACGCTGGTCGTGGAGTCGCTCGGGCACACCCGGATGCTCAAGTGGTCGTCGATCGGCGTCGCCCACTGGTTCGTGTTCCTGGGCTTCTACGGCCTGTTCCTCACCCTGGTCGAGGCCTTCGGCGAGGTCTGGAACCCGGCCTTCCACCTGCCGCTCGTCGGCGAGCTGGGCGTGTGGAACCTCTTCGCCGACGTCATCGGCACCGGCACGGTCCTCGGCATCCTGTACCTGATCTATCGGCGCCAGAAGGACCACCCGCGCCGCCAGGGCCGCACCAGCCGCTTCGCCGGCTCCAACGAGGGCCGCGGCTACTTCGTCGAGGCCGTCGTCCTCACCGTCGGCGTCGCCATCCTGCTGATCCGGGCGCTCAAGGTCTCCTCCGGCCTGACCGACGCCCCGGCCTGGTCGCATCCGGTCTCCGGCCTGCTGGCCACGATCCTGCCGGACAGCCCGGACCTGCTCTCGGTCGTCGCGTTCGTCAAGATCGTCGTCTCGCTGACCTGGCTGGTCGTGATCAGCCGGATCCTCAACATGGGCGTCGCCTGGCACCGGTTCAGCGCCTTCCCCAACATCTACTTCAAGCGCGAGGCGGACGGCGCCCCGGCGCTCGGCCCGCTGCAGCCGATGACCTCCGGTGGCGAGCCGATCGACTTCGAGGACCCCGACGAGGACGCCGTCTTCGGCCGCGGCAAGATCGAGGACTTCACCTGGAAGGGGATGCTCGACTTCACCACCTGCACCGAGTGCGGGCGGTGCCAGAGCCAGTGCCCGGCGTGGAACACGGGCAAGCCGCTCAGCCCCAAGATGGTGGTCATGGACCTGCGGGACCACCTGTACGCCAAGGCCCCGTACCTGCTCGGTGAGAAGACCGCGTCGGAGACCGCGCCGGACTACGACGTCCTCAAGCCCAGCGACGAACAGGTCTGGACGTCGGGCTACGCCCGCATCGAGGGCACCAACGACGCGCAGGCGCACCGCCCCCTGGTCGGCACCCTCGAGGAGGGCGGGGTCATCGACCCCGACGTGCTGTGGAGCTGCACGAGCTGCGGCGCCTGCGTCGAGCAGTGCCCGGTCGACATCGAGCACGTCGATCACATCATGGACATGCGCCGCTACCAGGTGCTGATCGAGTCCAGCTTCCCGTCCGAGGCCGGCGTGATGCTGCGCAACCTGGAGAACCGCGGCAACCCGTGGGGCGTCAGCCCGAGCACCCGCGAGGACTGGATGAAGGAGCTGGACTTCGAGGTCCGGCAGGCCGACGGCCCGCTGCCCCACGAGGTCGAGTACCTGTTCTGGGTCGGCTGCGCCGGCGCCATCGACGACCGCGCCAAGAAGGTCACCAAGGCCGTCGCGGAGCTGCTGCACACCGCCGGCGTCGAGTTCGCCGTCCTGGGCTCCGGGGAGACCTGCTCGGGCGACCCGGCCCGCCGCATGGGCAACGAGTTCGTCTTCCAGATGCTGGCCCAGGAGAACGTCGAGACCCTCAACGGCGTCTTCGAGGGCCGCGTGCCGGGGATGCGCAAGATCGTGACCACCTGCCCGCACTGCTTCAACTCGCTGGGCCGGGAGTACCCGCAGGTCGGCGGCGAGTACGAGGTCGTCCACCACACCCAGCTGCTCAACCAGCTGGTGGCCGACGGCCGGCTGACCCCGGTCACGCCGGTCGACCGCAAGGTCACCTACCACGACCCGTGCTTCCTCGGCCGGCACAACAAGGTCTACACGCCGCCGCGGGAGATCCTCGAGTCCGTCCAGGGCCTGTCCACGCAGGAGATGCACCGCTGCAAGGACCGCGGCTTCTGCTGCGGCGCCGGCGGCGCCCGCATGTGGATGGAGGAGAAGATCGGCAAGCGGATCAACATGGAGCGCACCGAGGAGGCGCTCGACCTCGACCCGGACGTCATCTCCACCGCGTGCCCGTTCTGCATCACGATGCTGTCCGACGCGCTGACGACGAAGAAGCAGAACGGCGAGGCCGGCGAGCACGTGGAGGTGCTCGACGTCAGCCAGATCCTGCTGCGCTCGCTCGCCCCGGTCGGCACGCCGGGCACCGAGCACGGCGCGGACGTCGGCACGAAGGACGACGACGTGGCCGGCACCGGCTCCGCGGCGACGGAGCACGGCGGACAGTAGGAGGACCCCCCTCGCCCCCCACCGCTCGCAGGCTCGCGGCGGGCCCCTGCGAGGGGGCCGACGGGCACCGGGAGCGGGCCGGACCACCGCGACGACGGCGCGTGTCCCTCCCCGGGGGCACGCGCCGTCGTCGTCCGCGGGCGGGTCCGCAGCCGGCCGGGTAGAACAGCCCGGTGCTGCTCCACCTGCGGGTCACCGTGCCACCGGACCGGACCAGCGAGGTCCTCGACCTCTTCGCCGGCTCGGCGGGCACGGCACACCTCGCCGTCCTGCCCGACGCCTCGGTCGCGCCGCGCGGTGACCTGGTGATGGCGGACGTGGCCCGCGAGTCCGCCGACGACCTCATCGCCGAGCTGCGCCGGCTGGACGTGCCTCGCGACGGCGGGGTCACCGTGGAGGCCGTCGACGCCGCGGTCTCCCACGCCGCCGAGCGGGCCGAGGCCCGCGCCCCCGGGGAGGGCGCCGACGCCGTCGTCTGGGAGCAGGTCGTGCGGACCACCGACGCCGACTCCGCGCTGTCGGCGTCCTACCTCGCCTTCCTGACCATCGCGACGCTGCTGGCCGCCGTCGAGATCGTCAACGACTCGGCGATCCTGGTCATCGGCGCGATGGTGCTCGGCCCGGAGTTCGCGCCGCTGGCAGCGCTCGCCGTCGCGGTGGTGCACGGCCGGCGGTCGATCGCCCGCCGGGCGGGGACCTCCCTGGTCGTCGGGTTCGCCGTCGCGATCGCGGTGACCACGCTCGCCGTGCTGGCCGGCCGAGCCCTGGGCTGGTTCGACACCGAGGTGCTCACCGCGGAACGGCCGGCGACCGGCTTCATCACCGCCCCCGACCGGTGGTCGCTGGTGGTGGCGGTGCTGGCCGGGGTCGCCGGCGTCCTGTCGCTCACCTCGGCCAAGAGCGGCGCGCTGGTGGGCGTCTTCATCTCCGTCACCACCGTCCCGGCCGCCGCCGACATGGCGGTCTCCCTCGCCCTCGGCGGCGGGGACGAGCTCGCCCGCGCCGCCACGCAGCTGGGCATCAACCTGGCCGGCATCCTCGCGGCGGCGACCGGGACGCTGGCCGTGCAGCGGGCGGTCTGGCGGCGGGTGCCGCGGGTGGTCCCCCGCGTCGTGGCGGTCGAGCGCGCCCCGCGCTGAGCCCGGCTCCCGGGCGGCCCGGGCCGGGGTGGACGATCGTCGGGTGTCCTGCAGCGGCGTCCCCGACCACCGCCGGGGCCTGCTGCTCGTCGGGACGGCGATCGTCCTCACCGGGCTGAACCTGCGGACGGCGGTCAACAGCGTCGGCCCGGTGCTGCAGGAGATCCAGTCCGGGCTGGGCATCTCCAGCGGCCTCACCGGGCTGGTGACCAGCCTGCCGGTGATCTGCTTCGCCGCCATCGGCTTCGCGGGGCCGCCGCTGACCGCGCGGTTCCGCGACGGGCACGTGCTGGCCGGTGCGCTGCTCGCGATGGCCGCGGGGCTGGTCCTGCGGGCGGTGGCCGGGGCGTTCTGGCTCTTCGTCGTCGGCACCGTGCTGGCGATGGTCGGCGGTGCCCTGGGCAACGTGCTGCTCCCCAGCCTGGTGAAGCGGTACTTCCCGTCGCGCACCGGGCTGCTCGTGGGCGCCTACAGCACCGCGATGTCCGCGGGTGGGGCGGTGGCCTCGGTGTCGGCCGCGCCGATCGCCCGGGCCGCCGGGGACGCCGGCTGGCGCTGGGCCCTCGCGATCTGGGCGGTGCCCGCGCTGGTGGCGGCGCTGCCGTGGCTGGCGGTGCGGCCCCGGGCGGGCGCCTCGCGCGCCACGCACGCGGCGCTGCCGATGCGCGCGCTGGTGCGCAGCCCCACGGCCGTCACCCTGGCGGCCTTCTTCGGCTTCCAGGCGATGCAGGCCTACGTCATCCTCGGCTGGACGGCGCAGTACCTGCGCGACTCCGGGCTCGACGCCGCGACCGCCGGCCTGCTGCTCGGGGTGAACACCGTGGTCGTCGTGCCGCTCAACGCCGTCGTCCCGCCGCTGGCGGTGCGCCCGCGCCTGCAGCGGCCGCTGCTGGCCCTCTTCGCCGCCTGCTACGTCGCCGGCTGGCTGGGGCTGCTGCTGGCCCCGCGGACGGTGCCGTGGCTGTGGATGAGCCTGCTCGCCGTCGGCATGAGCACCTTCGCGATGGGGCTCGCGCTCATCGGCCTGCGCGCCCGCACGCCGGAGACCACCGCGGCCCTGTCCACCGTCGTCCAGGGGTGGGGGTACGTGCTCGCCGGGGCCGGGCCGCTGCTGGTCGGCGTCCTGCTCGGCGCCACCGGCAGCTACGCCGGCATGTTCGTCCTCGCGCTCACCGGCGTCGCCGCGTTGACGGTCACCGGCTGGCTGGCCACCCGGGAGCGCTTCGTGGACGACGAGGTGGCCGCCCGGGCCGCGGCCGCGGCGGTCAGGGAGCCGGACGCCGCGTCTCGGCGCGGGTGAAGTTGCGGAACGACCGCGAGGGCGTCGGGCCGCGCTGGTCCTGGTAACGGGAGCCGTAGACCGCCGAACCGTACGGGTGCTCGGCCGGGGTGGTCAGCCGGAACAGGCACAGCTGGCCGATCTTCATGCCCGGCCACAGCGTGATCGGCAGGTTGGCCACGTTGGACAGCTCGAGCGTGATGTGCCCGGAGAAGCCCGGGTCGACGAAGCCGGCCGTCGAGTGGGTCAACAACCCGAGACGCCCTAGACTCGATTTCCCCTCGAGGCGGGCTGCGACGTCGTCGGGGATGCTGACGACCTCGAGCGTGGAGCCGAGCACGAACTCGCCCGGGTGCAGCACGAACGGCTCGTCGCCGTCGGGCTCGACCAGCGTGGTCAGGTCGTCCTGCTGCTGCGCGGGGTCGATGTGGGTGTAGCGCGCGTTGTTGAAGACCCGGAAGAAGCGGTCCAGCCGGACGTCGATGCTCGAGGGCTGCACCAGCGCCCGGTCGTAGGGCTCGATGCCCAGACGGCCCTCGGCGATGGCAGCCGTGATGTCGCGGTCGGACAGCAGCATGCGGCGGAGTCTAGGGACCACACCCGCACACCCCTCCGGGGCGAGCGGCGGCACGCCACCGCCAAGGCCGCCGTGGCCGCCTCCTCCCGGCTGCTCGACGAGCAGGTCGCCGCGCACGCGGGCTCGTACGAGGAGTTCATCTGGTCGGTCATCGCGCGAGAGGAGCGCTGAGGTGGGCATCCGCAGACGGACCGAGGCGGACGGCGCAGCGACGCCGAGGAGCTGGCGGTCTACCGCGAGTTCGTGCAGCAGCTGACCCGGACCTGCCAGGCGGCCGCCCGGGGCGACCTGGAGGCCCGCAGCCGCCCGACGACCGGCGTGGCCGACGTGCCGGAGCTGCAGGCGCTCAACGACGCGGTCAACAGCATGCTCGACGTCTCCGACGCCTTCGTGCGCGAGGCCTCGGCCGCGCTGACCTCCGCGGCGGCCAGCCGGTTCCACCGCTCGGTGCTGCTCGGCGGCCTGGCCGGCGCCTACCGCGGGGAGCCGCCGACATCAACGCCGCGCGCGACGCCATGCAGGCGACCGCGGGCCGGGTCACCGAGGCCAACAGCGCCCGGCTGCGGCTGGCCGACGAGTTCGAGACCGTCGTCCTCTCCACCTCCGAGCAGGTGGCGACGGCGTCGACGGAGATGAGCGCCTCGGCGGCCGGGCTGACCAGCGCGGCCTCCGCGGCCAGCGCCCAGGCCACCTCCGCCCAGGAGACGATGAGCGCGCTGACCCGCTCGGCGGCCGAGATCCGCGACGTGATCGCGCTGATCGACGCCGTCGCGGCCCAGACCCGGTTGCTGGCGCTCAACGCCACCATCGAGACCGCCCGCGCCGGCGAGGCGGGCAAGGGCTTCGCCGTCGTGGCCTCCGAGGTCAAGGACCTCGCCGACCAGACCGGCCGCGCGACCGAGCGGGTGACCACCCAGGTCGAGCAGATCCGGGCCGCCTGCGAGGAGGTCGCCACGGTCATGACGCGGGTCGGGACGACGGTCACCGAGATGAACGGCGTGGTGGACGGCATCGCGGCCGCGGTCGACGGCTCGGCGTCCCTGGGCCCCGGCGGTCAGGACGTCACCGGGCTGTCCCAGCCGGCCGAGCGGCTGCGCTCGGAGGCGACCGGCTTCCTCGGGGCGATGCGCCGCTGACCCCGGGGTACCGTTCGGTCCCGGTACGCGGCTCAGGCCGGTACCGGGACCGACGCGTGTCCGGGCCGCGTCGGGAGGGGCAGGGGACCGACACGGGAGGTGCGCCGGTACGTGAGCACAGGCGCCCGCCCGTCCCCGGCCCCCGCGGACGACGAGCTCTTCGGTGACGGCGGCGAGAACGGCCGGCTGATGGCCGCCTTCGACTGGTCCGCCACGCCGGTGGGCCCGGTCGAGGACTGGCCGGCCAGCCTGCGGCACGCCGTCCGCACGGTGCTGGTCTCCCGCTTCCCGATGATCCTGGCCTGGGGTCCGGGCTACACGCAGTTCTACAACGACGCCTACGCGACGCTGATCGGCACCAAGCACCCCGGCGCGATCGGCGACGACCTGCGGGTGACCCTCGCCGAGGGCTGGACGGCGCTGCAGGAGCCGGTGGAGCACGCCATGGCCGCCCGCGAGGCGTCCTGGATCCCGCAGCTGCTCCTGCTCCTCGAGCGCGCCGGATACCGCGAGGAGACCTACTTCACCGTCTCCCACGCGCCCGCCTACGGCGACGACGGCCGGGTCGCCGGCATGCACGCGGTCTGCACCGAGGTGACCCGGCAGGTGCTGGCCGAGCGCCGGCAGCGACTGCTGCACGACGTCGCGACCTCGACCGGTGAGCTGGTCGACGAGGCCGCGACGGTGGCGGCGATGACCGCCGCGCTGGCCGGCGACCCCCTCGACGTGCCGTTCGACGCCGTCTACCTCGCCACACCCGGCACGCCCGGGCTGCACCGCGCCGCGGTGACCGGGTGCGCGGCCGGGCAGCTGCCCGAGGTCGCCGGCTCGCCCGACGAGCTGCTGCCGGGCCCCGTCGCCGGCCTGGGGGTCAGCGGCGGGCCGTTCGGCGACGCGGTCACCGAGGCCGTCGTCCTGCCCCTCGGCAGTCCGGACGGCGACGGCGTGGGCGCGCTGGTGGTGGGCGTGAACCCCAACCGCGCGCTGGACGACGAGTACCGCTCCTTCCACGAGCTGCTGGCCGGCCAGTTCGCGGCCGCGGTCGGCAACGCCCGCGCCTACGCCGAGGAACGCGCCCGGGCCGAGGCGCTGGCCGAGCTGGACCGGGCCAAGACGGCGTTCTTCGCCAACGTCAGCCACGAGCTGCGCACCCCGCTCACCCTGCTGATCGGGCCGATCGCCGACACCCTCGCCGAGCACGGGGCCGCGCTGCCCGACGGCGTCCGCGAGTCGCTGACCCTGGCCCTGCGCAACGGCCAGCGCCTGCAGCGGCTGGTCAACGACCTGCTGGAGTTCGTCAGCATCGAGGCCGGCCGGGCGTCGGCGGTGCGGGTGGAGACCGACGTCGCCGCCTTCACCGCCGAGCTGGCCGGGGTGCTGCGGGCCGCCGCCGAGCGCGCGGGCCTGCGGCTCACCGTCGACTGCCCGCCGCTGGGCCGGCCCGCTCACGTCGACCCGCGGATGTGGGAGAAGATCGTCCTCAACCTGGTCGCCAACGCGGTGAAGTACACCTTCGTCGGCGACATCGACGTCACGCTGCGGGCCGACGGCGACGACCTGGTGCTCACCGTCGCCGACACCGGCGTGGGCATCCGCGCCACGGAGTTGCCGCACCTGTTCGAGCGCTTCCACCGCGGCGCGGGCACCGCCGCGCGCAGCCGGGAGGGCAGCGGGCTGGGCCTGGCCCTCGTGAGCGAGCTGGTCACCCTGCACGGCGGCGAGGTCGGCGCCACCAGCGAGCCCGGTGCCGGCAGCACCTTCACGGTGCGGGTGCCCTTCGGCGCGCCCGACGCCCAGGCCGGTGCCCCCGCCGTCCCGTCGGCGTCCTCGCGCGGCGGGGTGGTCACCCCGTGGGACGACGTCCCCGGCGGTGCGGCCCCGCGGACGCCGGCCAGCAGCCCGGGCACGAGCGTGCTGGTCGTCGACGACAACGCCGACATGCGCGCCTACCTGACCCGGCTGCTGTCCCCGGTCTGGATGGTACGGACGGCCACCAACGGTCAGGAGGCGCTGGAGAGCGTCGCGGCCGCGCGACCCGACGTCGTCGTGACCGACGTGATGATGCCCGGGCTCGACGGCTTCGGCC
>NZ_NVPT01000339.1 GCF_002802985.1 Geodermatophilus chilensis | reverse complement strand
AGCTTGTCGTTTAACCCCTGACCTGTGGGTCACGGCTGCGCTCGGTGTCTCGTTTGACGGTCTTGCCGACGTCGTAGCGGGTGGCGCGGTGCCGATTGGTGACCCCCGGTGGCCGTCCAGGTCCAGGATGGGTGGGTTTCGGTGCGCTGGCCGGCTGAGTGGTCTTCGCCCGTAGGTAGCGAAACCCGCGCCGGACTCGGGCCGGGGTCAGCCGGTCGGGGCGCAGTGGTCGTTCCCAGGGCCGGCGCAGGTCGGCGGCCAGCGGGCGGGCCAGCCGCAACTGGGTGTAGGCGGCGATGATCAGCCAGGTCCAGCGGTCGGCCGCCTGCGGTGATCGGATTCTGGGAGCTGTCCAGCCCAGGGTCTGCTTGAACAGCCGGATGGTGTGCTCTTCGTCGAAGCGGCGCAGATAGGCCTGCCAGCAGCGGACGACCTCGGCGGCCAGGGCGTCGAGGTCGTCGTCGCTGTCGGCGGCGGTGTGTGAGGACCACAGCCAGACCGGTTTGGCCCCGCGTTGGCCGGGCAGGTGCTCGACCTGCAACCGGATGAGCGTGCCCTCCACGATCGGCAGGGTGCCGGGGTGGCCGGCCCAGGCTCCGCGGTGGGTCAGCCGGGGATGCATCCGGTCCCAGCCGGTGGCCTCGGCCTGCCCGTAGCGGGGGGTGTCGGTGGTCGACCGGGTGGTCGGCGCCAGCCAGGTCGCCGGGTCGGCCAGGGTCATGGCCGTCCCGTGCCGGCGCGGCCGGCCCACCGGCCCGGGCCCATCAGCCGGGCGCTGGCAGGCCGGGCCGAGGAGCACCCGGTCGGCGCGCAGCCGCCCGACCAGGTGCACCGGCAGGTCGGCCAGCACGAACGCCAGCCGGCACACGTCGTAGCCGGAGTCCAGCACGACCATGATCGGCGGATCCCCGACCTGCCAGTGCCCGGCCGTGCGCAGCCGGCCGAGCACCGCACGCAGCTGGGCGGCGGTGACCGCGGTGACGTCATCGGCCGGGCCGAGGCGGACCACGTCCAGCGCCGCGGTCCAGCTGGTCGGCCCGCTCTCCAGTGCGACGACCAGCTGGTACGGCCAGCCCGGGATCTGCTGATCGGCCTCCCGGAGCCGGCCACGGCCGTAGACGTGGCAGAACAGCCGATCGGGGCAGGTCGGCGCGTCCGGGCGCAGCCACGGGGTGGCGTCGACGGCCAGCACGATCCGCCCGCCGAACATCCGCGGCACCGGCAACCGGACCAGCGCCCGGCGCAGACGGTCGTCGTCGACCTGGCCGTGATTGAGCGCGTCATACAGCGCGCCGTGCCCACGGCGATGCTCTGGGGTCAGACACAGCCCGACCAGCGTGCGCACCGGCCCATCGGCGCACAGCAGTGCGTCGGTCAGCTCGAACAGCTCATCGGCCCGCGGGCCCAGGCACCCGTATAGCTCGCCGCGGAAGCCTCGCAGCCGTTCGGCCGCCTCCGCGGCCACGCTCTGGTCAACCGCACCGACCGAGTCCAGACTGTCCACCGCGGCCACCGCCGTTCACTTCGAGGCTTCGCAACTCCGAAGGATCCAGCGGTGGCCGCCCCCATGCCAGCCCCAGAATCACAGCTCTGTCATCCCAGTGGCCGAGGGGTTAAACGACAAGCT
>NZ_NVPT01000338.1 GCF_002802985.1 Geodermatophilus chilensis | reverse complement strand
GGGCGGCGAACCGGGTGCGCAGGTCGGCCTCCACGTCGAGCACCGCCCGCGAGGTCCAGGACCGGATGTGCTCCGCCACTCCCTCTCGGTTCACCAGGGGAACGCACCGGCCAAGAGCTCGGGCGGTGAGGTCCTCGGCCAACTCGAGGCGCACCGCCGTGTCGGCGACGATGCCCTCCGCGGCGATCAGCCGCTCGACCTCGCCACGGACGGCGGCCGAGTTCCATGCCGAGCGGCCGGCGGCCAGCCGGGTCAGCACGGTGTCGACGGCAGCCTCGCGGTCGAGCGCGCCGATCGCGGTCGGCGCCAGCGAGACGGGGTGGGCGGGATCGCGATAGCCCAGTGACCCCAGCTCGGCTCGCCACCGTGCCACGAGGTCGGCCCCGGAGCGGGGGATGACCTTGTCCGGGCGCCCCTCGGCCCAGGCGCGGGCGTCCCAGGCCCGCCGCAGCGCCGGACCGGGCTGTTCTTCGGGGTGCGCCGCCATCCAGTCGCGTTCGTAGCGGTCCAGGTTGCGCCCGATCTGCGCCGCCCTTGCGCTGAACGGGCCGACGTAGGCGGCAAGCTCCAGTATTTCTCCAGTCGCATCCAGGGTGTAGCCGTGGTCGGCGACTGCAGCCCGGAACTGCGGATCGCAGGCGACCGCAGCGTGCCCGATTCCGTTGATGGCAGCGAGGAAGTCGCGCACGCCGACGGTGTGCAGCCCGCGCCATTGTTCGGCGGCGAACACCCGGGCGCCGATCTGCAGGTGCAGATGGCGGTGCGGGTCTCCGGCGCGGGAGGTGTAGTGCCGCACCGTCACCGCCTCCAGCATCTCCACCGGCACCTGGACCTGGCCGCCGCGCGGGCCGACCCGGGTGGTCGCGTGGGCGGCGAGCCAGCCGACGATCTGGGCGGCGGCGCGGTCCTGGGCGGCGTCGTAGGCGGCCGCGACGTCATAGTGCATCGCGGCGGCCAGCGACCAGGACTTCGGGCCGTTGACCACCACCTCGACGAACCGCACCGCACGCTCATCGGTGCGCAGCCGCCCCCGCGGGTCGCCGGTGTCCGGCTCGCGGCCGGCCACCCAGGTTTCGTAGGTCTCCCCTGTGAGCGGCGTCCGCTCGGCCACCCGTCCGTCGCGGGCCACGAAGCGGCGGGCCAGGCCGGTGCCCTCGGTGAGGTAGTAGTCATCGGCCCGGCCGCGGTCGGCCTCCAGATACGCCCGGGCGGCCGCCGCCGACCCGGCGTACACCTTCATTCCACCGTGCACTTTCAACGCCACCCAACAATGACCAATAGGTCACCCCTAGAAACGGCGATGGGCCCCGCGAAGCGGGGCCCGGACTACCTCTATTGGTAGCATGCGTGCCGCTTTCTTGGGCAAGACTTCTTTGCGCCTGGGCAGGTCGATCGGATGCGATGTGCGAGCTTTTGAGGTGTAGGTGCTGGGGAAACGTTGATAGACGTTGATTGGTCGTTTCACGGAAAGAAGTGGCGTCCCCGGTAGTGGTGTAGATCGTCGGAGGTCCTGAGCTCGTCGGCGTGGTGTCGACGTGTGACAGCGGTGTGCTGATTGGTTGGCGGGGGTATTCAGGCCCGGCGTGCGGGCGTACTCGATGGATCTGCGGAATCGGGTGGTGGCCGCGGTCGATGCC
>NZ_NVPT01000337.1 GCF_002802985.1 Geodermatophilus chilensis | reverse complement strand
GGCTACACCGGGCTGTGCCCCACCGTCGATCAGTCCGGCGGGCATGACTGGCGCGGCGAACTGGCCAAGAACGGTCCGAAGTACCTGCGCTGGGCGCTGATCGAGGCGGCCACCCACGCCGCCCGCCACCCCGTCTATCGGGACCGCTACCAGCGCACCAAGACCCGCCTGGACAAGCAGCGCGGGGCGAAGGTCGCCCGCGTCGACATCGCCCGCAAGCTTGCCGAGGCGATCTGGCACATGCTCACCACCACCAAGCCCTTCGCTCCGGCAGGCGCCACGCATAGGGCTCTGGCCGCATAGACGGCCCACGACTGAGATGCGCCACCGGAGCGAAGCCCCTCCCATCCGACCCGGTCCTCCGGCCAGGAGGCGATAGAGAGATGAGCCCGGCTCCCCACCGACCCGAGCGAGCCCCGCCCGGCCCTGAAGAGCAGGCTCCTCTCCGGCGGCTCAGCGAGCCTGCCGCCGGTTCGTCTCGCGTCCAGGTCGTTCGTCCTCGCCGCTGCGCGGCTGCGGGCGCTCCACCCGGACCCGCTCCTCACCGGCGACGATCAACCCTTGCCGCGGAGAGAAGACGACCACCCACGACCCGCTTGACTCCGGCCCCCGTCTTCATAGAGAGCCCCACCGACACCGAGGGCCCCCTCGATCGGATCGAGGGGGCCCTCAGCGGGTGTCCGGTGCCGGGTGGCGGCCGGGACGGCCGACCCCCGAGCGCCTTCCGCGCGCGAAAGGCGGGCTCAGCCGGCGCGAAAGGCGGGGCTCAGCCGGCGCGCAGCGCCTCGAGGGTCGGGTAGTCGATGTAGCCCTCGGCGCCGGGCGCGTAGAAGAGGTGCGCCTTGAGCTCGTTCTCCGGGTGCTCGCCCTTCCACCGCTCGACCAGGTCGGGGTTGGCGATGACCGCGCGGCCCACGGCGACGGCGTCGGCGTGCGACGCCTCGATCAGGCGCACGGCCTCGTCGCGCGTGGTGACCGAGCCGAAGCCGCTGTTGGCGACCAGGTGCCCGCCGAAGCGCTCGCGCAGTTCCTGCACCAGCTCGCCGGCCGGGTCGGAGTGCAGCACCGACAGGTAGGCCAGGCCCAGCGGGCGCAGCTGGTCGAGCAGCGCGCCGTAGGTGGCGCGGACGTCGTCCCGGTCGGTCTCGTAGGCGTCCTGGATGTTGTGCTCAGGGGAGATCCGCAGGCCGACCTTGCCGGCGCCGACCGCCGCGGCCACCGCCGTCACCACCTGGACGACGAAGCGCGCCCGGTTCGCTGGCGAGCCGCCGTACTCGTCGGTGCGCTGGTTGGACGCCGGCGAGAGGAACTCGTGCAGCAGGTAGCCGTTGGCGCCGTGGATCTCCACGCCGTCCAGGCCGGCCTCGATGGCGCGCTTCGAGGCGGAGACGAAGTCCTGCAGGGTCTGGCGGGCCTCGTCGACGGTGAGGGCGTGCGGCACGGGGTAGGGCTGCTTGCCCTTCTCGGTGTGGCCCTCGCCGTCGATGGCGATCGCGCTCGGGGCCACGACGCGGCGGCCGCCGTTGACGTCGGGGTGGGTCACCCGGCCGCCGTGCATCACCTGCAGGACGATCCTGCCGCCCCGCGCGTGCACGGCCTCGGCGACGCGGCGCCAGCCCTCGACCTGCTCGTCGGTGACGATGCCCGGCTGGCCGACGAAGGCCTGGCCCTCGTGGTTCGGGTAGGTGCCCTCGGTGATGATC
>NZ_NVPT01000336.1 GCF_002802985.1 Geodermatophilus chilensis | reverse complement strand
CTAGCCCGGATCTTTCATCTGGCAGCCAATGATCATCGAGAGGGGCCTCGATGGGCCGCTGGGGCGTGATTCTGGTGTCGGGGTACGACGGTTCTCCCGAGGTCGCTCGGGTGGACGCCGGTTCCACGATCCGGGGTTGTTCAGGGTCGTCGGGACGGTCGAGGCTGTGGTCAGCCGGGAGCGCGCACTGGTGCGGCGGTCAGGGGGCGTAGCCGGGCGACGGCGTCGGCGACGGTTCTGGCCCAGGGATGGTGGTCGGCCAGGTGCAGCAGTCGCTGTCGTGCGGTGCGGGCGAGGGTGGCCGGGACGGTGAACAGCCTGGTCCGCAGCCGTTTGGGCTCCCACCGCCGGGCGTCGGTGCCGGCGAGGGCGAGCATCTGCATCCAGGCGGTGAGTTCGCAGGCCAGCGCGACGATGGCGCACCAGATCTGGTTCTGGGCGAAGTCATGCAGCGGCAGGTTGGTCAGCCCGGTGTCCTTCGCGCAGCGGATGCGGTCCTCGGCGCGGGCCCGGCGGCGGTGTCGCAGTTCCAGGTCGGGCAGCTGCCCGCGGGTGCTGTTGGTGGCGAACGCGGTGACCCGTAGCCCGTCGGCGTCGGTGATCCGCAGCTGCGCCCCGGGGTGCGGGCGTTCCTTGCGGGCGATGACCCGCATCCCTGGCGGCCAGCTGGTCAGGTCCAGCAGCCCGGTGAGCTCGGCTACCCAGGCGCCCTCGCGAATCTGATCGTGGGCGTCGTAGGCCGGCGTCCACACCTCGGCGGGGATCTGGGTGAGCAGGTCGGCGGTGTTGGCCGGCAGGCCGAAGCCGATCGAGTAGGACAACCGCTGCCCTGTCAGCCAGGTCAGGAACTTGTGGCTGGCTCCGGCCCCGTCGGTGCGGATCAGCACCTTCCGCCCGGGCCGGGTGCCGGACCGGTGCCCGGGCAGCTGCGCCAGCGCCTGGCGGGCGACGGTGATGTGGTCGGCCGCGGTGTTCGAGCCGGCGTTCCCCGCCCGGAGCAGCACCGCCAGCGGTTCCCCGTTGCCCTCGGCCCCGTGGTCGAGGAAGGAGCACAGCGGGTGGTGCCCGTACCCGCGCTTGAACGTCGGCGCGGCCTGCTCCTTCTCCGAGTGCGACGTGACCAGGGTGGCGTCGACGTCGATGATCAGCGGCGCCATGGCGCCGACGCCGTGGTCGGGGGCGTGCTCGCCGGCCAGCGCCCACACCTGCGCCCGGGCCATCGCCCGGGCGGTGTTGATCGCTTTCAGCGCGGCGGGCGCGTCGGCGGCGAGCGCGTCGATCGTGCGGGAGACCGTCGGATCCGAGGCGACCTGGCCGTAGACACCCGGTTCGGCGCGCAGCAGGCCGATGTCGGCCAGGCAGTCCCCGCCCAACGCCAGGGTCAGCGCCAGGTCCAGGACGACCTTGGCCGGGTCGTGGACCGCCAGCGGCTTGCGCCACGGCGCCAACGCTGCCGACAGCGCCGCGTCCAGGCCGGCGGCCGCGACGGTGTCGGTCAGCAGCACACCACCGGCCTGCCCGACCGCCGGTACGTCGGCCGTGTCGACGGTCAGACGGGGATAGAACCGGCGACGCTTCTTCACCTGGAAGGTGCTCCTCGATCGCTTCGGATATGTCCCTAGACAAGACACATCCTTGCTGGTCAGGAGCACCTTTCAGTTGATCAACACCCGGTCCCGCCGCCCTGCCGTGAAAGCCCCGGG
>NZ_NVPT01000335.1 GCF_002802985.1 Geodermatophilus chilensis | reverse complement strand
CCCGGGCCTTTCATCCCGCGTGAGCTGAGCGATCTTCGGGGAGCACGAAAGGTGCCCCTGACCTGCAAGGATGTTGCTTGCTGAGGGCAATATCCACGCGGGCCAGGAGGCACCTTTCTGGTGAAGAAGCGTAGCGGGCCATACCCGGGTCTCACCGTCGACGGGCACGGGTCGAGCGTCGTGCCGAACGCCGGGGCGGTGCTGCTGCTGCGCACTGCGCATGCCGTCGGTCTCGGCTCCGCGCTATCCCAGGCGGTCGCGTCCTGGCGGCGGCCGCTGGCTCGCCACGATCCGGGCAAGATCCTGCTGGATCTGGCGGTTTCGCTGGCGGTCGGCGGGGACTGCCTGGCCGATATCGCACAGTTGCGTGCCGCACCGGAGGTGTTCGGCCCGGTCGCGTCGGACCCGACGGTGTCCCGGCTGATCGACACCCTGGCCGCGGATGCGCCGGCCGCGCTCGCGGCGATCGCCGCCGCCCGCGTCACGGCCCGGGCGAGAGCCTGGGCGCTGGCCGGTGACCGGGCTCCCGACCGCAGCAAGAACGCCTCGGCGCCGCTGGTGATCGACGTGGATGCCACCCTGGTGACCGCGCACTCGGAGAAGGAGTCCGCGGCGCCGACGTTCAAGCGCGGCTTCGGGTTCCACCCGCTGTGGGCGTTCGTCGACCACGGGCCGGAGGGCACCGGCGAGCCGCTGGCGTTCCTGCTGCGTGCGGGCAACGCGGGCTCGAACACCGTGGTCGACCACAAGGCGGTCATCACTGCGGCGCTGGCCCAGCTGCCCGTGCACCACTCGGGCCGGCGGCCAGGGAAGAAGGTGTTGATCCGCATCGACGGCGCCGGCGGCACCCATGAGCTGCTGGCCTGGCTGACCCGCCGCCGGCTGTCCTACTCGGTCGGCTTCTCCCTGCCCGGGGACCTGCACTCGATCCAGAAGACCCTCGCCAGGATCCCGGCTGTCGCCTGGGAGCCGGCCTACGACGCCGACGGCCAGCCCCGCGCCGGGGCGTTCGTCGCCGAGGTCACCGACCTGTTCGACCTCTCGAGCTGGCCGCCGGGGATGCGGCTGATCCTGCGCAAGGAACGCCCCCACCCCGGCGCGCAGCTGCGCATCACCGACATCGACGGCATGCGGATCACCGCGTTCGTCACCAACACCACCCGCGGCCAGCTGGCCGACCTCGAACTGCGGCACCGCCGCCGCGCCCGGGCCGAGGACCGCATCCGCTGCGCCAAAGACACCGGGCTGGCCAACCTGCCGCTGCACGACTTCGCGCAGAACCAGATCTGGTGCGCCATCGTCGCGTTGGCCTGCGAGCTGACCGCCTGGATGCAGTCCCTCGCCCTGACCGGGCACGCGGCCCGCCGGTGGGAGCCCAAACGGCTGCGCCTGCGACTGTTCAGCATCCCGGCTCGGCACGCGCGCACCGGCCGCCGCCGGCTGCTCCACCTGGCCGCGACCGCGCCGTTCACCGTGCTCGCGCTCGACGCCCTCGATGCCCTCGCCCGGCTCACTTCGCCACCGCTGGCCAACACCAGCTGACCCCGAGCCCGCCCCGTCCCGACGACCCGAGGACCCGGCCGGCCAGTGGAACCGGCGCCCACCCGAGCGACACCGGGCGAACCGTCACACCCTCATGCCAGTCTCACGCCCGCGCGGGCCAAGAACCCCGACGACGACACAAACGATCATCGCCGTGAAAGATCCGGGTTA
>NZ_NVPT01000334.1 GCF_002802985.1 Geodermatophilus chilensis | reverse complement strand
AGATGAGTATAAGGGACAGCCGTCACGCGCCGCGGGCGAGGCGGCGGGCCGGCTGCCGGGGGACGGCGGGGCGCAGCAGGGTCTTGCCCCGGCCGCTGACCACCACGAGGTCGGCGCCGCGGGTGGCGCTGGTGAGCGCCTCGAACACCGGCCGCTCGAGGACGGCGGTGCGGACGCGGCCGGAGACGCCGGTCTCGGCGATCGCCCGCAGCACCTGGGCCTCGAGCCGCTCCAGCGCGACGGCGCCCGCGCGCCGTCCCGGGCGGGACACGCCGGGCAGCGCGTCGTCACCCTCGTCGTCGACCACCCAGACGGCGACCACGGTCGCCTCCCGGCGGGCGGCCTCGCGCAGCGCCCACACCAGGGCGCCGTGCGCGGCCGGCGAGCCGTCGACGTCGACGAGCAGCCAGGGGCTCTGTCGGCGCGGCAGCAGCGGGGTCAGTCGCATGGGCTCCACGCCGCGGTCGCCACGCTGGTGGTCCACGGCAGGGTCCGCAGGGGTGCCCGGCAGATCCTGGTCCGGTTCGTCCGTGAACCGGTGCGTGTCGTCCATGCCGCGATCGTGTATCCCCCCGTTGCGGGGCGGCAGGGACCAAGGGCCCGCGTCGGTCGAGGTCATCGCGTGACCGATCCGTCCCGATGGGTGACCGCGTGTGTCGCAGCGGACGGTGACGATCCGGATACGCGGCCTACGCGCGTCGACGTCCCGAGCACGACGGTCGCGTCCCGCTCGTCGTCGCGGACCACGGCCGCGCGCATCCCCCCGGCCCGGACCGCGGCGGCGGTGAGCGGCGCCTGGCGGGCACTCGTCTCGACCAGCAGCGTCCCGCCCGGCGCCAGCCAGGTGCGCGCCTCCGCGGCGACCCGGCGTTGCAGGTCGGTGCCGTCGGGACCGCCGTCCAGTGCGGTGCGCGGTTCGGCGTCGCGCGCCTCGGGTGGCATCAGCGCCACCGCCGCGCTGGGCACGTAGGGGGCGTTCACCGCCAGCAGGGCGACCCGGCCGCGCAGTCCGGCCGGCAGCGCGGCGTAGAGGTCCCCCCGGTGCACCCGGCCGCCGACCGGGTCGAGGTTGCGCCGGGCGCAGCGGACGGCGACCGGGTCGACGTCGGCCGCGTGCAGCTCGACCGGGCCGAGGGCGGTGGCCACGGCGAGCCCCACCGCGCCGGAGCCGCAGCACAGGTCGACGACCACCGGGGTGCCGGGAGCGGCGCGCAGCAGCGCCACCGCCTGCTCGACCAGCAGCGCGGTCCGCTGCCGCGGCACGAAGACGCCGGGCTCGACCGCGACGCGCAGACCGCAGAACCCCGCCCAGCCGAGAACCGTCTCCAGCGGCTCGCCGGCCACCCGACGGTCCACCATCGCCGCGAGGTCCGCGGGGCCGCGCGCCGCGGCCACCAGTGCGGCGGCCTCTTCCTCGGCGAACACGCAGCCCGCCGCGCGCAGTCGCGCGACCAGGGACGCCGGGTGCGCCCCCATGTCTCTCCCACCGCCCCCTGCCGTGCGTTCGTTCGTGTGCCGTCCGTGATCACCACATACATACAAACCTACTGACGCCTCTGACACGGCATACATACCACTCTCACAGAACTTTCTCTCTCCCACTACTGATACACCGAGCAGA
>NZ_NVPT01000333.1 GCF_002802985.1 Geodermatophilus chilensis | reverse complement strand
CGACATCCTCTGGGGCACCGCTCCTGCGCCCGCCCCGGCTGCCGTCGTCCCGCCGGTGCCCGCGCCCGCCGTCGTCCCCCCGGTGCCGACCCCCGCGCCGGAGCCCGGGCCGGTCCCCGTGCCCGAGTGGGTGCACGAGCCGGACTTCAGCACCGGGCCCATCACCTCCCGCGAGGAGGCGATCGCCGAGGTGCTGCGCGCGGCCCTCGCGCACGACACCTCGGACGCGGCGCTCACCCAGCTGCTGCGCGGCGTGCTCGCCGGCTCCTCGCCGGCCGAGGACGACACCGCCGCGGCCGACGACGCGTGGGGTGACTCCTTCGCGGAGGCCCACACCGCCGAGATCCCGGTGTGGGTCGACGCGACCGCCGAGGCCGACGAGTGGGAGGTGGAGGCCGAGGTCCTGGCCGCGACCGCCAGCGACCCGGCGCCGCTGCCGCTGCCCGCCGACGCCACCACGATCCTCCCGCCGCTGTCGCTGCTGCCGCCGCCGGCGCCCGGCAGCGCGCTGGCCGTCCCGCCGCTGCTGGGCCGCCCGCCGGTGCCGCCGGCGATCGGCCGCGCCACGGGACAGACGGTCGCCCGGGTCGCGCCGCCGACCGCGGAGGCCCGCCTGGCCACCGTGACCCGGCTGCCGGTGGACAAGCGCGCGGCCGCCTGGCGCCGCTCCGCGCCGATGGTGGTGCCGTCGGTGCGCGGGCGGTCGACGTCGGGTGGGAACAGCGGACCGCTGCCCGGTGCCGCCGAGGACGCCCTGATCGTCGAGCTGCTGGAGCTCGGCGTGCCCGAGCGCCTGCTCGGCGAGGACTTCGCCGTGGAGGTCGCCCGGGTCGGTGCCTACGCGGCTCTGACCCGCGCGCTGGCCGCCGGTCTGCCGGCCGCTCCCCCGCTGCCCTTGGGGGCGGGCGAGGTGCTGCTGGTCGTGGGCCCGGGCGTGGAGACCCTCGTCGCCGCCCGCTCGGTGGCCGCCTCGATGCGGCTGGACGGCGAGCAGCTGCAGTGGGCCTCCCGTGGCGATCTCGCCGCGCTGGCCCCGCGCAGCAACCGGATCACCAGCATCGACACGGCCCTCGAGCGCAAGCAGGAGGCCGACCGGTCAAGCGCGCTGACGATCGTCGCCGTCGACGTCCCGCTGCGTGCCGGTGGCGGCGCCTGGCTGGAGCAGATGGTCGCGGTCTTCGCGCCGGTCGGCGTGTGGGCGGTCGTCGAGGCCACCCGCAAGCCCGAGGACGTCGGCCCGTGGCTGGACGCGCTGCCCCGCGTGGACGCGCTCATGGTCCAGGACACCGACCTGACCGCTGACCCCGCCGCGGTGCTCAGCCGCACCTCCACGCCCGTGGCCCTCCTCGACGGTGCGCGCGCGACCGCTCACCGCTGGGCCTCGCTGCTCTGCGAGCGACTGGAGACCTCGGGGGCATGAGTCCGCTGCGCTGGGACGTGCTGGCGGTGGCCTTCCTCCTGGCCCTGCCGGTGCTCGCGCTGGGGCTGCGGGGCGACCTCGGCGTGCACGACGTCGTCACCCGGCTGCCGTGGTGTCTGGCGGCGGGCTGGGGTGTGGTGGCGCTGCTGCGCTGGGCCGCCACCCCCCGCCCTGTCTCTTATACACATCT
>NZ_NVPT01000332.1 GCF_002802985.1 Geodermatophilus chilensis | reverse complement strand
CTCGGTGGCCTGCGGGACGACGGTGTTCAGGTCACCCACGACGCCGAAGTCGGCGAGCTCGAAGATCGGCGCCTCGGGGTCCTTGTTGACCGCGACGATGGTCTTCGAGGTCTGCATGCCGGCCCGGTGCTGGATCGCCCCGGAGATGCCGACCGCGATGTAGAGCTGCGGGGAGACGGTCTTGCCGGTCTGCCCCACCTGGAAGGTGTGCGGGTAGTAGCCGGAGTCCACCGCCGCGCGGGAGGCGCCGACCGCCGCGCCGAGGGAGTCGGCGAGCGCCTCGATGATGGAGAAGTTCTCCGCCGAGGCGACGCCGCGACCGCCGGAGACCACGATCGAGGCCTCGGTCAGCTCCGGGCGGGAGGACTTCTGCTCCACGACCCGGTCGACGACGCGGGTGGCCTTGGCGGCGTCGGAGAGCTGCACCGCCACCTGCTCCTCCGCGGCCGCGGCAGGAGCCGGCTCGGGGGTGACCGAGTTGCCGCGCACCGTGTAGATCGGGGTGCCGACGGTGACCTTCGAGTGCACGATCGTCGCCCCGGCGAAGGCGACCTGGGTCGCGGTGCCGTCCGGGGCGATCTCGGTGACGTCGGTGAGGAAGCCGCTGCCGGTCTTGATGGCCAGCCGGCCGGCGATCTCCTTGCCCTCCGGCGAGGAGGGGATGACCACCGCGGCCGGGGACTTCTCGGCCACCAGCTGCGCGAGCACCTCGGCCTTGGGGGCGACCAGGAACTGGTCGACGTCGGCGGACTCGGCGACGTAGACCTTCGCCGCGCCGTACTCGGCCAGCTGCGCCTTGGCGCCGGCGGCCGAGCCGGGGCCGCCGACGACGACCGCGGAGGGCTCGCCGAGCGCGCGGGCCGCGGTCAGCGCCTCCAGCGTGGTCTTGCGCACACCCTCACCGGTCGGGTCGAGCTCGACGAGGACCAGCACCTCGGACCCATTGACCTCTGCCATGACTGTGTCTCCTCCTGCGCTTCGATCCGGGTCAGACGATCTTCTGGGCGGCCAGGAAGTCGACCAGCTTGGCCGCGCCGTCGCCCTCGTCGGGAACCTTGACACCGGCGCCCTTCGGCGGGCGGCCGGCGAAGTCGAGGACCTGGCTGGTCGCCGTCGCCAGGCCCACGGTGGCCGGGTCGATGCCGAGGTCGGCCAGCGACTTCTTCTCCACCGGCTTCTTCTTGGCGGCCATGATCCCCTTGAAGGAGGGGTACCGCGGCTCGTTGATGGTGTCCCAGGTCGACACGATCGCCGGCAGCGGCGCCTCCAGCGCCCAGTAGCCGCCGTCGGTCTGCCGCTCGACCCTCGCCACCCCGCCCTCGACGGTGAGCTTGCGCGCCCCCGACAGCTGCGGAACACCCAGCCGCTCGGCCAGCAGCGCCGGCATCACCGCCAGCTGCCCGTCGGTCGACTCCGCGCCGCAGAGCACGATGTCGAAGCTCATCTGGGACAGCGCCGCGGCCAGGATCGCCGAGGTCTGCACCGCACAGGCGCCGTGGATGGCGTCGTCGGCCACGTGCACGGCCCGATCCGCGCCCATCGACAGGGCCTTGCGGATCGCGTCGGCCGCCGACTCCGGGCCGACGGTCAGGACGGTGACCTCGCCGCCGTGGGCCGCCTTGAGCTGGAGGGCCTCCTCGATGGCGTACTCGTCGATCTCGTTGACGACGTTGTCCGCGCTCCCCCGGGCGACGGTGTTGTCCGCCGGGTCCAGGTTGCGCTCGCTCCCCGAATCGGGGACCTGCTTGACCAGAACGACGATGTCCATCG
>NZ_NVPT01000331.1 GCF_002802985.1 Geodermatophilus chilensis | reverse complement strand
ACGGCGATCCGGGCGCGACCACCAAGGGCAGCGTCACCGCCGTCTGGGACTTCCTGGAGGCCGTCCCCGACTGCGCCTTCGAGGTCGACGACGACGAGTGGATGCTCGGCATCGGCCTGCTCGGCGCCGAGGTCGTCCTCGAGGACGTCGAGACGGCCCTCGCCGGGTCCGGCTGCCTCTGACCGCAGCAGCGCGCTGTCACCCGCCCCGGCCGACCACGGTCCGCCGGGGCGGGTGACGCCGCTGCGCCCGGGTGGCGGGACCCGCGGCCACCCGGCAGCACCCCGCAGCACCCCGCAGCACCCCGCAGCACCCGCGACCGTGACGCGACGGTGCCCCCGCTTGCACGTCCAGTGAGGGGGCGCACTAAGGTGAGCCTTACCTAACTGGCTCCCTGGAGGTCCGTTGCTGTCCCCTCCCTCGGCCGCTGGCACCGGCTGCGCGCACGCCCTGCCGCCCACCGTCCTCCCGCCCGCGATCCGGAGCCTGCTGCACGCCCGGACCCACGCCGGGACGGTCAGCGGCTACGTCTACGACCCACAGGTCGCCGCCGACCGCGCCCGCGCGCTCCGTGCGGTCCTCCCCCCGTGGGCGTCGCTGTTCTTCGCGGCGAAGGCCAACGGCTCGCCGGCGGTGCTCGCCGCGCTGGCCGGGCCCGGTGGCGTGGACGGCTTCGAGGTCGCCTCCCGTGCCGAGGCCGACGCCGCCCGGGCCGCGCTCCTCGCCGCCGGCCGGTCCCCCCGGCTGCTGGCCGCGGGACCGGCGAAGACCCCGGCCCTGCTGGACGCCCTGCTGGACGCCGGGACCGAGGTCGTGCACGTCGAGAGCCCCCTGGAGCTGGCCCGGCTGTCCGCGGTGGCCCGGGCCCGGGGCCGGACCGTGCGGGTCGGACTGCGGGTCAACCCCGCTGCGGTCGGGGTGCGCGGCACCCTGGCCATGGGCGGGCGCCCGGCTCCCTTCGGCGTCCCCGAGCCCGACGTCCCGGAGGCGCTCGCCCTCGCCCGCTCGCTGCCGGGCCTGGACGTCGTCGGCTTCCACGTGCACGCCGTCTGCGGCAACCGCGACGCGCGGGCGCACGCCGCCTACGTCGGCTGGTGCCTGGACTGGGCGGCACGGACGGCGCGGGAGCACGGGGTCGACCTGCGCTGGGTCGACGTCGGTGGCGGACTCGGCGTCGCCTACGGCGGGGAGGACCCGCTCGACCTCGACCTGCTCGGCGAGGAGCTGCACCGGCTCACTCCCCCGGCCGGCGTGGAGGTCGCCCTCGAACCCGGCCGCTGGCTGGCCGCCGACTGCGGCTGGTACGCCGCGCAGGTCGTCGACGTCAAGGCCTCCTACGGGACGGCGTACGTGCTCGTGCGCGGCGGCATCGGCGGCTTCGCCCTGCCCGGCACCGAGGACTTCCCCTTCCCCCTCACCGTGCTCCCGGTCGAGGACTGGCCGTCCGGCCTCCCGCGTCCCGAGCTCCGCGACACGCCCGTGACGGTCGTCGGGGAGCTGTGCACGCCGGAGGACGTCCTGGTCCGCAACGTCGTCGTCGACCGGGTCCGTGCCGGTGACCTGGTCGTGATCCCGC
>NZ_NVPT01000330.1 GCF_002802985.1 Geodermatophilus chilensis | reverse complement strand
TTTCAGTATATTGTCATCTGTCTTTAGGATTGTGTGTTTTTTTTTTTGCGGATGCGGCGACCGACACGTGTTACGCGTAGGGCGTCGTGTGAGGCGGAACATTGGAATAAGAGCCAGACACCCGACGACCCCGGCGGCGACCCGGGCGGCGTCCCCGAACCCGCCTGACGTCCCTGACGCGCCGAGGTCGACGAACTCGTGGTCATCAGGCCGTGATCACCACGAGTTCGTCGATCTCGCCGAGGCGGGCGCCGGGGTCGTCAGCCCAGGACGAGCCCCACCAGCAGGTGGGCGTTGAGGCCGATGATCAGCGCCGCCACCACGGCGCCGGCGACCGTGGTGACCCGCCGGTTCACCCAGCCGCCCATGAGGTCGCGCCGGCTGGTCAGCCACAGCAGCGGCACCAGCGCGAACGGGATGCCGAACGAGAGCACGACCTGCGACCAGACCAGCGCGGTCGTCGGGTCGCCGCCGAGTCCCAGCACGAGCAGGGCCGGGGCCAGCGTGATCAGCCGGCGGGTGAGCACCGGGATGTGCCGGCGCAGGAAGCCGGCCATGACCACCTGGCCGGCGTGCGTGCCGACCGAGGACGAGGCGAACCCCGAGGCCAGCAGGGCCAGGGCGAACGCCAGCGCCGCCCCCGCGCCGAGCTGCTCGCCGAGCCCGGTGTGCACGGACTCCAGCGAGGCCGCGTCGTCGCCACCGGCGAACAGCTGCGCCGCGATCACCAGCATCGCGGCGTTGACCAGCCCGGCCAGCCCCATGGCCAGCAGCACGTCGAGCCGCTGGGCCCGCAGCAGCCGGCGCCGTCCCTCGTGGGTCTTCCCGGCGGTGACGACGTCGCCGTAGCGGCCCGGGGTGAGCGCGGAGTGCACGTAGATGACGTGCGGCATCACCGTCGCGCCGAGGATGCCGGCGGCCAGCACCAGGCTGTCGGGGCCGGCGAAGGAGGGCACCAGACCGCCGGCCAGCCCGCCCACGTCGACGCCCGAGCCGACCAGCGTGTAGCCGAAGCCCAGCCCGATGACCAGCAGCAGGCCGGTGATCACCCGCTCGAACGGCCGGTGCCCGCGGGACTGCGCGGCCAGCAGCAGGAAGGCGACGACGGCGGTGATCAGTCCGCCGATCGGCAGCGGAACGCCGAACAGCAGGTTCAGTGCCACCGCGCCGCCGACGATCTCGGCCAGGTCGGTGGCGATCGCGACCGCCTCCGCCTGCAGCCACAGCCCCCAGGTGACCGGCCGCGGCAGCTGCTCGCGGCAGTTGGTGGCCAGGTCGCGGCCGGTGGCCAGGCCCAGCTTCGCGGTCAGCGACTGGATGAGCATCGCCATGAGGTTGGCCGCGACGATCACCCACAGCAGCGTGTAGCCGAAGGCGGCACCGCCGGAGAAGTTGGTCGCGAAGTTGCCCGGGTCCACGTAGGCGACCGCGGCCACGAACGCCGGCCCGAGCAGCGGCCAGATGCGGCGTCGGCCCGTGGCCTCGGGCGGCCGTCTCGGCGTGCCGACCAGCGTGGTCGGCAGGACGGCGGCCTCGGTCTTCGACAGGTACACGGCGGCCTCGCAGCGGGGGGCGGGTGCGCTGTCTCTTATACACCTCC
>NZ_NVPT01000033.1 GCF_002802985.1 Geodermatophilus chilensis | reverse complement strand
GCAGATGTGTATAGGGGACAGGAGCCCCCTGTCCCGGGCGGCGGGGGAGCGGGGCTCGGCCACGGTCTGGGTGGTCGCCCTCGCCGGCGTCCTCGCCGCGATCGGGGTGGCGGCGGTGCTCGTCGGGGCGGCGGTGGTGGGCCGGCACCGGGCGGCCACCGCCGCCGACCTCGCGGCCCTGGCCGCCGCCGAGCACGCCGTCCGCGGTGACCCCGGGGCCTGTGCCGTGGCTGGGGAGGTGGCCGGCGCGAACGGTGCCCGGCTGACCGCGTGCACGGTCGGCGACGGGGCGGTGGTGGAGGTCGTCGTCGCGGTGCCCGTCCGGCTCGGCCCGCTGGGCGTCAGCCGGGCCGGCGCCCGGGCGCGGGCCGGTCCGGTCGTGCCCTGAGCTGCCGCTACGCAGCCACCGGCGGGGCCGGCGACAGGTGCTCGTGCACGGCCAGCCACTGCCCCGAGGGCTCCCGGTGGAAGACGATCGTCTCCCGCTCGTGGAGCTCCTCGCGTCCGGCTCGCGTGGACACCGTGGTGTGCACCGCGTGGGTCAGGACGGCGGTGTCCCCGAGCACCTGGACGACCGTGCCGGAGGTCTCGCAGCCGAGCACCCGGAAGTCGTCGTCCCGGACCCACGAGGTCCACTCCCGCCGGTACGCCTCGCGGGAGGCCAGCAGCCGGTCGGTGGTGTGGAACAGGAACGTGGCGTCCTCGCGGAAGCAGGCGAGGTAGCGGTCCAGGTCGCTGCGCCCGAAGGCGGCCACGAGGTCGGCGGCGGCCCGCCGCACCTCGTCGGCGCCGTCGACGTGCCCGGTCACCGGTCGGCCGTCTCGGCGGCGGGCGCCACGTGCCCGCGACGGCCGGCGCGGTGGACGGAGGCACGCGGGTCGTCGGTCACCGGCGGCATCCCGGCCTCCGTGGCCGGCACCAGCCGGGGGCCCTCCGGGCCGAACGCGTACCGGGGCTCGGGGAAGACGAACAGCAGCCCCAGGTAGACCACCGCGGCCAGGCCGAGGGACACGGGCAGGCTGACGTCCACCCCGCCGGCCGCGTTGCGCAGCGGGCCCTCGATCAGCGGCGGGTAGTTGGCGAAGAGCAGGCCGACGATCGCGGCCGGGATCCAGGCCACCATCCCGCGCCAGTTGACGCCCGCGCTGAACCAGTAGCGGCCGCCGACGCGGCCCTGGTTGAAGACCTGGACGTCCTCGGGCGAGTAGTACCCGCGGCGCACCCAGTAGCCGATCATCATGATGACCATCCACGGCGTGGTGCAGATGACGATGGCGCCGATGAAGGCGTTGACGCTGGACAGCAGGTCGAAGACCAGCCGCCCGACCAGGATGAAGACGAACGACAGCGCGCCGATGAACAGCGACGCCTGCACCCGGTTGAGGCGGGGGAAGACCGAGGAGAAGTCCAGCCCGGTCCCGTACAGCGAGGTGACGCCGGTCGACATCCCGCCGAGGAAGGCCACCACCATGAGCAGGACGGCGTACCAGAGCGGCGAGACCTGGATCAGCGCGAAGACGTAGTCGGCCTCGCCGGCCACCAGCGTCGCCGTCCCCACACCGAACAGGAACGGCACGAGGGTGGCCAGCTGGCCCAGGAACGTGGCGCCCATCAGCCGCGACGGGCGGGTGTCGGCGGGGATGTAGCGGGACCAGTCGCCGAGGAAGGCGCCGAAGCTGACCGGGTTGCCCATGACGATCAGCGCGGAGAGCACGAAGGTCGGCCAGAACCCGCCCAGCGCGTAGGCGTCGGGGCCGGGGTCGTAGGAGGGGTCGAAGAGCGTCGCGTAGGCCACCAGGCCGAGCAGCATCAGCGCGGTGTTGGCCAGCACCACGACCTTGTTGACCAGCAGCATCAGCTGGTAGCCGTAGATGACCACCACGATGACCAGGGCGCCGAGCACTGCGTAGACGACCCCGCGCAGCAGGTCGGAGTCCCCGGTGCCGAAGAGCCGGGTGGCCGCGCCGACGAGGGCGTCCCCGCTGACCCACACCGAGATCGAGTAGAACGCCAGCGCGGTCAGCAGCGACAGGAACGAGCCGAGTACGCGGCCACGGACCCCGAAGTGGGCGCCGGAGGAGACGGCGTTGTTGGTGCCGGTCCGCGGGCCGAACAGGCCCATGGGCATGAGGATCAGCGCGCCGACGACCACGCCGACGACGGTCGCCGCCACGGCCTCCACCAGGTCCAGACCCAGCAGCACCGGGAAGGTGCCGAGGATGACCGTGGCGAAGGTGTTCGCCCCGCCGAACTGGATCCGGAACAGGTCGAGGGGCCGCGACGTGCGCTCGGCGTCGGGGATCGTGTCGATGCCGTGCTGCTCGACCTCCGTGGCCCGCGGCCGCCGCTGCTCGGCGGCCAGCCCGGCGACCTCAGCTCCGCTCATGTGCACCTCCGGGTGAGGCGGTGGACGCCCACCGCGGTGCGCTGAGGCTAGAGGCGAGTTGCGTGATGAGCAACGAAAGTTGCCCTGTTGGTGTACCGGCATGCTGGGATGCGGACAGGCGTCGACGGGAGGGGGGCGGGCATGGCGGGCGAGGTCCGGCGACTGACGAGGCCGCACGACCCGGCGGATGCGCTCGTGGGGGCCCGGCTGCGGGCCGCCCGGCAGGCCTCCGGCCTCACCCTCGCCGTCGTCGCCCAGCAGGCCGGGCTCACCAAGGGCTTCCTCAGCCGGCTGGAGCGCGACGAGGTCTCGCCGTCCGTCGCGTCCCTGGTCTCGGTCTGCGGCGTCCTCGGCATCGGCGTCGGGCAGCTGTTCGAGCCGCCCGTCACCTCGCTGGTGCGGGCGGCCGACGCGCCGCCGATCAACTTCGGCGGCCGCGGCCTCCGCGAGGTGCTGCTCACCGCCGGGACGCAGCGGAACCTGCAGGTCATCCGCTCCGTGGTCGAGCCCGGCGAGGGCGGCGGCGAGGAGCTCTACGCGCTCGCGTGCGAGATCGAGTTCGTGCACGTGCTCCGTGGGCGGCTGGAGCTCCGGCTGCCCGGCGAGGCGGTCGTCCTGCACGCCGGCGACGCGTTCACGATGCCGGGCGCCACGCCGCACACCTGGGTCAACCCCTCGACGACCGAGACCTGTGAGGTCCTGTGGGCCCTCACCCCCGCACCGTGACCGACGAGGAGGCCAGGTGACCGGCTCCGCAGCCCCGCCCGTCCGCGAGGTGGTCGACCTCTCGCACCCGCTGGACGACGACACCCCGGTGTACCCGGGCGACCCGGTCGCCCGGTTCACGCCGGCCGCCACGGTCGCGGCCGACGGCTACAACGTCCTGCACGTGCGGATGGGCTCGCAGACCGGCACCCACGTCGACGCCCCGTACCACTTCCTCGACGACGGCGCGCGCATCGACGAGCTCCCCCTGGAGTACTTCCTCGGGCCGGCCGTCGTCGCCGACGTCCGCGGCAAGCCGCCCCACGGCCGGATCGAGTGGGCGGACCTGCGGCCGTGCGCGCACCTGCTCGCCCCCGGGCGGATCCTGCTGCTCCGGACGGGCTGGGACGAGCACTGGGGGACCGACGCCTACTTCGACCACCCGTACCTGGCCGGGGACGCCGCCGCGCGGGTGGTGGCCGCCGGGGTCCGCACGGTCGGGCTGGACGCGCTGAGCCTCGACGAGACCGTCGTCGGAGGCACGCCCGCGGACGGGTTCGCCGCCCACCTGGAGGTGCTCGGCACAGGGGGCGTGATCGTGGAGAACCTGCGCGGCCTGGGTGCCGTCCCGCGGGTCGACCCGGTGGTCAGCGTCCTGCCACTGCGGCTGGCGGGTGCGGACGGCGCCCCGGTGCGGGCGGTGGCGTTCGGTCTGGCCCGCTGAGCTCAGGGGCGCAGCGGTCCGCCGCGCCCCAGGGTGAGCAGCTGCCCCACCACTGCGCCGGCCGCGTCGCTGCACAGGTAGGACACCGCCGCGGCGACCACCTCGGGGGACGGCGGGGACGCGGGGTCGGCGACCAGCTCGTTGACCGTGACGGCGTCCGGCCCGAGGTCGCGGGCGAGGGTCTTGGTCAACGCCACGAGCGCTCCCTGCACCGCGGCGGCGGCCGTCGCGTGCGGGCGGTCGGCCGCCGTCCACCCGCTGCCCAGGAACACCAACCGCCCGGCGTCCGAGCGCCGCAGGACCGGTGCGGCGGCGCGGGCGAGCGCGAAGGCGGGGGTGAGGTGGGCCATCACGTCGGCGGACCACCGCGCCGGGTCGGCGCCGACGAACGGCGCGGGGGCCGGCTGCCCGACGGCGCAGACGAGGACGTCGAGCGCGCCGGACTCCTCGACGGCGTCCGCGACCGCGCCGTCCGGCGCGGCGGTGCCGGGCACGACGGTGACGCGCACGCCCTCGGCGGTCAGCCGGCCGGCGACGGCCCCGGCCACCTCGGCGTCGTCGCAGCGGACGAGGGCGCTCCGGTCGGCCATCAGATCGTCGCTCCTGCGTTGGGGGACAGGACCTGCCCGGAGAGCGCGGTCCCCGCCTCGAGCAGGAACAGCGTGGCCGCGGCGATCTCCCCCGGGCGGACCAGCCGCTGCACCGGCAGGGTGGCCAGGAAGTCGCGGGACCGCCACGGGGAGTCCGCCTCGAGCATGGGGGTGTCCGCCGCGCCGGGCGCGACCGTGTTGACGGCGACCCCGGTGCCCTCCACCTCGGTGGCCAGCGCCCGGGTGAACCCGACGATGGCGCCCTTGCTCGCCGCGTAGTGGACGTCGCCCTGGCTGCCGCCGACGCCCAGGTCCGAGGAGATCGTCACGACGGAGCCCTGGCCCCGGGCCACCATCCGGGGGACGACGGCGGCGCAGGTGGTGGCCGTCCCGGAGAGGTTGACCGCCATCATCCGGTGCCAGCGGGCTTCGTCGACGTCCTCGATCGGGAGGATCTCGTACACGCCCGCCGCGGTGACCAGCGCGGCGACGGGGCCCAGCTCGCGCTCGACCCGGTCGACGGCCGCCCGGACCGCGCCCGCGTCCGTCACATCGGCCTCGACGCCGAGCGCGGTCTCCCCGCTGGGTCGCAGGTCGAGGCCGGCGACCTGCCACCCGGCGGCGGTCAGGGCCCGGGCGATCGCCGCTCCCAGGCCGCTGGCCGCCCCGGTGACGACGGCGACGCGCGGTCCGTCGGGGTCCTCGGCCACGCCACCTCCCGCACGCACCGGTCGACCGTCGGTCGAGCGGCCGGCGGCCAGTCTGTCAGCCGCCTCGGTGCGCCGCGGTCGGCCGGGTCAGAAGACCAGGTCGTCGTCCCCGGCCGCCCCGGGCGCCGACGCGGTCCGGCCGGTGTCGCCCTCGTCGGCAGGGTCCTCGTCTGCGGCGCCCTCGCCGGCCGCCTCCGCGGTGGCCAGCTCGTCGAGGACGACGTCGAGCACCCGGACCGCCCCGGCCTTGTCCAGCGGCTCGTTGCCGTTGCCGCACTTGGGCGACTGCACGCAGGAGGGGCAGCCGCTCTCGCACTCGCAGCTGGCCACCGTCGCCCGGGTCGCCTGCAACCAGCGCCGCAGCACGGCGAACCCGCGCTCGGCGAAGCCCGCGCCGCCGGGGTGCCCGTCGTAGACGACGATCGTGGCCGCGCCGGTGTCGGGGTGCAGGGCGGTCGAGACCCCGCCGAGGTCCCACCGGTCGCAGGTGGCCAGCAGCGGCAGGATGCCGATGGCGGCGTGCTCGGCGGCGTGCAGCGAGCCGGGGAGCTCCGCGTCGTCCACCTCGGCCCGGCCGACGGCCCGCTCGTCGAGGGTCAGCCACACCGCGCGGGTGCGCAGCTGGCGGGCCGGCAGGTCCAGCGGGAACTCGGCGAGCACCTCGCCGGTGCCCAGCCGGCGGCGCTGGTAGGCCACCACCTGGTTGGTGACGTCGACGACGCCGGTGTGCGCGGTGACCGTGCCCAGCGACCGCGACCGGTCGGTGGTGACGATGGCGAGGTCGGTGACGTCGCGCGCCACCGTCGTCCACTCGGGGCTCTCCGGGTGCGCCACCGCCACGGCCTCGTCCACGTCGAACTCGTCGACGACGTAGGTCTCGCCGCGGTGCACGTAGACCGCGCCGGTGTGCACGGTGGCGTGCGCGGCGTCGCCGTCCACGGTGCCCAGCAGCCGCCCGGTGTCGCCCTCGATGATCGTCACCGGCGCCAGCCCGCTGCCCCGGATGTCGACGTCCGGACGGCCGCGCCCCGCCCAGTACCAGCCGGTGGGACGGCGGCGCAGCGCTCCCTCGGCGACCAGTTCCTCGACCAGCGCCTCGGCCGCCGCGCCTCCGAAGTCGGCCAGGTCCTCGGGCACCAGCGGCAGCTCGGCGGCCGCGCAGCACAGCTGTGGCCCCAGCACGTAGGGGTTGGTGGGGTCGGTGACGGTGGCCTCCACCGGCCGGCCGAACACCGCGCGCGGGTGGTGGGCCAGGTAGTGGTCGAGCGGGTCGTCGCGTGCGACGAAGACGACCAGCGACTCCCGCTGCGCCCGCCCCGCCCGGCCGGCCTGCTGCCACAGCGAGGCCAGCGTCCCGGGGTAGCCGGCCAGCACGACGGCGTCCAGGCCGGCGATGTCGATGCCCAGCTCCAGGGCGTTCGTGGTGGCCACCCCGAGCAGCTCGCCGGCCGACAGCGCCCGCTCCAGCTCCCGCCGCTCCTCGGGCAGGTAGCCGCCGCGGTAGGAGTCCACCCGGCGGGCCAGGTCGGCGCGGCCCCGGTCGAGCAGCACGTGCCGGGCCTGCTCGGCGACCGACTCGGCGCTGCGCCGCGACCGGACGAACGCCAGCGTCCGGGCGCCGCGCTCGACCAGGTCGGCCAGCAGGGTGGCGGCGTCGGCGGCCGCCGACCGGCGCAGCGGGGCGCCGTGCTCGCCGGTGCGCTCGGTCAGCGGCGGCTCCCACAGCGCGAAGGTGGCGCCGGGCCGCGGCGAGCCGTCCTCGGTCACGGCGACGACCGGGGCGCCGACCAGGCGGGTGGCCGCCGCGGCCGGCTCGGCCACCGTCGCCGAGGCGAGCAGGAACACCGGCTCGGCGCCGTAGCGACGGCAGATCCGCCGCAGTCGGCGCAGCACGTGGCCGACGTGCGAGCCGAAGACGCCGCGGTAGGCGTGGCACTCGTCGACGACGACGTAGGCCAGCCGGCGCAGGGTGCTCGACCACCTCTGGTGGGCCGGCAGCACGCCGCGGTGCAGCATGTCGGGGTTGGTGACGATCCAGCGCGAGTGCCGCCGGACCCACTCCCGCTCCTCCATCGGGGTGTCGCCGTCGTAGGCCGCGGGGCGCACCGACGGGTCGGCCAGCTCGGCCACCGACGCCAGCTGGTCGCGGGCCAGGGCCTTGGTCGGCGCGAGGTACAGGACGCAGGCGCGGGGGTCCTCGGCGAGCCGGGTCAGCGCCGGCACCTGGTAGGCCAGCGACTTGCCCGACGCCGTCCCGGTCGCCACGACGACGTGCGAGCCGTCGCGGGCCAGCTGCGCGGCCTCGACCTGGTGCCGCCACGGAGCGGACACGCCCTGGGCCTCGAGCCGCGCGCGCAGCTCGGGGCTCACCCACGCGGGCCAGGGCAGGGTGCGGCTGTCCCGCACCGGCATCCGGTGCACGTGGGTGACCGGCTGTTCCTCCTCCGGTGTCCCGGAGAGGACGGCGTCCAGCAGATCGGCCCCCGGCAGCGGCGCGCCGACGGAGGCGGGCGACCCACCCTGGGGAAGAGGGTCCGTGCCGGGAGGGGGAGCCGACCGGACCGGGTGCAACGCGGTCACCGGACCACTGTCACACCTACGGGTGACGTCGCGCTGGCTCCGGTGCCCGAACTCGACCGGCTGCGGGACTACCGGTACGGGGTGTGATCTCCCTTACACTCCGGCGGCACCAGCCGTGCAGGCCCGTGCGTGCTGGACACGTACCTCCGCCGACCGGAGCGAGTGTGCCCCGGTGGCAGCCGACCGCTGGGAGGAACACATGCCGGACAGTGCGCTCTCCGGCGGGGACATCGTGCTGGTGGCGATCGTCCTCGCCGTCTCGCTCGCCGCTCTCGCCTTCGCCGCCTACCTGATCCGCGCGGTCATGGCCGCCGACCAGGGCACCCCGACGATGCGCGAGATCGCGCAAGCGGTGCAGGAGGGCGCCGCGGCGTACCTGCGCAGACAGTTCCGTACGCTCGGCGTCTTCGCCGTCATCGTCTTCCTGCTCCTGCTGGTCCTCCCCGTGCACGACGGCGGCTGGGGGACCCGCATCGGCCGCGCGCTGTTCTTCCTGGTCGGCGCGCTGTTCTCGGCGGCGGTCGGCTTCATCGGGATGACCCTGGCCACCCGCGGCAACGTGCGGGTGGCCGCCGCCGCGCGCACCGGCGGCTACCGGCCGGCCTTCCGCATCGCGTACCGCACCGGTGGGGTGTGCGGGATGATCACCGTCGGCCTGGGCCTGTTCGGTGCCGCCCTCGCGCTGCTGCTGTTCGACGAGACCGCCCCGGTGGTGCTCGAGGGCTTCGGCTTCGGCGGGGCGCTGCTGGCGATGTTCATGCGCGTCGGCGGCGGCATCTTCACCAAGGCCGCCGACGTCGGCGCCGACCTCGTCGGGAAGGTCGAGGCCGGCATCCCCGAGGACGACCCCCGCAACGCGGCCACGATCGCCGACAACGTGGGCGACAACGTGGGTGACTGCGCCGGCATGGCCGCCGACCTGTTCGAGTCCTACGCGGTCACCCTGGTCGCCGCGCTCATCCTCGGCCAGGTCTTCTTCGGCGCCGTCGGCATGGTCTTCCCTCTCGTGGTCGCCGCGATCGGGGTGATCGCGTCGGTCGTCGGCATCCTGGCCAGCAACCCGGGCAAGGGCGACGCCAGCGGGCTCGCGCCGATCAACCGCGGGTTCTTCACCTCGGCGGTGGTCTCGCTCGTCCTCGTCGCGGCGGCGTCCTTCACCGTGCTGCCCGGCGTCGCCGACATCCCCGACAGCGTGGTCAGCCCCCAGGTGCTCGGCTTCGTGGCGGTGCTGGTCGGCATCGTGCTCGCCGCCGCCATCCAGCAGCTCACCGGCTACTTCACCGAGACCAGTCGCAAGCCGGTCCAGGACGTCGGGCGCAGTTCGCTGACGGGCCCGGCGACGGTGATCCTCTCCGGCATCTCCCTCGGGCTGGAGTCGGCGGTGTACGCGGCGTTGCTCATCGGCGCCGCCGTCTACGGGGCCTTCCTGATCGGTGGCGGTGCGGCGCTCTACGCCGTCGCCCTGGCCGGCTGCGGTCTGCTGACGACAGCGGGCGTCATCGTCTCGATGGACACCTTCGGCCCGGTGAGCGACAACGCGCAGGGCATCGCGGAGATGTCCGGCGACATCGACGAGGAGGGCGCCCGCGTGCTCACCGACCTCGACGCGGTCGGCAACACGACCAAGGCCATCACCAAGGGCATCGCGATCGCGACCGCCGTCCTCGCCGCGACGGCGCTGTTCGGCTCCTACAACGAGCAGGTGCGCGTGGCCCTCGACGGCGCGGACCTCGGGGAGGCCTTTAGCCTGGTCGACCCGAGCAACGTCGTGGGGGCGGTGCTGGGCGCGGCCGTGGTCTTCTTCTTCTCCGGCCTGGCGATCAGCGCCGTCTCCCGCGCGGCCGGTCGCGTGGTCTTCGAGGTGCGGGAGCAGTTCCGCACCCGGCCCGGGATCATGAACCGCACCGAGCGCCCGGACTACAGCGCCGTCGTCGACATCTGCACCAAGGACTCGCTGCGCGAGCTCGCGACCCCCGGCCTGCTCGCCGTCCTCGCCCCCGTGGCCGTCGGCTTCGGGCTCGGCTTCGGGGCGCTGGCGGCCTACCTGGTCGGGGCGATCGCGGCCGGCACGCTCATGGCCGTCTTCCTCGCCAACTCCGGGGGCGCCTGGGACAACGCCAAGAAGATGGTCGAGGACGGCGCCTACGGCGGGAAGGGCAGCGAGGCGCACGCGGCCACGGTCATCGGCGACACCGTCGGCGACCCCTTCAAGGACACCGCGGGCCCGGCCATCAACCCGCTGATCAAGGTGATGAACCTGGTGGCGCTGCTCATCGCGCCGGCCGTGGTGGGCCTGTCGGTGGGCGAGGGGCAGAACACCGCCGCCCGCATCGCGATCGCGGTGGTCGCCGCGTTGATCGTCGTCGGCGCCGTGGTGGTGTCCAAGCGTCGCTCCGTCGTGGTGGGCGGGGCCTCCGCCGACGCCCCCACCTCGCTGACCACCAGCGTCCCCTGACCGCACGCCCAGGACCCTCGGGCACGGGCGCGCCGCTCGGCGCTCCCGTGCCCGGTCTGTGGACGGCGACCGGCGCTGTGGACGCGCACCGCGGGGACGACGCCGGGCCGTCCTAGCGTCCCGCCGCACCGGACCCGCCGTGGGCCCGGGACAGACGCCGGGAGGTCCTGACGTGTCCGCAACGATCGCCGCGGAGTTCGACGCCATCGACGCGCTGGCCGCCGAGCTGGCCGGCCTCGCCGCCGAGCTCTCCGCGGAGGCACGGCTGTGCCGATCCACCGCGGTCTCCCTGGGGACGGCGGTCAGCGGGGGAGCCGGGGAGAGTGCCGGCGCCGCCGGCTCGGGTTGGGGCGCCGCCCTGGAGCTGCTCGGCCAGCAGACCGGGGCGCTCGCGGCGACCCTGTCCGCGGCCGTGGACTCGTACCGGGCTGCCGACGCCGCGCTGGCCGACCGGGTGCTCGCCCGGCGGTACACCCCGGCCGCCCGGTGAGCGCCCCCACCCTCGGCGAGGTCGCCGGGTGGGACCTCCCGCTGCTGCGCGGGGCGGTCTGGACCCTGGACTCGGTCGCCGGGGCGCTGCCGGCCTGGCGCGCCCGGGTGGAGGCCGTCGGCCGCTCGCTGGAGGACGCCCACTGCTGGTACGGGCCGGCCGCGCAGTCCGCAGGCGCCGCGCTCGTGGAGGTCTCGACGGTCGCCACCGCGGTCACCGCCGCCCTCGACGAGTCGCTCGAGCAGGCGCAGCGCCTGCTGGCCGAGGCGGAGACCGCCCAGGAGCTCGCCGAGCGCGCGCTGGCCGCTGCCGCGTCGGTCCCCGTCGTGCTCGACGGCGTCGGGCGACTGGTCTCGCTGCCGGCCGCGCCGGTCGGCGCCGAGCCCGGCCTCGGCGCCGACCAGACCGCCGTCGCGCTGCAGGCGCAGGAGCTGGCTGCGGAAGCGCTGCAGGCTGCGGCGCTCGCCGGACTCGCCGCAGGTGAGGCGAGGGACGCCCTCGTCCGACTGGGCGTGAGCAGCACCCTCGCGCCCGCGACCTTCGACGACCTGTCCTGGTCGGTGGCCACGTCGACCACGACGGTCTGGGTGCCGTGCCCACCGACCGGCGCGGGCCCCGCCGCGGTGGCCGAGTGGTGGGCGACTCTCTCGACGGTCGAGCGGAACAGCGCGATACGCGCCGACCCCGGCCGGGTCGGCGCGCTCGAGGGGCTGCCGGCCTGGGCTCGTGACGAGGCGAACAGGTCGGCCCTCAGCCGGGTGCTGACGGATGAGCCCGCGCCCGGGCACGAGATCGCCGTCTCGGTGGCGGCGGAGTTGGCCAGGAAGGAGGCGGCAGGCGAGGAGGTGCAGCTGCACCAGTTCCAGCCGGAGGAGGGGTTGGTCGCCCTGGCGGTCGGGGACCTGGACACCGCGGACCACGTGGCGTTGCTCGTACCCGGCACCGGCAACGACCCGATCGAGGACCTGGACGACCTCGTCGACCACGCTGGTGTCGTGGCGGACGCCACGACGGCGGCAGCTCCGGGGGCCGCCGTCGCGGCCATCGCGTGGATGGGTTACCGGACGCCGTCGAACCTGGCCAAGGCGTCCAGCCCGCACCATTCCTGGCCCGGCGGCCGGGCGCTGGACGCGACGTTGGACGGGCTCGCGGCGGCGCGGGTGGGCGCACCCGGAGGACGTCCGCACACCACCCTCATCGGGCACAGCTACGGCACCCTGGTCATCGACCGGGCGGCGGACGCGCCGGGCCGGCTGGCTGCCCACGACGTGGTCCTGCTCGGCAGTCCGGGGATGGACAACCGAGCTCCTGAGCTCGAGGTCGAGCGGGTGTACGAGGCCTCGGCGCCGGTCGATCCGATCACCTGGGCCGAGTTCCACGGGGAGCAGACGTGGGAGGACTCCTACGGCGCCGTCGAGCTGCCGACCGACCCGGCGATGATGCACTGGGAGTACTACGACGAGTGGTCCCCGACGCGGGCGGCGGTCGGTGAGGTGGTGGCCGGCGTCCGGGAGCCGGCATGACCCGGGGCGGCCCGGGAACACGGCGCGACCCCCGGCCATTGGATCGGGTGACGGCACGCCCACGGTGGGTCGCCACCGGGCTCCCGGTCGGCCCCGTGGCCTACCGTGTCGTGGCCGAGGGCATGCGGGCAGCGACCGCGTCGTCCGGCGCCGGACCGTCGGCGCCTGCACCGAGCACCACCGACAGGAGCACCGTGGCACCCACGAAGACCACGAACACCGGCACCTCTGCCGCCGCGTCCACCGCGGGCGGCACGAGCACCCCTGCCCGCCGCCGGACCGCCGCGGGCGGCGGGCGACCGCTGGTCATCGTGGAGTCCCCGACCAAGGCCGGGAAGATCGCCGGGTACCTGGGCAACGGCTACGTCGTCGAGGCCAGCGTCGGGCACATCCGCGACCTGCCGCGCAACGCCGCGGACGTACCGGCCGAGCACAAGGGCGCGTCCTGGGCCCGGCTCGGCGTCGACGTCGACAACGCCTTCGAGCCGCTCTACGTGGTCAGCCCCGACCGCAAGCAGCAGGTCAGCCGGCTCAAGCAGCTGGTGAAGGACGCCAGCGAGGTCTACCTCGCCACCGATGAGGACCGCGAGGGCGAGGCCATCGCCTGGCACCTGGTCGACACCCTCAAGCCGCGCGTGCCGGTGCGCCGCATGGTCTTCCACGAGATCACCCCCGAGGCGATCGCCCGCGCCGTCGCCAACCCGCGGGAGCTGGACACCGCGCTGGTCGACGCGCAGGAGACCCGCCGCATCCTCGACCGGCTCTACGGCTACGAGGTCAGCCCCGTGCTGTGGAAGAAGGTGCTGCCGAAGCTCTCGGCGGGCCGGGTGCAGTCCGTGGCCACCCGGATCGTGGTCGAGCGGGAACGGGAGCGGATGGCCTTCCGCTCCGCCGACTACTGGTCGCTCGAGGGCACCTTCGCGGTCACCGGCCGGCGCACCGGCGCCGACGAGGGCGAGCCGGCGACCCTGCGCGCCCGCCTGGTCAGCGTCGACGACAGCCGGGTCGCGACCGGCCGCGACTTCGACCCGGCCACCGGCCGAGCGACCGGCGAGGTCGTGCACCTCGACGAGGCGGGCGCCCGTGGCCTGGCCGCCCGGCTCGAGGGCCGGCAGGTCACCGTCAGCCGGGTCGACGAGAAGCCGTACCGGCGCCGCCCGTACGCGCCGTTCACCACCTCGACGCTGCAGATGGAGGCCGGCCGCAAGCTCGGCTGGTCCTCGGCGCAGGTCATGCGGGTGGCGCAGCGGCTGTACGAGAACGGCCACATCACCTACATGCGGACCGACTCGACCAACCTGTCGAACGAGGCCATCAATGCCGCCCGCACCCAGGCCCGGGAGCTGTACGGCGACGCCTACGTCCCGGCCGAGGCGCGCCGCTACGCCAAGAAGGCCAAGGGCGCGCAGGAGGCGCACGAGGCGATCCGGCCCGCCGGCGACAGCTTCCGCACCCCCGGTCAGCTCGCCGGCCAGCTCGCCCGCGACGAGTTCCGGCTCTACGAGCTGATCTGGCAGCGGACCATCGCCTCGCAGATGGCCGACGCCGTCGGCCAGAGCGTCAGCATCCGGCTGGCCGGGCGCAGCAGCACCGACGAGGCGGTCGAGTTCACCGCCAGCGGCCGCACCATCACCTTCCCCGGCTTCCTCCGCGCCTACGTCGAGTCGCGCGACGAGGGCGCCGCCGGCGACGACGACCACGGCAGCGACGACGCCGAGCGCCGGCTGCCGCGGGTCGAGCGCGGCCAGCAGCTCGACACCCGGGAGCTGGAGGCCAAGGGGCACTCGACGACCCCGCCGTCCCGTTACACCGAGCCGAGCCTGGTCGCGCGGCTGGAGGAGCTGGGCATCGGTCGCCCCTCCACCTACGCGTCGATCATGCAGACCATCCAGGACCGCGGGTACGTCTGGAAGAAGGGCTCCGCGCTGGTGCCCACCTTCGTGGCCTTCGCCGTGGTGTACCTGCTCGAGCAGCACTTCGCCCAGCTCGTCGACTACGACTTCACCGCCTCGCTGGAGAACGAGCTCGACGAGATCGCCGCCGGTGACCTGCGCCGGGTCGACTGGCTGACCGAGTTCTACTTCGGCGGCGAGGGTCGGCACGCCGGCGGGATCGCCGCCTCCGGCGGGCTCAAGTCGGTCATCGGCCAGCAGCTGGAGGAGATCGACGCCCGCGGGGTGAACTCGATCCTGCTGCGGGCCACCGGGCCGAACGGCGAGCCGGTGGTCGTCCGGGTCGGGCGCTACGGGCCCTACCTGCAGGTCGGTGGCGAGGACGGTCCCCGCGTCAGCCTCCCCGAGGACCTCGCCCCCGACGAGCTGACCCAGGAGAAGGTCGAGGAGCTGCTCGCCGCGCCGTCCGCCGACCGCGCGCTCGGCACCGACCCGGAGTCCGGGCTGCCGGTGGTGGTCAAGGCCGGCCGGTACGGCCCCTACGTCACCACCGTCGTGCCCGAGGGCAGCAAGGAGAGCCCGCGGACGGCGAGCCTGCTCTCGTCGATGTCCCCGGAGACGGTCACGCTCGACGACGCCCTCAAGCTGCTGACCCTGCCGCGCACGGTCGGCACCGCGCCGGACGGCGAGGAGATCCAGGCGCTCAACGGCCGCTACGGGCCGTACCTGAAGAAGGGCACCGACTCCCGGTCGCTGGAGTCCGAGGACCGGCTGTTCACCGTCACCCTCGACGAGGCGCTGGCCGTCTTCGCCCAGCCCAAGCAGCGGGGACGCCGCGCCGCCGCCGCGCCGCTCAAGGAGCTGGGCGCCGACCCGGTCACCCAGGGCACGGTCACCGTCCGCGAGGGCCGGTTCGGCCCGTACGTGTCCGACGGTGAGACCAACGCCAGCCTGCGCAAGGGCGACGACGTCGAGAGCATCACCCTCGAGCGCGCCGCCGAGCTGCTGGCCGACCGCCGCGCCAACCCGAGCACGAAGAAGGCCACCAAGAAGAAGGCCGCCGCCAAGAAGACGACGGCCAAGAAGGTGACCACGGCCGCGAAGAAGACGACCGCCACGAAGACGACGAAGAAGGCAGCGGCCGGCAGCGACGCCGTCCCCGCGAGCTGACCGTCCCTGTGCGGGAGGACGGGCTCGATCCCGAGGCCTGGCGGCAGCGCCGGACCTCGTTCGGGTCCGTCGCCGCCGGCTACGCCGCCCACCGGCCGGACTACCCGGCCGACGCGGTGGCCTTCCTGGTCGGGGAGCGCCCGCGGCGCGTGCTCGACCTGGGCGCCGGTACCGGTCTGCTCACCGGCGTGCTGCTCGCGGCCGGGCACGAGGTGGTGGCCGTCGACCCGGCCGAGCCGATGCTGGCCGAGCTGCGCGCCCGCCACCCGCAGGTGCCCACGCACGTCGGCGACGCGGAGGCCGTCCCGCTGCCGGACGCCAGCGTCGACGCCGTCGTCGCCGGGCAGGCCGCGCACTGGTTCGACCCGGAGCCCGCGGCGGTGCAGCTGCGCCGGGTGCTGCGCCCCGGTGGCGTGGTCGGCCTGGTGTGGAACACCCGCGACGAGGAGGTCCCCTGGGTGGCGGCGCTCGGCCGGGCACTGGCTGCCGAGGCGCGTGGCCACGAGGCCGACCAGGGCGTCGTCGAGGCCTTCGCCCACGCACTCGGCGCCCGGGTCGAGCACCACCGCTCGGCTGTCGTTCAGCGGCTGCGCCCCGAGCAGGTGGTCGCCGGCATCGCCACCCGCAGCTACGTCGCCACGATGGACGACGCCCGGCGGCACGAGTTCCTGGGCGAGGTGCGCGCCGTGCTCGACACCCACCCCGACACCCGCGGCCGCGACCTCGTCGACCTGCCCTACCGCACCGACGCCTACCGGCTGACCTCAGCCTGATCCCGGGCGGGAGAGCGGCCCGGTGGGCGACCCACCGGACCGTTGCGGCCACCCTCGGTCACGAACGCACCCACGGCCGGCCGCAGGAAGCCGACGGCGTCCCGGCGCACCTTGCGGGCCCTCCCCGGCATCCCCCTAGCCTGCGCGCGTCCTCACGGAGGGAGCAGGCCATGGCGACGCGCGCAGGCCGACTGTCGATCGCTCTCCTGACCGCCGTGCTCCTCGGCGCGGCGACTCCGGCCGCGGCCGACCCCCCGGGAGCCGCGGGCTACGCGGCGATCCCGCTGCAGGTGACCGGTCCGGACGGCGCCGCCACCGACGACCTCGACACCGACTACGCCATGGCGCTGGACGCCGTGGACACCTGGTGGCGCACCCACTGGAACGACCACTTCCCCGGCCGGTACACCGCGCCCGGGCTGGCCCCGGCCGCACGTGCGCCCGGGCTCTACGACGCGCCGGCCGAGCAGGTGTACTGCGGTGACCTGCTGCTCCCCGAGGGCAACGCCTACCACTGCCCGATCGGCGGCTTCCTCGCCTTCGAGGTCGACCTGATGCTGCTGTCGCAGCAGGTGGGCGACGCCTTCGTCTACGTGGTCGTCGCGCACGAGTGGGCGCACTCGATGGTCTCCCACCTCGACCCGGCGCTGGTGTCGGAGGCCTACGAGCTGCAGGCCGACTGCCTGGCCGGGGCCGCGCTGCAGGGCGCCGTCGACGACGGGCTCCTGACCCTGGAGTCCGGTGACGCGGAGGAGTTCACCGCCTCGCTGACCGCCGTCGCCAGCGAGAACGAGTGGGGCACGGTGTACGTCGACGCGAACGGCCAGCCGCAGACCGAGACCCACGGCAGCGCCCAGGAGCGCATCGACGCCTTCGAGCGGGGCGGCACCGACGGGGTCCGCGCCTGCCTGCCGAACTCCGTCGGCTGACCGGTCAGGCGGCGTGCCCGACGGCGAACACCCGCCGGAAGGGCAGCAGCGTCGTCCCGTCCGGACGGCGCGGGTAGGCCGCGCGCAGCGCCGCGGCGTACTCCGCGGTCAGCTCGGCGGCGTCGTCCTCCTCGAGCCGGCCGAGCACCGGGCGCAGCACGGTCGAGCGCACCCAGCCGAGCACCGGGTCGTCCCCGCGCAGCACGTGCAGGTAGGTCGTCTCCCAGGCGTCCGTGGTCAGTCCCGCACCGGCGAGCACCTCCAGGTAGCCGGCCGGGTCGAGCACCGCGTCGGGCGCCGGTGCCGCATCGCCCACGAGCCCCGCCCAGCGCGGCGAGCGGCACAGCTCGGCCAGCAGTGCGTGCGTCGGTGCCCGCCAGTTCCCGGGCACCTGCAGCGCCAGCCAGCCACCGGGCGCCAGCTGCCCGGCCCACCGGCGCAGCAGGTCGGCGTGCCCGGGCACCCAGTGCAGGACGGCGTTGGTGACCAGGACGTCGACCGGTCCGTCCGGCTGCCACTCCCGCACGTCGCCGAGGGTGAACGCCACCCGGCCGGGGACGGCGTGCGCAGCGGCCGCGGCCAGCATCTCCGGCGAGGAGTCGACGCCGGTGACCCGCGCACCCGGCCACCGCTGCGCCAGCGACGCGGTCAGCGCGCCCTCACCGCAGCCCAGGTCGACGACGGTCCCCGGCTCCCGTGCGCCGACGCGGGCGAGCAGGTCGGTGAACGGCCGCGCCCGCTCGTCGCCGAAGCGCAGGTAGCCGGCGGGGTCCCAGGCAGCGGTGCTCGTCACGTCCCGACCCTAGGGCCGGGGAGCCGGGGACCGTCGGTCCCGGCCGGTACCGTGGCTGCCGCCGTGCCGCCACCCATCCAGCCCGGGAGCCCCGTGTCCGACGACGGTCCGCCCGCCCTCCCCGTCGAGGCCGTCGGTCGTCCCGGTGGGCTGTTCATCGCGTTCGAGGGCGGCGAGGGCGCGGGCAAGTCCACCCAGGTCCGGCTGCTCTGCGAGTGGCTGACCGCGCAGGGCCGGACGGCGCGGGCCACCTTCGAACCCGGCGGCACCCCCACCGGTGCCGCCGTCCGGGCGATCGTGCTGGACCGCGCGCACACCGACCTGTCCCCGCGGGCGGAGGCGCTGCTGTACGCCGCCGACCGCGCCCAGCACGCGCACGCCGTCCTGCACCCCGCGCTGGCGGCCGGCGAGGTGGTCGTGACCGACCGGTACGTCGACAGCTCGCTGGCCTACCAGGGCGCCGGGCGCACCATCGGCCTGGACGACGTCGCGGCGATCTCCCGCTGGGCCACCCAGGGGCTGCGCCCGGACCTCACCGTGCTGCTCGACCTGCCGCCGGAGACCGGGCTCGCCCGTGCCCGCGGCCGGGCGGTCGCCGACCGGCTGGAGTCGGAGTCGCTGGAGTTCCACCAGCGGGTCCGCGACACCTTCCGCACGCTCGCCGCGGCCGAGCCCGGGCGCTACCTGGTGGTCGACGCCACGCGCGGCGTCGAGGAGATCGCCGCCGACGTCCGCGAGCGGGTCGGTGCGCTGCTGGAGGTGCGCGCATGAGCGTCTGGGAGCAGGTGGTGGGTCAGCCCGCGGTGGTCGCGGAGCTGCAGGCCGCGGTGGCCGACCCGGCCGCGATGACCCACGCCTGGCTGTTCACCGGCCCGCCGGGATCGGGGCGGTCGGTCGCCGCCCGCGCCTTCGCCGCCGCGCTGCAGTGCCCAGAGGGCGGGGACGGTACCTGCCACGCCTGCCGCACCGTGCTCGCCGGCACCCACGCCGACGTGACCGTCATCGTCCCGGACGGGCTGTCGATCGGCGTCCTGGAAGCCCGCGAGCTGGTGCGGGTGGCGGGCCGGGCCCCCTCCCAGGGGCGCTGGCAGATGATCATCGTCGAGGACGCCGACCGGATGAGCGAGGCGGCGGCCAACGCGGTGCTGAAGATGATCGAGGAACCGCCGCCGCGGACCGTGGTCATGCTCTGCGCGCCGAGCCTGCACCCCGACGACGTCCCGGTGACCATCCGCTCCCGGTGCCGGGTGATGAGCCTGCGCACCCCCGAGGTCGACGCCGTCGCCGACGTGCTGGTCCGCCGGGACGGCGTGGACCCGGCGCTGGCCGCCTGGTCCGCCGGCGCCTCGGGCGGCCACGTCGGACGGGCCCGGCGGCTGGCCCGGGACGAGGACGCGCGGATGGCCCGCAAGGCCGTCCTCGACGTGCCGTTGTCCCTCGTGTCGCTCGCCGCCTGCCTCAACGCCGCGGACGACCTCGTGGGAGCGGCGCAGGAGGAGACCGACGCCGCGACCGGGGCGCTGAACGGCGCCGAGACCGAGGCCCTCAAGGCCAGCCTGGGAGTCGGCGCCCGGGGGCCGGGTGTCGCAGCCGCCAGCCGGGGGGCGGGGCAGCTCAAGGAGCTCGAGAGGCGGCAGAAGTCGCGCGCCACCCGCATCGGCCGGGACTCCCTCGACCGGGCGCTGGTGGACCTCGCCGGGCTGTACCGGGACGCACTGGTGCTGCACGCCGCGCCGTCCGAGCCGCTGCCGCTGAACCACCCGGACCGCCGCGCCGACGCCGAGGAGCTGGCCCGGCGGATCGGTGCCGAGGGGGCGCTGCGGCGCATCGACGCCGTCCTCGCCTGCCGGAAGGCGCTGGAACAGAACGTGAAGCCGCAGGTCGCGGTGGAGGCGCTGACCGTGGCGCTGCGCCTGCCGTCATGACCCGTCGGGGCCTGCGCCGGAGCAGCCGGGCGGTCACGTAAGCTGGCTTGCGCACATCCGCCGCCTTAGCTCAGTCGGTAGAGCATCTCACTCGTAATGAGAAGGTCGTCGGTTCGATTCCGACAGGCGGCTCCACCCAGCGGCCCCGTCCACCCGGACGGGGCCGCCGTCACGTTGCGGGTCGGTCAGACCATGACGATCCCGCCGTCGATCATCACCGACTGCCCGGTCATGTAGTCCGCGTCCGGCCCGGCGAGGTAGGAGTCGAACCCGGCGACGTCCTCGGGCGTCTGCACCCGGCCCAGCGCGATGAGCTCGGAGTACTTCGCCATGGCCTCGCCCTTCCCCAGGCCGAGTGCCTCGCCGAGCCGCTCGTCGATCAGCTCCCACATGGCGGTGTCGACGATCCCCGGGGCAGTAGGCGTGCACGGTGATCCCGTGCGGGGCGAGCTCCTTCGCGGCGGCCTGGGTGAGCCCCGTACCGCGAACTTGGTGGCGCTGTCGTGGCCGAGGCGGTCGAAGCCGGCGTGCCCGGCGATGGACGACGCGCTGATGATCTTCCCGCCGCCGCCCTGCGCGATCATCCGCTCGACCGCGGCCTGGATGCAGTAGACGACCCCGAAGACGTTGACGTCGAACACCCGGCGGAGGTCCTCGGGGGTGACCTCCAGGAGCGTCTTCACCTGGGCCACCCCGGCGTTGGCCACCATCACGTCGACGCTGCCAGGGCGTCGGCCGCCCGGTCGACCATCCCGGACACCGCGTCCCGGTCCGTCACGTCCGCCGGCACTGCGACCGACCGCCCACCGGCCGCGCCGATCTCCTCGGCGACCGCCTCGGCGCCCCCGCCGTCGACGTCGTTCACCGCGACCGCGTGTCCGTCCCGGGCCAGGCGGAGCGCGATCGCGCGGCCGATGCCCCGCCCGGCGCCGGTGACGAGCGCGGCGCTCACCGCTCGACCGCCGTCCGGGCCGTCGACCGCGGGTGCTGGTCCGGTGTCATGGCTGACCCCCTCCTCGGTCCGGGCCGTCTGGGGAGGCCCGGAGGAGGTGGGGGCAACCGACGGCGCAGCCGGCCCACAACCGTTGCGGGAGGTTGCAGGGCGGCCCGTCGTGGAGCCCCCGGACACGCCGACGGCGGCGCACCCGGGGAGGGGTGCGCCGCCGTCGGCGTCCGTCGTGCGCTCGGCGGCCGCTCGAAGAGGGCCAGGGACCGGGGTCAGTGGTGGGCTTCGGCTTCCTCCGCCCGCTGGATCGAGGCGTTGATCTCCGTCTCGGCCTCCTCGCGGCCGACCCACTCGGCGCCCTCGACCGACTTGCCCGGCTCCAGGTCCTTGTAGGTCTCGAAGAAGTGCTGGATCTCCAGCCGGTCGAACTCCGACACGTCCGTGATGTCCTTGAGGTGCGACATCCGGGGGTCGGTCGCCGGGACGGTGAGGACCTTGTCGTCCCCGCCCGCCTCGTCGGTCATGCGGAACATGCCGATGGCCCGGCAGGTGATCAGGCACCCGGGGAACGTCGGCTCGTCGAGGAGCACCAGGGCGTCGAGCGGGTCGCCGTCCTGGCCCAGGGTGTTCTCGATGTAGCCGTAGTCCGCCGGATAGCGGGTGGAGGTGAACAGCATCCGGTCCAAGCGGATGCGTCCGGTGGCGTGGTCCAGCTCGTACTTGTTCCGCTGGCCCTTCGGGATTTCTACCGTCACGTCGAACTGCACGGTCGTAGTGTGGCGGATCGAACCCCGGACGACCGCCGGAGGTCGCTGTTGGGGGTGGGCACCATCGCGTCGAGCGGGTCGACGACCGTCACGCCGAAGTACAACCGGCTGCGTCGCAGGCTCCTCCTGGGGGCCCTCACGGTGCTGCTCGTCGTGGCCGCCGGCGTCTGGTTCGTCGTGGCCCCGCGGGGGGACGGCGACGCCACCGAGGTCGCCGCCGCGGAGGCCCGGCTGCCCGACGTGGAGCCCGCCGCCCCGGTGCTCGCTGCCCTGTCGTCGCAGGCCCCCGCCCCGGACGCCACCGTGCTCGCCGGCGAGCTCGCGCCGCTGCTGGCCGCACCCGCGCTCGGCACCGGCGTCGAGGCGCAGGTCGTCGACGTCGCCTCGGGGGAGGTGCTGCTCGACCGGAACGGCGAGGACCCGTCCACGCCGGCCTCGACCGCCAAGCTGCTCACGGCCGTCGCGGCGCTGACCACCCTCGGCCCCGACACGACGATCGAGACCACCGTCGTCGCGGGCGGCGCGCCCGGCGAGGTGGTGCTCGTCGGCGGCGGGGACCCGACACTGTCGCGGACCGTCCCCTCGCTGACCTACCCCGGGGCGCCCACCGTCGCCGACCTCGCCGCCCAGGTGCAGGCCGCGGTGCCGCCGGGCACGCAGTTCAGCCGCGTCGTCGTCGACAACTCGCTGTTCGACGGCCCGCTCACCGCCAGCGGCTGGGGGCCCGGCGACGCGCCGTCCACCTACGCCGCCCCGGTCACCGCGACCGCCGTCGACGGCGCCCGGGTGAGCCCCAGCGAGCTGCAGCGCAGCGGCGCCCCGGGCACCGACGCCGGCAGGGCGCTGGCCGTCGCGCTCGGCGCCCCCGACTCGACCGTCGTCCTGGGCGACGCACCGCAGGGCGCGCAGACCCTCGGGACCGTGCGGTCGGCCCCGGTGGCCCGGCTGGTCGAGCAGGCGCTGTCCCAGTCGGACAACCTGCTGGCCGAGTCGCTGGCCCGCCACGTCGCCCTCGCCAGCGGCCTGCCGGCCACCTTCGAGGGGGCGGCCGAGGCGGTCACCCGCGCGCTGGCCGGCGTCGGCCTCGACGTCACCGGCGTCTCGCTGTCCGACGGCAGCGGCCTGTCCACCACTGACCGGGTCCCGGTGGCGCTGCTGGCCGACCTGCTCACCGGTGCCGCCGACGGCACGCTGGCCGAGGCCTCCGCGGTCCTCTCCGGCCTGCCCGTCGCCGGCTACGACGGCACCCTCGCCGAGCGCGGCGACGAGGACCCGGAGACCGCGCCAGGCTCGGTGCGCGCGAAGACCGGCACGCTGCTCGGCGTGCACGGCCTGGCCGGCACGGTGGTCACCGCCGAGGGTCGGCTGCTGGCCTTCGGCGTCCTCGCCGACGGCGCGCCGGCCAACGGGCTGGCCGCCGAGGCCGCGCTGGACGACGTCGCCTCGGCACTGGCCGCCTGCGGCTGCCGCTGAGACGGGCGGGGCGCGGCGGGCCCGTTCCCGCGTACCGTGAGGCCGGTGAGCAGCTCCACACGGATGGTCGACTGGGACCTCGCCGGACGCACCGCCCGCCGCCTGGCCGGCCCCGGCCCGCAGACCACGCGCGAGGAGGCCGCCGCCGTCGTCCGTGAGCTGCACGAGGCCGCCGCCACCGCCGTCGCGCACGTCGAGGGCCTCACCGGGCTCACGCCCGTGCCGGGCGGCCCGGTGCCCGAGGTAGCCGTCGTCGACCGGCCCGGCTGGGTCGACGCCAACACCCAGGGGATGTCCGCGCTGCTGGACCCGCTGGTCGACGCGCTCGCCGCCCGGCAGGACTCCCGGCCCGGCCCGCTGGCCACCGCGATCGGCTCCCGCGCCACCGGTGTGCAGGCCGGCGGCGTACTCGCCTTCCTCTCCTCCCGCGTGCTCGGCCAGTACGAGGTCTTCGGCACCGGTGGCCGGTTGCTGCTGGTCGCCCCGAACATCGTCGACGCCGAGCGCCGGCTGGGCGTCGACCCCAGCGACTTCCGGCTGTGGGTGTGCCTGCACGAGGTCACCCACCAGCTGCAGTTCACCGCCGTCCCGTGGCTCAAGGACCACCTCGAGGCGCAGATGGCCGAGTTCGTCGAGGTCACCGACCTGGACCCCGACGTGCTCCGCGACCGGCTCGGCGACGTTCTGCGCAGCGTCCTGGACGCGGTCCGCGGCGAGGGCGGCGGGGACGACGCCGGGCTGATGGCGCTGGTCCAGGACCCCAGGCAGAAGGCCGTCCTCGACCGGGTCACCGCCGTGATGAGCCTGGTCGAGGGGCACGCCGAGTACGTGATGGACGGCGTCGGGCCCGACGTCGTTCCCTCGGTCCGGACGCTGCGCAAGCGGTTCGCCCAGCGCCGCAAGGGCCGCGGCCCCATCGACCGGGTGCTGCGCCGGCTGCTCGGCCTGGAGCAGAAGATGAAGCAGTACGCCGAGGGCCGGGTGTTCGTCGGCGGGGTCGTCGACCTCGTCGGCATGGAGGGCTTCAACCGGGTGTGGGAGGGGCCGGAGAACCTGCCCCGCATCGAGGAGCTCACCGACCCCGCGCGCTGGGTCGAGCGGGTGCACGGCCGCCCCGCCATCCCCGCCTGAGGACGCGGTGGCCGGTCCGCCCCGGGCCGTCGCGGTCCTGCGGACCGCCGTGCGGCCGGGCCTGCGGGGGAGCGGGCAGCCGGTCCTCGCCGCGGTGAGCGGGGGAGCGGACTCCGTGGCCCTGGCCGCGGCCCTGGCCTTCGAGGCCCGGTCCGCCGGCGTCCGCGTCGGCGCGGTGACCGTCGACCACGGCCTGCAGCCCGGCTCCGCCGAGCGGGCCGACCGGACGGCGGAACTGCTGCGCGGGCTGGGCCTGGACCCGGTGCTCGTCCGCCGCGTGGCGGTCGGCGCGGACGGCGGACCCGAGGGTGCTGCCCGCTCGGCGCGGTACGCGGCGCTCGCCGCCGCGGCCACCGACCTTGGCGCCCGCGTCGCGCTCGGGCACACCCTCGACGACCAGGCCGAGACCGTGCTGCTGGGGCTGGGCCGCGGCTCGGGCCCGCGCTCGGTGGCCGGCATGGTCCCCGAACGGACGACGGACGGCGTCCTCTGGTGGCGCCCGCTGCTCGGCGTCCGCCGGGCCACCGCGCGCCGGGCGTGCGCGGACCAGGGCCTGCCGGTGTGGGACGACCCCTGGAACGCCGACCCCGCCTACACCCGCGCCCGGCTGCGCGGCGAGGTGCTGCCGCTGATGGAGGAGGTCCTCGGCGGCGGGGTCGCCCCCGCCCTCGCCCGCACCGCCGACCTGCTCCGCGAGGACCTCGACGCCCTCGACGAGCTGGCCGCGTCCGAGCTGTCCCGCCTCGCCGGAGGCCAGCAGCTCCCGACCCACCCCCTGCCCGCCCGCGAACTCGGGGCGCTGCCCGCGGCGCTGCGCCGGCGGGTGCTCCGCGGGTGGCTGCGCGGCGCCGGCGTCCCCGACGTCCAGGCGGTCCACCTGCGCGCGGTCGAGGCGCTCGTCACGCACTGGCGGGGGCAGGGCCGCGTGGACCTACCCGGCGGTGCAGGAGCCCTCCGGACGTCTGGCACGCTGGTGCTGTCGCCCCCCGTCGTGCGGGGCCCCCGTCCCGAGGACGCACCCCACACCCGCGAGGAGTCCCGCCCGTGAGCGAGCCCGCCACCGCTCCAGCAGAGCTCGGCAACGACCACGGCTACGGCCCGGACATCGACCACGTGCTGCTCAGCGAGGAGCGGATCCAGGCCAAGATCACCGAGCTGGCCGACCAGGTCGCCCGCGACTACGCCGGGCGCGAGGTGCTCCTCGTCGGCGTCCTCAAGGGCGCGGTGCTGTTCATGAGCGACTTCGCGCGGGCGCTGCGGCTGCCCACCCAGATGGAGTTCATGGCCGTCTCCTCCTACGGCTCGGCCACCAGCTCCTCCGGCGTCGTGCGCATCCTCAAGGACCTCGACCGCGACATCAGTGACAGGCACGTGCTGGTGATCGAGGACATCATCGACTCCGGCCTGACCCTGTCCTGGCTGCTCAAGAACCTCGGCGGACGGCGCCCGGCCTCGCTGGAGGTCTGCGCCCTGCTGCGCAAGCCCGACGCGGTCAAGGTCGACGTCCCCGTGCGCTACGTCGGCTTCGACATCCCCAACGAGTTCGTCGTCGGCTACGGCCTGGACTACGCCGAGCGCTACCGCGACCTGCCCTACATCGCGACGCTGCGCCCGGAGGTCTACTCGAGCTGAGGCAGGCCGCCCGACGAGCGGGGCCCGGAGGGTCCCCGAGGAGTGGCGGCGGTAGGGCTCCACGCCGGTGGGGGACGGCACCTGGCGGCGGTGTCGCCCGGTAGGGCGACCGGAGGCACTGTCAGCGAGGACGCCGCTGTTGCACAGCTGAGCCACAGGCTCGCCGGTGTACCGTCGATCGCAACGACGCTGCACCGTAGCGCCAGGGTGCCCGCCCGGGCCGCAGGGAGCGTCCCCCGGACGATCAGGAGGGTGGACGGGACAGGCCGGAGCACCCGGCCGCCCGGCATCGGTGTATGGAACGCAAGAAGATCTTCCGCTCCGTGTGGTTCTGGGTCGTCCTCGTCGTCCTGCTGGCGCTGGCGTTCTCCTCGTTGCTGGGTGGTCGGGACGGCTTCCAAGGGGTCAGCACCGCGACCGCGCTCGAGCAGATCGAGAACGGGAACGCCCGCCAGGTCACGATCAACGACAAGGAGCAGACGCTCGACCTCGAGCTGAGCAACCCGGTCGAGGGCAGCGACCAGATCACCGCGTCCTACCCGCTCGGTGCCGCCGACGACGTCTTCGACCTGGTCTCCGGCCTGGGTGGCGGCGACGGCGTCGACTTCGACACCAACGTCACGCAGGACAGCGTCCTGGTCAGCCTGCTGATCAGCTTCCTGCCGTTCGTGATCCTCCTGCTCCTGCTGTTCTGGCTGTTCAACTCCATGCAGGGCGGCGGCCGCGGGGTCATGGCCTTCGGCAAGTCCAAGGCCAAGCAGGTCACGAAGGACACCCCGAAGACGACGTTCGCCGACGTCGCCGGCGCCGACGAGGCGATCGAGGAACTCCACGAGATCAAGGACTTCCTCGCCAACCCGGTCAAGTTCCAGGCCGTGGGCGCGAAGATCCCCAAGGGCGTGCTGCTGTTCGGCCCCCCCGGGACCGGCAAGACCCTGCTGGCCCGCGCCGTCGCAGGCGAGGCCGGGGTGCCGTTCTTCTCCATCTCCGGGTCCGACTTCGTCGAGATGTTCGTCGGTGTCGGCGCCAGTCGCGTGCGCGACCTGTTCGAGCAGGCCAAGCAGAACGCCCCGGCGATCATCTTCGTCGACGAGATCGACGCCGTCGGCCGGCACCGCGGCGCCGGCATGGGCGGCGGCCACGACGAGCGCGAGCAGACGCTCAACCAGATGCTCGTCGAGATGGACGGTTTCGACGTCAAGGGCGGCGTCATCATGATCGCCGCCACCAACCGGCCGGACATCCTCGACCCGGCGCTGCTGCGCCCGGGCCGCTTCGACCGCCAGATCGCCGTCGACCGCCCCGACCTCGAGGGCCGCAAGCGGATCCTCGAGGTGCACGCCAAGGGCAAGCCGCTGGCCCCGGACGTCGACCTGGAGACCGTGGCCCGCCGGACGCCCGGCTTCACCGGCGCCGACCTCGCCAACGTGCTCAACGAGGGCGCGCTGCTCACCGCCCGCAACAACGGCACGGTGGTCACCGACGAGGTCCTCGAGGAGGCGATCGACCGGGTCGTCGCCGGCCCCGAGCGCAAGACGCGGGCGATGAGCGAGAAGGAGAAGAAGGTCACCGCCTACCACGAGGGCGGCCACGCCCTGGTGGCGCACGCACTGCCCAACCTGGACCCGGTGCACAAGGTGACGATCCTGCCGCGCGGCCGCTCGCTGGGGCACACGCTCGTGCTGCCGACCGAGGACAAGTACACCCAGACCCGGTCGGAGATGATCGACACCCTCGCCTACGCCCTCGGTGGCCGGGCGGCCGAGGAGCTCGTCTTCCACGAGCCCACCACCGGCGCCGGCAACGACATCGAGAAGGCGACCGCCATGGCGCGGGCCATGGTCACCCAGTACGGCATGAGCGCCAAGCTCGGCGCGGTGAAGTACGGCAGCAACGAGTCCGAGCCGTTCCTGGGCCGCGACATGGGCACCCGGCCGGACTACTCCGAGGCCGTCGCCGCCGACATCGACGCGGAGATCCGCGCGCTGATCGAGGCCGCGCACGACGAGGCGTGGGAGATCCTGGTCGAGTACCGGGGCGTCCTGGACCAGCTCGTCCTCGAGCTGATGGAGAAGGAGACCCTCTCCAAGGAGGACATGGCCCGCATCTGCGCGCCGGTCACCAAGCGCCCCTCGCTGGCCCCCTACAACGGCTTCGGCAAGCGCACGCCGTCGGACCAGCCGCCGGTGCTGACCCCGGCCGAGCGGGCCGCCCAGAACGGCAACGGCCACATCGGCCACGGCAGCACCGCCGTGGGGGACGTCGGCGCCCCGGCCCAGAGATGAGCGAGCTCCCGGCCGAGGCGGGAGACCAGCTGCTGGAGCGGCGGCTGCGCGGCGTGGACCACGCCCGGGCCGCGGCCGCCGTCCGGGAGCTTCTGCTCGCCGTCGGCGAGGACCCCGACCGCCCGGGCCTGCAGGGCACCCCGGACCGGGTCGCCCGCGCGTACGCGGAGACCTTCGCCGGGTTGTGGCAGGACCCGGCCGAGGTCCTGGCCACGACCTTCGACGAGGACCACGACGAGATGGTCCTGGTGAAGGACATCCCGATGTACTCGACCTGCGAACACCACCTGGTGCCCTTCCACGGGGTCGCGCACATCGGCTACATCCCGGGCGAGGACGGCCGGGTCACCGGCCTGTCCAAGCTGGCCCGGCTGGTCGAGGTCTACGCCCGCCGGCCGCAGGTGCAGGAGCGGATGACCAGCCAGGTCGCCGACGCGCTCTCCGACGTCCTCAAGCCGCGCGGCGTGCTGGTCGTCATCGAGGCCGAGCACCTGTGCATGGCGATGCGCGGCATCCGCAAGCCCGGCTCCACCACGGTCACCTCGGCCGTGCGTGGCATCTTCCGGGACAACCCGGCGACCCGCAGCGAGGCGATGAGCCTCGTGCTGGGCCGGTGACCCCCCTCTCCCTCCCGCGCCCCGGCCACTGCGTGGTCATGGGGGTCCTCAACGTCACGCCGGACTCCTTCTCCGACGGCGGCTGCTTCGCCGACACCGGGTCGGCCGTCGCGCACGGCCTGGCGATGCACGCCTCCGGCGCCGACTACGTCGACGTCGGTGGGGAGTCGACCCGCCCCGGTGCCGACCGGGTGGACGCCGCCGAGGAGTGCCGCCGGGTCGTCCCCGTGATCCGCGAGCTGTCCGCCGCCGGGGTGCGCACCAGCGTCGACACCACCCGGGCCGAGGTGGCCGAGGCCGCCCTGGAAGCGGGGGCGGTCCTGGTCAACGACGTGAGCGGCGGCCTGGCCGACAAGAACATGGCCGAACTGGTCGCCGAGGCCGGCGTCCCCTGGGTGCTCATGCACTGGCGCGGGCACAGCCGCGAGATGTACGCCGCCGCCCAGTACGGCGACGTCGTCACCGAGGTCTGCGCCGAGCTCATGGCCCGGGTGGAGGACGTCGTCGCCGTGGGTGTCGCGCCCGAGCAGCTCGTCCTCGACCCCGGCCTGGGCTTCGCCAAGCGAGCGGAGCACAACTGGCGGCTGCTCGCCGGCCTCGACCGCATCGTCGGCCTGGGCCTGCCGGTGCTGGTCGGCGCCTCGCGCAAGTCCTTCCTCGGCCGGCTGCTCGCCGACGCCGACGGCTCGCTGCGCCCGGCCGAGCAGCGGGACGCCGCCACGCTGGCCACGACAGTGCTGGCCGCGGAGGCCGGCGCCTGGGGGGTGCGCGTGCACGACGCGGGGGCCTCGGCCGACGCCGTCCGCACGGTCGCCGCCGTCCGGGCGGCCCGCCGCGAGGGGGAGCGCCGTGGCTGACGCCCGACCCGACCGCATCGCCGTCCGGGGGCTGACCGCGCACGCCTTCCACGGCGTGTACGAGGCCGAGCGCCGGCTCGGGCAGACCTTCCGCGTCGACGCCGTGCTCGAGCTCGACACCGGGCCGGCCGCCGCCGGCGACGACCTCGAGCGCACGGTGAACTACGCCGAGCTGGCCCGCGCGCTGCACAGCGTGCTGACGGGAGAGCCGGTCGACCTGCTGGAGACCCTCGCCCAGCGGCTGGCCGACGTCTGCCTGGAGGACCCGCTGGTGGACGCCGTCGAGATCACCGTGCACAAGCCGGAGGCCGACCTCGGCGTCCCCTTCGACGACGTCACGGTCACCATCCGGCGGGAGCGGACGTGACTCGCGCGGTCCTCTCGCTCGGCGCGAACCTGGGGGACCGCGCCGCCGCGCTGCGCGCCGCGATCACCGCGCTCAAGGACGACGGCGTGCTGGTGGCCCGCTCGACGCTGTACGAGACCCCGCCGTGGGGACCGGTCGAGCAGCCGCCCTACCTCAACGCGGCGGTCGTCGTGCGCGGCGACCGGGACGCCGCGGGATGGTTGGGCCGCGCCCACGAGCTGGAGCAGGCCGCCGGGCGCACCCGCGACGTGCGCTGGGGGCCGCGCACCCTCGACGTCGACGTCATCACGGTGACCGGGGACGACGGCCGGCCGGTCCTCTCCGACGACCCGGCGCTCACGCTGCCGCACCCCCGGGCGCACGAGCGGGCCTTCGTGCTCGTGCCGTGGGCCAGCCTCGACCCCACCGCCGTGCTGCCCGGGCGCGGCCGGGTGAGCGACCTGCTGGTCGCCCTGCCGCCGGAGGACGTGGCGGCGGTCGTCCGCTGGGAGCACCTGCATTGAGACCGGTGAACCGGCGCGACCTGCTGGTCATCGCCGCCGGGCTGGCCGTCGCCGGCTGGCTGGTGGTGCGGGCGAGCTACGGCTCGCTGCCCGCGCTGCGCTGGTGGCTGCCGGTGCCGCTCGGCGTGCTCGCCCTGGCCGAGGCCCTCGGGGCCCGCACGTTGCGCGCCCGGCTGGCCGCCCAGCGGGACCGCCGCCCCCCGGCCGAGCGCGGCAGCGCGCCGGTCCGGCCGGTCGAGCCCATGCTCGTGGCCCGGCTCGCCGTCCTGGCCCAGGCCAGCGCGTACGTCGGCGCGGTGTTCCTCGGCATCTGGGTGGGCGTGCTGCTCTACGTGGGGCCGGCGGTCGCGCGGCTGCAGACGGCCGGGTCCGACACCGTCACCGGGGTCGTCGGGGTGGTCTGCTCGGGTGCCCTGGTCGCGGCCGCGCTGTGGCTGGAGTCGGTCTGTCGCATCCCGCCGGATCGTGACGACGAGACACCGCCGGGAGCGGTGCGCGGTTGATCATCGTCAGGTGGTGGTCCGACACGCCGTCAGGGCCGACCACTCGCCGATGATCAACCGCCGTCTCGGATCGACCTGCGCAGCGTCGCGTGCACGGCGGCGGGGGTGAGGACGCCGAGGTAGTGGTCGCCGTCGAGCACCGGCACCCACCCGGCGTCGGTCTGCAGGATCGTGGCCAGCGCGGTCCGCAGCGAGGCCTGCACCGGCACCGCGCCGTCCGAGGGGACCACGGCCGAGGCGACCGTCCCCGCACCCGTGGCGCGGTCGGCGGGCAGCCACCCGGCCGGGCGCCCGTCCCCGTCGAGCACCACCGCCCAGCGGGCCCCGCCGCGGTCGAGCGCCGCCCCGACCTCCGCCAGCCCGTCGGCCAGCCCCACCACCGGGGGGTGCTCGAGGTCGGCGGGCTCGATCGGGGTCACGGCGAGCCGCTTGAGCCCGCGGTCGGCGCCGACGAAGTCGGCCACCGTCGGGTTGGCCGGCCGGCCCAGCAGCTCGGCGGGCGGGGCGAACTGCTCGACGTGCCCGCCGGCGCTCATCACCGCGATGCGGTCGCCCAGCCGGACCGCCTCCTCGATGTCGTGGGTGACGAAGACGATGGTCTTGCGCACCGTCTCCTGCAGCCGCAGGAACTCCGACTGCAGCCGCTCGCGCACCACCGGGTCGACGGCGGAGAACGGCTCGTCCATCAGCAGGACGCCGGGGTCGGCGGCCAGCGCCCGCGCGACGCCGGCCCGCTGACGCTGCCCGCCGGAGAGCTGGGCGGGGTAGCGGTCGCCGTGGACGGCGGGGTCGAGCCCGACCAGGGTGAGCAGCTCCTCGACCCGGTCGCGGGTGCGCCGGCGGTCCCAGCCGAGCAGCCGGGGCACGGTGGCGACGTTGGCCCGCACCGTCTGGTGGGGGAAGAGCCCGACGCTCTGGATGACGTAGCCGATGCGCCGGCGCAGCCGATCGGCGTCGACCCGGGTGACGTCCTCGCCGCCGAGCAGGATCCGGCCGGTCGTCGGCTCGATGATCCGGTTGACCATCTTCATCGTCGTCGTCTTGCCGCAGCCCGAGGGGCCGACCAGGACCGACAGCTCCCCGGCGGAGAAGGTCAGGTCCAGCTCGGCCACGCCCACGGTGCCGTCGGCGTAGACCTTGCTGACCCGCTCGAGCCGGATCTCGGGGGCGTCGCCGGCCGCCGGGTCCGTTGCGCGCAGCGACGTGGAGGCGGCAGTAGCGTCCACGGCGTGGCCTCCCTGGGTGCGCTGAGCGCGGCGAGCGCCCCGGCGGCCCCGGTGCTCGCCGCGGACGAGGCGCCGAACCCCTGGTTCGACCCGTCGTACGTGACCGACAACTGGGACACCATTGTGGGCCACCTCGGTCAGCACGTCCGACTCACCGTCGGTGCGGTGCTGCTGGGCGCGCTGATCGCCCTGCCGCTGGCGCTGCTCGCCCGCCGCACCCGCTTCCTGGCCGGCCCGGTCCTCGGTCTGAGCTCGGTCGTCTACACGATCCCGTCGCTGGCGATGTTCGCCTTCCTCGCCCCGTTCACCGGACCGCTGTCGGCGACGACGGTGCTCATCGGGCTCACGCTCTACACACTGGTGGTCCTGGTGCGGAACTTCCTCGCCGGCCTGCAGGGCGTGCCCGCGGACGTGCGCGAGGCCGCCCGCGGCATGGGCTACGGCCCCGCACGGCTGTTCCTGCGGGTCGACCTGCCGCTGGCCCTGCCGGCGTTCATGGCCGGCCTGCGGATCGCCACCGTCTCCACCGTCGCCCTGGTCACCGTCGGCGTCATCACCGGCAACGGCGGGCTGGGGCAGCTGATCATCGGCGGCTTCAACTCCAACTTCTACCGGGCCGAGATCGTGACCGGCGCGGTCGGCTGCGTGCTGCTGGGGCTGGCCGCCGACGTGCTGCTGGCCGGGGTGGAGCGGCTGCTCACGCCGTGGACGCGGGCGGTCACGTGAGCGGGCGCGCGAGCTCGTGCGTCAGCAGGGCTGTGCCACGAGCGCGGACGACGAGCGCCGGTGGGGAGGACGCGTGAGTGCCTTCGGCGAGGCGTTCGTCTACCTCAACGACCCGTTCAACTGGACCCGGACCGGCGGCATCCTCGACCTGCTCGTCCAGCACCTGCGGATCTCCGTGCTGGCCGTGCTGCTCGCCGCCGTCCTCGCCGTCCCCACCGGGGTGCTCCTGGGCCGCAGCGGCCGGGGCGCCGGGGCGGTCGTCGTCCTCTCCAACGTCAGCCGGGCGGTGCCCACCCTCGCCCTGCTCACCGTCCTGGCGGTGACCCCGCTGGGCTTCAGCGAGACCGGCACCGTCCTGGCGCTGGCCGCCTTCGCCGTCCCGCCGATGCTCACCAACACCTACGTGGGCTTCCGCGAGGTCGACCGCGACGTGCGCGAGGCCGCCCGGGCGATGGGCATGGGCCGCGGTCAGCTGCTGACCCGGGTCGAGTTCCCGCTCGCCCTGCCGCTGCTCGCGACCGGCGTGCGGACGGCGGCGGTGCAGGTCGTCGCCACCGCGACCCTGGCCGCGCTGGTCGGCGGGGGAGGGCTCGGGCGGATCATCAACCTGGGTTTCGGCCAGCAGGACCAGGGCGTGATCCTCGCCGGTGCCGTGCTGGTGGCCGCCCTGGCGCTGCTCACCGAGCTCCTCCTCGTGCTGCTCTCCGCGGCGGTGACGCCCGGTCCGCGCCGGTGGCCGCTGCACCGCGTGCGGGCGCCACGTGCGGGTGAGCCCGAGCCGACGTCGTCGGGCGTGCCGATGTGATGAAGGGCCCCCCTGCCCCCACTCGCAGGCCGGCCTCGCCCGGAGGCTCGCGCGAGCTCGCGAGGGCTGAGAGGGGCGAGGTCCTTCGACCCCTGCAGAGGGGCCTTCCGTAACAACCGGGCAACGCCTGGCCGGTGCGCGTGACCGGAGGCGGTGGTCGGGGGTTGCATGGCCTGCGCGGGGCTCCCCCCGCCAGACACGCGCCGCGGCCGTCGGCCGCGCGGGACACAGAAGGCGGGCCACATGCGCAGCCGTGCACAGCTCCTCGTCCCCCTGGCCCTCACCGGGCTGCTGCTCAGCGCCTGCGGCGAGGCCGGCTCCTCGGGCACCGGCGGCGCCGACGCCAGCGGCGGCAGCGCGTCCGGCGACGCCTGCGCCCCCGTGGCCGGCGAGCAGCTGGTCGTGCTCGAGGACGACAAGCAGCTGCAGAACGCCGACAACGTCGTCCCCGCGGTCAACATGGCCACCGCGCAGGCCAACCCGGCCCTGCTCCCGGCGCTCGACGCGGTGTCGGCTGCGCTGACCACCGAGGAGCTGATCGACCTCAACGCCGCCGTCGACCTCGAGCGGCAGAGCGCCGAGGACGTCGCGGCCGCCTGGGTCGAGGAGAACGTCGACACCGCCGCGCTCGAGCAGGGCAGCGGGCCGATCACGGTCGGCGGCGCCAACTTCACCGAGTCGACGATCCTGGCCACCGTGTACGCCGACGTCCTCGGCGCCGTGGGCTTCGACGCCTCGGTGCGCGAGGTCGGCAACCGCGAGCTGTACCTGCCGGCGCTCATCTCCGGCTCGGAGATCCAGGTCTTCCCCGAGTACCTGTCGACGGCGACGGAGTTCCTCAACCGGCAGGTCAACGGCCCGGACGCCGAGCCGGTCGCCAGCGGTGACGTGCAGGAGACGGTGGCTGCGCTGCAGCCGCTGGCCGAGCAGGTCGGGCTGGTCTTCGGCGAGCCCTCGGAGGCCGCGGACCAGAACGCCTTCGCCGTCACCCAGGCCTTCGCCGAGGGGCTCGGCGTCTCGACGCTGTCCGACCTCGCCGCTGCGTGCGGCGACGGCTCGCTGGTCCTCGGTGGCCCCACGGAGTGCCCCGAGCGGCCGTTCTGCCAGCCCGGCCTCGAGGAGACCTACGGCCTGCAGTTCGCCGACTTCCGCGAGCTGGACGCCGGCGGCCCGCTGACCAAGGCGGCGCTGCAGCAGGGCGAGATCTCCATCGGCCTGGTCTTCAGCTCGGACGGGGCGCTGGCCCAGTAGAAGGACCCCGTCCTCCCCACCCCTCGCAGGCTCGCGGCGGGGACACCTCTTACGCCCACCTCCCCCCCGTCCGTGTCGCGCACGCCCCGCCCCTCGTCCCCCCACGCCAACGACTCTCCCGGCCCACACCTTCCCGCCCTCCCA
>NZ_NVPT01000329.1 GCF_002802985.1 Geodermatophilus chilensis | reverse complement strand
AGATGTGTATAAGAGGCGGCCCCCGCCGCGCCCCCGACCGGCGCCCCGGCCGAGGCCGAGGCCGACGGGACCGCCGGCGCCGACATCCTCCGCGAGGTGCTGGGCGTCGACGCCCGCACCGACCTGGCCTGGGCGGTCGGGGGCGCGCTGCGCCCGGAGACGCTGGACGTGCTGCAGGACGGCGGGATCGAGCAGGTCGTGCTCCCCCCGGGCGGGCTCACCGGCGGGGCGGCCGCGCTCGGCCTGCAGGGCCCGGCCGCGGCCCGGACGACGGTCCCCACCGGGGACGGCGAGGTGACGGCGCTGGTCGCCGACCCCGCGCTCGGCGACCTCGCGGGCGCCGCGCCGCGGGCTCCCGGGGGCAGCCGGGCCGCCGAGCAGCGCTCGATCGCCGAGCTCGCGCTGCTCGGCCTGCAGCCCGGCGGCGCGACCGCGCAGCAGAGCGTGCTGGTGGCACCGCCGCGCGAGGTCGACGCCGACCCCTCCGGCGTGAGCGCGATGATGGCCGCCTCCGCCCAGTTCCCCTGGCTGCGGCCGGCCACCGTGGCCGAGCTCGGCAACGGTCCGACCACCGGCACCGGCGAGCTGGTGACCCCCGAGAAGCCCGGCGGCCTCGAGGCCGCCGGGCTGACCGACGTCGCCGCCGCGGTGGCGATCCGCAACCAGCTGGCCAGTGCCGTCGTCGGCGACCCCGACGCGGCGCTGACGCGCTGGGACGCCGCGACCGCCCGCACCACCTCCGCCGCGTGGCGGGACGACCCCGCCGGCTTCGCCGCGGCCGCGGCGGACCTGCGGACGGTGCTGGACCGGCTGACCGAGCGGGTCACCCTCCTCGCCCCGGCCAACGGCACCTACAGCCTCGCCTCCAGCGACGCCCCGCTGGTGCTCACCGTGCGCAACGACCTGCCCTTCGCCCTGCGCGTCCAGCTGCGGGTGCAGACCCGCGGCAACTCGCTGTCGGTGGGGGACCTCGGCGACCAGGTGCTCGGCCCCGAGCAGCGGACCACGCTGCAGGTGCCGACCGAGGTGCGCCAGTCCGGCCGCTTCGGCGTCGCCGCCACGCTCACCACCCCGGACGGCGCACCGCTGGGCGACCCGGTGCAGCTGCAGGTGCAGAGCACCGCGTACGGGTCGATCTCGGTCATCATCACCATCGGCGCGGCGGCGCTGCTCGGGCTGCTCTTCCTGCGCCGGCTGGTGCGCTACCTGCTGCGCCGTCGGCGCGGCACCCCCGGCGACGAGGACGGCGACCTGCCCGGCGGCCCGGCGCCCGAGGGTGCGGCCGTCCCGCTGCCACCCACGCGGAGCCCGGTGTGAGCGAGCGTGCGAGCTCACCCGGTGGACACAGCAGCGAGCGTGCGAGCTCACCCGGTGGACACAGCAGCGAGCGTGCGAGCTCACCCGGTGGACACAGCACCCCCGCGAACGCGGCCGCCGAGCGTCAGCGAGGCGGACTCGTGAGCGGTCGAGGAGTGGGAGAGCAGCAGCGCCGTCCGCTGCCCCCCGTGCCGCCACCCCCCGCCGCCCCTGGCTCTCATACACATCT
>NZ_NVPT01000328.1 GCF_002802985.1 Geodermatophilus chilensis | reverse complement strand
ATAAGACTGCATCCGCAGTCGAGTACGGTTCCGTGGGCTCGGGAAGTGTTATGAGAGACATGAGGACGCCGGCGACACCAGCGACCCCGCCCCTGAGCACCGGCCGGCGGGCCCGTGTTCGGCTCGGGGGCTCCTGGCTGTGGCGCCGGCCGCTGCTCAGGGGCGGGGTCGCTGGTGTCGCCGGCGTCCTCAGAGCTCCCTTCCGCAGACCGGCCGGATGAGGAGGCTTCCCCCGACGAGTCGTCACTCCGCAACGGTGGCGCGGCGTGGGCTGCACTCCCCAGGGCCACGAGCACCAGCCAGGCGACCCCCAGCAACAGAACGCCGAGGAGCACGCGGCGGCGCCGACACCTCCTGGACGCGGCGCACCGATGGCAGCCGTTGGCGCCGATCATCCACGGCAACACGTCTGTGCCGGACGACCGCGCGAGGCTGCCGCGGATCCCCAAGACCTCTCCTCGGTCCTCGACGGAGCGTCATGAGGCCGGCGTCTGCTCGACGTCGTGGTTCATGTCGCCGGGTGACGGGGACCCTCCGTCGCGTGCGCGATGCTGGCAACCCCCGTCAGTCCGCTGGACGACACCCCTCGGCGTTGTCTCACAGAGGGTGAATGCAGCGGGCTGTCAGTATCGGAACGGCTCCGCAGTCTTACGGCCCTCACCGCGAGCACGGGTGGCTGCGCAACGCTCGCCCCGCGGTGCAGTTCACGGCGACTTCGTTCTCGGGGTGGCGAAGACCAACTCGACGAGAGCGTTGCCCATCTGCTGGTCCGGATGGGCCGTTGTGGCGGGGCTCGCCCAGGGCTGAGCGGGTGCGTCCGCCAGGGCTGTGGACGACGAAGGAGGGGACGTGGGGATCTTCGTTCTCGTGGTGCCGGTGCTGCTGGTCGTCGTCCTCGGCTACGCGGTCGGGTACACGGCGTGGGAGGCGGCCGGGCTCGGGGGCGACCCGGAGGTGGTCGGCTGGCTGACCGGGCTGGCACTGCTGGCGGCGGTGTCGTGGCTGCTGGTGTCACGGCGGGCGCGGCTCAGGCGGGCGCTGCGGCGGGCACGGGCGCGGGGGGACGACGCGGAGTCCGCCCGGCTGCGGGCGGAGCTGGCCCGGCGGCGCCGGGGAGGAGCTGAGGCGTGACGTCCGCGCCGTTGCGGACGCCACGGGTCAACGGGTGCCGCGGTAGCGGATGACGTGGCCGGCGCCCTGCGAGCGGGCGGTGTGCAGAGACAGGGCGGCGCGGCGCATCGTCTCGGCGGCGGTGGTGCCCTCCTCGAGGGCGGCGATGCCGGCGCAGGCGCCCAGGCCCGGGACGCCCAGCTCGGTGATCCAGGCGGCCAGCCGGGTGGCGGCGACCTCGGCGTCCCCGGCGCTGCCCGAGACCAGGACGGCGAACTCGTCGGGGCCCGAGCGGCCGAGCCAGTCGTCGCCGCGCAGCGAGCGCGCCACGACCGAGGTGGCGGCGGCGAGGCTGTTGACCGCGGTCGGCCAGGAGTCGTCGCGCCGGAGCAGCCCCAGGACGATCAGCGCCCCGGGGACGTCGGGGACCGCGGCCAGACGCTCGGCGAGGTGCGCCGAGACGCAGTTGGGGCCGGGCAGCAGGCTGGTGACGTCGTCCTCGGGCGGGAGGAGCGCGGAGACCGGCAGCGAGACCGAGAGCGGGTTGTGCGCCATGGGCATGACCCCCTGATCGGTACCGGTCCCGTTCCGCTGGAGACGTCCCACCCGGACGGGTGGGAGGGAGGGGCGTCCCAGCCCGTGACCCCTGGTGGCGGGGCGGTCGCGGAGCCGGGACCTCCGTCCCGGCGGGCGACACGTCCGGACC
>NZ_NVPT01000327.1 GCF_002802985.1 Geodermatophilus chilensis | reverse complement strand
CGCGTCCCGGCGGACCGCGGCGCTCAACGCCTACGTCTCCGGCTTCGGGTCGACCCGCCGCATCGTCCTCTACGACACGACCCTCGAGCAGCTGTCCGCCGAGGAGGTCGAGTCGATCGTGGCGCACGAGCTCGGCCACGTCGTCCACCGCGACGTGCTCACCGGCACCCTGGTCGGGGCGCTGGGGGCGGCGGCCGCGGTGGCGCTGTCGGGTTGGCTGCTGTCTTGGACGCCGCTGCTGCGCCGCGCGGGCGCCCGGTCGCCCGCCGACCCGGCCGTCGTCCCCCTGGTCCTGCTGCTGCTGTCGGTGGGCGGACTGCTGAGCACCCCGGTGCAGAACCTGGTGTCGCGCCAGGTGGAGACGCGGGCCGACCTGCGGGCGCTCGACCTCACCGGGGACGCCGGGGCCTTCATCGGGATGCAGCGCGCGCTCGCCGCCACCAACCTCAGCGACCCCGAGCCGCCCGCGGCCTGGCAGTGGTTCTTCGGCTCGCACCCGACCGGCGCGCAGCGGATCGCGTTCGCCGAGGACTGGCAGCGGCTGGAGGACGCCGGGTGAGGACCCTGGTCGTCACCAACGACTTCCCGCCGCGCCAGGGCGGCATCCAGACCTTCGTCGCCGCGCTGCTGGCCCGCCGCCCACCCGAGTCGCTGGTCGTGCTCGCCTCCCGGTCACCCGGCTGGGAGGCGTACGACGCCACGCTGCCCTACGAGGTGGTCCGCCACCCGACCGGCATGCTGCTGCCCACCCCGGGGGTGGCCCGCGCGGCGGCCGGGTTGGCTCGCCGGCACGGCTGCGACACCGCCTTCTTCGGCGCCGCGGCCCCGCTGGGTCTGCTCGCCCCGGCGCTGCGGGACGCCGGGGTGCGCCACCAGGTCGGCGCCACGCACGGCCACGAGACCGGCTGGGTGGCGCTGCCCGGCGCGCGGCAGCTGATGCGGCGGATCGCCGCCGGGCTCGACGTGCTGACCTACATCAGCGACTACACGCGCGAGCGGCTGGCACCGGCGCTGGGCGGGGTCACCCGGATGGCCCAGCTCTCGCCCGGGGTGGACGTCGACCGCTTCACCCCCGCCGCCGACGGGGCGGCGGTCCGGCAGCGGTACGGGCTGGGCGGCGCGCCGGTCGTCGCCTGCGTCTCGCGGCTGGTGCCGCGCAAGGGCCAGGACGTGCTGGTGGCGGCCTGGCCCCGGGTGCTCGCGCAGCACCCCGACGCGCGGCTGCTGCTCGTCGGCGGCGGCCCGCTGGAGCACCGCCTGCGCCGGGAGGTCGCCGCGCGCGGCCTGGAGCGCTCCGTCGTCCTCACCGGGCCGGTGCCGCCGGAGCAGCTGCCCGAGCACTACGCCGCCGGCGACGTGTTCGCCATGCCCTGCCGCACCCGCCGCGGCGGGCTCGACGTCGAGGGCCTGGGCATGGTGTACCTCGAGGCGGCCGCGTGCGGCCGGCCCGTGGTGGCCGGCACCTCCGGCGGCGCGCCGGAGACGGTGCAGGAGGGCGTCACCGGGCACGTGGTGGGCGACCCCCGCTCCGCCGACGCGGTGGCCGCCGTCCTCACCGGGCTGCTGGACGACCCGCAGCGCGCCCGGCGGATGGGGGCGGCCGGCCGGGCGTGGGTCGAGCAGCGCTGGTCCTGGACGTCGATCGCCGACACCTTCGCCGCCGTCCTCGAGCCCTAGGCCCCCTGCAGGGTCCCGCCGCGAGCCTGTGAACAGTGCGGGCAGGGGGTCCTTCTACCGAGCCTGCGCGGGGGTGGGCTGCCTTGTATACACATCTGACGCTGCTGACCACACCCTACGCGTTAGTCCGCAGTGCTGTCTTG
>NZ_NVPT01000326.1 GCF_002802985.1 Geodermatophilus chilensis | reverse complement strand
GCTGGCGCGCCGGCAACACCCACACCAGCCTCACCGCAGCGTGATCATCAACCGTCCGGGCAGGTCAACCCGCCCATCTCGGACTTTGCCTCGGCCCTGGGTTTGAGATGGTCGCGGCGCTGCCAGGCATCATCAACGTCGGGGCCATGGTGCACGCGGTGGTCCAGGACGCCCTGGCGGACGTCCTTCACGGTCGCCGCAAGCAGAGCTGCCTACACCTCGTGGACGCGCCAAACGGCTACCGCACCGGCGTTGGGCCGCTGAGGCCCGGTCAGCAGCGAGAGCTCGACCGGATGGCGTTCCTGTGCGTCCGACACCCGGAGCGGCTGCTCTGCGACGAGCGCGAGAGCCCGGGCGTCAGCCTCGGGTGCGCAAACCTGCACATGGCGCAAGAGCACAAAGACGAGATCGTGGCGCGCTGCTTCACCTGCGCGCAGCCGATCCCGGAGGACGAGGTCACGCCGGTCTTCGCCGTCATCACGCTGCACCAGCCGCTGAGCGTCTACCACGGCCCCGACCGGAGCTTCCGCTACATGGGCGAGCTGGAGACGCTGCCGATCACCTACCTCTGCCAGCGGCACCGCGACCAGATGGATCTGCCGATCCGGATCATGTGGCCGCGCCGGTGATCATTTACGTTCACTTCCGCAGGAGCCAGGCCGCGACTCCCGTAATGACCTGCTCGGTGATGGCTCAGGATTGCGTTCCACTTGACCCCTGGTACGCACCGTATTTAGGATCATCCGGCATCGGCGAGGAGGGTAACCGGCACTTTCTGCGGTCGGTGAAGGCGGCGAGGCGAGACCTTATGACGATCATCAAAGCCACTCCCAGCGATGTTGCTCCGATTCCTGCCGGCTGCGCCGGCCCCACCGTCCCGGAGGACAAGGGCTATCTCGTCGAGGAGATCAGGGGCGGGGTGTATTGGGTCAGCGACGGCGTCTTTCAAGCCATGTTCCTCACGACCGGGGACGGGGTCATCGCCTGCGACGCGCCGCCGACCATCGGCCGAAATTATCTGAACGCCATCTCGGACGTGACCGACGAGCCCGTGACGCATGTGATCTACAGCCATTCGCACAGTGACCACATCGGAGCGGCACATCTGTTCCCGGAGTCGGTGACGTACGTCGCCAGCGCTGAGACGGCGCGCACCCTGGCGCGCGTCGACGATGCCAGGCGACCGGTTCCCGCAGTGACGTTCTCGGACAGTTTCAGACTGAACGTGGGTCGGCAGACGCTTCTCCTGGAAGACAAGGGGCCCGACCACGAACCGGGCAACATCTACATCTATGCGCCCGAGCAGAAGATCCTGATGAAGATAGACGTCATCTGTCCGGGGTGGGTCCCTTTCAAGGACCTCTCCCACGTCAAGGATATGCCGGGCTACCTCAAAGCCCATGATGACGTGCTGACTTACGACTTCGACGTCCTGGTGGCGGGCCATGTGGCGCGCCTGGGGGCGCGTGAGGATGTCGAGGTGCAACGAGAATATGTAATGGACCTCAAAGCTCACGCTACCGAAGCCATCGAGACAGTGGACATCTCCCGTGTATTCGAGGAATCCGGCGTAGCCGATCCGAGTCGGCCCGGCGCCGGCAACCCCTGGTTGCTCTTCGACGTCTACCTACAGACTGTCGCCGATCAGTGCACTCAGGCCATGCTTCCCAAATGGGTCGAGCGTTTAGGGGGTGCAGATGTCTTCACGTTCGACCACGCACTGGTCGTGACTGTTCAGGTGGTCGCCCGCGTGTCGTGATCGGGTGATCCTGGCGGGCTGTGAAGGATCGGTCCGTGTCCGCGCCGAGCTACGAGCAACTGGCGG
>NZ_NVPT01000325.1 GCF_002802985.1 Geodermatophilus chilensis | reverse complement strand
GGAAGAGGCACCTCGCCCCCCGGCGGGGAGACCGCGGGAGCTGGTTCGGCAGACACGGGACGTCCTCCTTCGGAACGCCTCCGACGGTAGTCCCGCCCACCGACATCCCCGGGCCGCCGGGCCGCGCGGGTCAGACCGGCGCGGGCGCGGCCTCCGCCGTCCGCCGGCGGGCTCCGGCACGGGCGTTGCGGAGGCTGTCGACGGTGAAGACGGCCAGGGCGACCCAGACGATGACGAAGCCGGCCAGCCGGGCCGGCGGCATGGGCTCGTCGTAGACGAAGACGCCGATCGCCAGCTGCATCAACGGCGTGACGTACTGCAGCAGGCCGACCGTGGACAGCGGGATGCGCCGGGTCGCGCCGGCGAACAGCAGCAGCGGGACGGCGGTCGCCACGCCCGAGCTCAGGAGCAGCAGCAGGTGTCCGGCCCCGGCGCTGCCCGCCGTCCCCTCCCCCTGCGCGTGCAGGACGGCGAGCACCACCACCGCCGGGACGACGACCAGCGCCGTCTCGACGAACAGCCCCGGGGCGGCCGCGACGCGCACCAGCTTCTTCATCAGCCCGTAGAGACCGAAGGTGACCGCCAGCGTCAGGGCGATCCAGGGCGGGCGGCCGTAGTCGACGGTCAGCACGCCCACCGCGACCGCGGCGATGCCGACGGCGACCCACTGCAGCCCGCGCAGCCGCTCGGCGAACACCACGACCCCGAGCAGCACGCTGACCAGCGGGTTGATGAAGTAGCCCAGCGAGGTCTCGACCACGTGCCCGGAGTTGACGCCATAGACGAAGACCAACCAGTTGGCGGCGATGAGCACCGCGGCGCCGGCCAGCACCAGCAGCGAGCGGCGGTCGGTCGCCGTGGCGCGCACCTGCGGCCAGGCCCGCACGGCGGTCAGCAGGACGGCGACGAAGAGCAGCGACCAGACGACCCGGTGGGCCACGATCTCCAGCCCGCCGGCGGGCTCGAGCAGGGGGAAGTACAGCGGGAACAGCCCCCAGAGGCCGTACGCGGCCAGCCCGGAGGCGACCCCGGCGCGCCGCTCGTCCACCGGCGCACCCTACGCCTGGCCCCGTCCCGGACCCCGCCCTGAGCCTGCGGAGGGAGGGGAGGACGGGGTCCTTCAACTGGTCTGGATGTAGCCGACGAGCTGGGCCCGCTCCTCCTCCAGCTCGTCGAGCCGGGCCTTGACGACGTCGCCGATGGAGACGATGCCGACCAGTACGCCGCCGTCGACTACAGGCACGTGCCGCACCCGGTGCTCGGTCATCGTGCGGGCCAGCTCCTCGACGCCCGCGGCCGGCACGCAGGTGTGCACCTGCGCGGTCATCACGCTGGAGACCGGGTCGGCGAGCAGCTCGGCGCCGCGCTGGTGCAGCGCCCGGACGATGTCCCGCTCGGAGACGATCCCGTCGACGCGGCGTCCGTCGGCGGAGACCACGAGGGCGCCGACGCCGTGCTCGGCGAGCAGCGCCAGAGCGGTGCGGACGCTGGCGTCCGCGTCGACCGTGGCGACGTCGGCCCCCTTGCGGCGGAGCAGCTGACGGATGTGCATGCCGGACCTCCTCGCCGTCGGGTCGCGCCGGTGAGTGTGCTCCCGCTCACAGCCTCCCGGCAACGCCCGGAGCGGCCTACCGTCGTCGGTGTGCGATCCGGTACCGACA
>NZ_NVPT01000324.1 GCF_002802985.1 Geodermatophilus chilensis | reverse complement strand
TACGATCAGAGCTATGGTAAGCCGTCCGCGGACGAGTTAGATGTGTAGCAGATACAGGCAAAGCGGCGTGAGTAACTGCGTTGAGTATTGGAAAGAATAGCGCAACCACCGACACTAAAACGCAGGGAGCCGTCGGCAGCGTCAGATGGGTTTAAGAGACAGGGGCGGGGGCAGGGTCGCCGGCTGGCCGGTGTGGTGGCCCGGACCGACCCCTCGACCGCCGACCACATGACCTGGGACGTCACCGACCTCGGCTTCCGCATGGGCCTGTCGCCGCGGGTGCCCGACGTGCTCTCGCGGCACGTCGGGAGCGTCGTCGACGAGCTGCTGACTGGGGCCGGGCTGCGGGTCGAGGACGTCGCCGGCTGGGCGGTGCACCCCGGCGGCCCGCGCATCCTCGACGTCGTCCGCGACCACCTTGGGCTGGCCGAGGAGCAGCTGGCCGCCTCCCGCCACGTGCTCGCCGAGCACGGCAACTGCTCGTCGGCGACGGTGCTGCTGGTGCTCGAGGAGCTCGCCGACGTCGACGGCCCGGTCGTGGCGATGGCGTTCGGCCCCGGGCTCACGCTCTACGCGGCTCTGCTGCTGCCTTCCTGAACCGAAACCGACTGGTCACCCCCTCCCTCAGTCGCTACGCTGTGTGAAGAAGGTCACTCTCCGGAGGGGGCTGCCCGTGGGGGCGAGCGACGGTCCCGTGCGCGTGTTCCTCGTCGACGACCACGAGGTCGTCCGGCGCGGAGTGGCCGAGGTCCTCGAGGAGGACCCCGAGATCAGCGTCGTCGGCGAGGCCGGCTCGGTCGCCGAGGCCCTCGCCCGGGTGCCGGCCGTGCGGCCGGACGTCACCGTCGTCGACATGCGCCTGCCCGACGGGGACGGCGCGGAGGTGTGCCGCTGCCTGCGCGAGCGGGTGCCCGGCCTGCGCTGCCTGGTGCTGACCAGCTTCCCTGACGAGGACGCCGTGGCCGCCGCCGTCGCCGCCGGGGCCTCGGGCTACGTGCTCAAGCAGGTCCGGGGCTCGGCGCTGGTCACCGCCGTCCGGACCGTCGCGGACGGCGGCACGCTGTTCGACCGGGACGTCGGGGCCTCGGCGTCCGCCGCGCGCCGCCGCCCGGCCGAGCGGGACCGCCGGCTGTCGGTGCTCACCGAGCAGGAGCGCACGGTGCTGCGGCTGATCGGCGAGGGCCTGACCAACCGTCAGATCGGCGTCCGCATGGGGCTGGCCGAGAAGACGGTGAAGAACTACACCAGCCACCTGCTGGCCAAGCTCGGGCTCGAGCGGCGCACCCAGGCCGCGATCCTGGCCACCGAGCTGCGCGACCGCCCCGACTGACCGGCGCGCCGGCTCAGTCCTGGCGCGGCATCGGCACCGACCAGCGGATCTGCGTGCCCTTCGGTCCGGTGGAGGTGGTCAGCCGGCCGCCGTGCCGCTCCGCGCGGTCGGCCAGGTTGGTCAGCCCGCTGCGCACCGAGACCGCGGGCAGCCCGATGCCGTTGTCGGTGACCACGACGCGCACCTCGGCGTCGACGGTCACCGTGACCGTCACCCGGGTGGCCTGCGCGTGCCGCAGCACGTTGGTCACCAGCTCGCGGACGACAGCGATGACGTCGGGCAGCAGCGCCGGCGGCAGGTCCTCGTCCCCGCGCATCCGCACGTCCGGGCGCAGCCCCTGCCCGCCGGTGATCGAGCGGACGGCGTCGACGATGCGGGTGCGGACGGCGTCGGGCGAGGCGTCGTCGGGCTCGTGCAGCTCGAAGATCGACGAGCGGATGCGGGCGATGGTGCTGTCGAGCTCGTCGACCCGCTCGGCCAGCGCCGCCGCCGTCTCGGGGAGCCGGTCCTCCAGCGAACGGCTCACCCGGTCCAGCGCCAGGCCGGTGGCGAAGATCCGCTGGACGACGTGGTCGTGCAGGTCCCGGGC
>NZ_NVPT01000323.1 GCF_002802985.1 Geodermatophilus chilensis | reverse complement strand
AGCTGAAAAGCACCAGCCGTGTGCCTACAGGATTTAGGCGCTGCGACGACACCCGACCCGCTGACCAGCGACAACGCTATCGATCAAGCCTGCATGTGCGTGTGATCTTCGGAACTCCGGTCAGTCGACACAGCTGGAACGTGTCGCCGCAGACAACGATCCCGAGCCGCAGTTCGAAGACAGGGTGACCTCACGGGCGGGGGCCGGCGCCCAGCCCGCACCCTCGCGCGCGACTACGTTGGTATGACCCGTGGTGTCGAAGGGTGTGGAACACCAAGGCTGCCGGGTGGGCGCTGAAGCTCGCGCTGCGGGACCGCGCTCGGGGAGGGAATTGCCAGCGACACCGTTTCACCCATCGCGGGCCGTACAGGACTGCCCGAGTACCTCTGTCTTCGCGCTGAGGTCACAATAGGTCGCGCCGAACCGGTTGACTGCGCAATCCGCAGGCGCGCGGGTGCAGCGGACCGGATGTCGCGGATGGCAGCGGCGGCCGGAGCGCCGGTCATGCCGATGGGCGCACGACGAGCAGGCCGGCGGCGGTCCCACTCCGGCAGCCCGTCGACGAGCCGCAGGGCCGGCCGGCCCTGCGCGGTGAGCGTGCGCACGGCGGTGTCGGCGTAGGCACACAGCGGGCCGCGGCAGTAGGCGACGATGGGCTGGCCGTCGGGCAGGCCCCGTAGTCGGGCCTCGAGCTCGTCAGGCGGGATCTTGACCGCGTCGGGTAGATGGCCGGCGGCGTACTCGGCCGGTGGCCGGACGTCGAGGACGACGACGTCCCCGGTGCGAATCCGCGCCAGCAGCTACTCGCGGCTGATCGTGGCCCAGCCGGGAACGGTCGCCGGTGCGACTTCGCCGCCGATCAGACGTCGCAGATGTCCGGCTCGATGGCCTGGGGCGTTGAGCAGCTCGGTTAGGCGGGCGAGGGTGTCCTCGAATGCCCCTGCCCGGAGCTGCCTCGGTACGGACGTCGCGCGGCGCCGCCTGCGGACTCAATAGCCGCTCTTCACGGGTGCGTCGTAGCGTACCGATCCCGCCGACGAAAATCGGCGACCGCGCTGACCGCGGCACCCCTCAGCGGCTGTGTCTGCGTCAAGACGGAGGCGACTACCCTTCACCCCGACGCCACGGCGCCGCCGCGATTACTTCGGAATTGGTCAGGGGTCCCCTTGTCTACTTCGAGATTGGTCAGGGGTCCCCTTGTCCGACAGCTGGGTCGATCCGACCGGGTGCCGGTGTCCTTCACGGCCGATCCCCGGTGGCCGCCCAGCCGGCCTCGATGACAGCGGCGACGGCGAGGCCGAATGCCAGGTGTGCGGCAAACCCGCGCAGGTGGGTGACGAGCGGGTAGTCGAGGTTGGGGGCGCTGAACCCAAAGGCAGGGGTCATGAGCTCGTCGGCGACGATGCTCATGGCGGCGCCCGTGGCCAGCCCGGCGGTGATGGGTGTGAAGCTGGTGCGGCGGCGCAGCAAGGGGTACAGCGGTGCCCACTGGATTGCCAGCCCGTAGTGGAAGATGAGACTCAGTCGATCCAGCTGCTGCTCGCTGAGGCGGAACCCGAATACCTTGGTGAGCTTCTCCGCGGCGATTCGGTACGGCGCGCCGGGCCGCACCGCGTCCTCGCGTGCGCGGGCCTCGGCCGGTTCGAGCTCGTAGAGCTTCATGCTGACCGGCTCCATCGCCTTCGTGCCGAGATAGCCGGCAGCGGTAGAGAGCGCGAGGTCGGTGACGAGCGTCCGTAGCTTCATATGGGCTCCTTCTTCCGATGTGACTGGTGCGGGTACTGATGCGGTGGCGGGTTGTCGTCCGGTGACGGGCCGGCAGCCCGGCTAAAGATCATTAAGGGCGGTTGTTATAGGAACGATCCGAACTCCAAGCCGGTGCTGGCCAGGAAGCCGACCAGCAGTCCGGGGCGGTACTGCATCCGT
>NZ_NVPT01000322.1 GCF_002802985.1 Geodermatophilus chilensis | reverse complement strand
CCGGACTTCCGAAGATCGTGAGCACGCGACCGGCCCAATTCGCTGATTGACCTGGAGGGATGCGGGCAGGCCGCGATGGGGTCGTGTTACTACAGGCGCGAGGCGCTGGTCAGCTGTCGGCGGCGGGGGTGAAGTCGAAGAAGCGGGGCGGCTCGGGGAGCCCGAGCGCGGTGAGGATGGTCTTCTGCCCACCGGTGAGCGCGGAGCGCTGGGCGACGTGGCCGTCACCGGTGGCGAGGGTGACCAGGTGCATCCGGTCGAGTTCCTGGCGGAGGTTGCGCCAGGCCTGGCCGGTGGTGTTCTCGATGACGCGGATGAGCAGCAGCGCGAGCCAGCAGAGCTGGACGTGGGCGCGGATGCGGTCTTCGCGGTGGTGGAAGACCGGGCGCAGGGCCAGGGCGCCCTTCATGTCCCGCCAGCCGCGTTCCACCTGGAGCAGCTGCTTGTAGGCCGCGGCCAGGTCCTCGCCGGTGAGCGTGGGGTCGGAGGTGCGCAGCAGCCACTTGCCGTCCAGGTGCGCCTCGGCCTTGATCGCCTTGTTGTCGATGCGCAGCAGCCCACCGGTGGTGCGGCGCAGGTAGCGGCGCAGCCCAGGCTTGTTCTTCAGCGAGCCGACGAGCTCGTCGCGGCGGCGGTCGGTCCAGGCGTCGGAGCCGTCGATCAGGCCCTTGAGGTGCTCGACGAGGTTGGCTCGCACCTGCGCGTCCCGCTTGGCTTGCTCGGGGTTGTGGCAGACGACGAACCGCTGCGCCCGGGCCCCCTCGTCGCCGTCGCCGTCCCCGCCGGGGGCGACGTGCACCTCCTTGATGCGCAGGTTGTCCGCGACCGTCTTGTAGCGGCCGGGACGGGCCAGTGCGGCGGCGGCCTCAGCGTTGGTGTGGCGCAGCTTCTCGGCGTGGATGTAGTGCCCACCACCGCGGGTCAGATAGGCCCGGTTGGCCGCAGAGGCGAAGCCGCGGTCGGCGACCCAGACCAGTCGGCGCAGGTTCCAGCCGGCCAGGTCGTCTTTGACGGTCCGGATGATCGCGGTGTCGACGGTGTTGCCGGCGAAGGTCCAGCACCGCACCGGCACCCCGTCGCGGGTGACCGCCATGGCGATCACCACCTGCGGCAGATCGGTGCGGTGGTCCTTGGAGTGGCCGAACGCCCGCGCCCCGGACTCGACCGGGTTGGCCACCTCGTCGTCGCCGGCGTCGTCTTGCAGGTCGGGAAGCTGATCAGGGGTCTCGGTCTGGAAGTAGGTGCTGGTGGTGTCGACGAAGACGATGTCCAGATCCAGGTTGAGCAGGTGCGCGACCGAGGAGAACACCTCGGCGGCGATGCCGTCCAGGGCGTCGAGCAGGAAGTCCATCGCCGCGTAGGCGGCGTCGTCGGAGAAGCCCCGGCAGCCCTCGATCGCGACCCGTTCGGCGACCCAGCCGGTCGCGGCCAGCTTGGAGCCGGGCTCCAGCGCCCGCTGCGCGACCAGAGCGAAGACCACCCGCTCGACCGCCTCGCCGTCGCACCGGCGCCCGTCGGCCGCGCGGCGGATCGCCGCCCCGATGCCCAGCCGCTCCCAGATCCGGTCCAGCGTCCACGCCCCGCCCAGCCGGCGGGAGTCGACGACCTCCACGTCGGAGCCGGCCGCGGCGGTAACCGCCTGCTCGGGCTCGAGGAACCGGGAGATCGACGAGACCAGCCGCACCAGCGCCTGGCGGTCGACCTTGTCCGCCCGCCCGAAGTTGTGGATCACCTTCGCCACCGGGCTGCCCGTGCGCGGATGGCGCTCGTTGTGCGCCAGCTGCAGGTAGCGCACCACCGAACCGTCCCGGTTCGTCCGCCGCGTCTCCCGCAGGTACACGCCTACATCAAAGCGCAGAGCAGCACGTCAGTCCAGCTGAAAAGCACCAGCCGTGTGCCTACAGGATTTAGGCGCTGCGACGACACCCGACCCGCTGACCAGCGACAACGCTATCGATCAAGCCTGCATGTGC
>NZ_NVPT01000321.1 GCF_002802985.1 Geodermatophilus chilensis | reverse complement strand
ACGACACAGCCCCTCTCGATCGGAGCGCCTCATGACCCCGCTTCCCGCCCGCTCCGCCACCGTCGACACCCCGCCCGGGCCGTTCACCGTGGTCGTGGCCCGCGACGGCGCCGTCCTCGCCAGCGGCTGGACCGCCGAGGTCGCCGACCTCCTCCCCGTGGTGCACCGCGGGCTGCGGCCGGTCTGGGTCGAGCCCGCCGACCACCTGCCGGTGCTCGGCGCGGTCGAGGCCTTCGTCGCCGGCGACGTCACCGCCATCGACGACGTCCCGGTGCGCCAGCGCTCCGGCCCCTTCCTCGAGGACGCCTGGGAGGTGCTGCGCACCGTCCCGCCGGGGACGCCGGACAGCTACGCCGCCTTCGCCGCGCGCTGCGGGCGCCCGGCGGCGGTCCGCGCGGCGGCCAACGCCTGCGCCCGCAACGCCGCGGCGCTGTTCGTGCCCTGCCACCGGGTGCTCGGCTCGGACGGCGGGCTGGGCGGCTTCCGCTGGGGGACGCCGGTCAAGCGCTGGCTGCTCGACCACGAGGCGGCCCACGCCCCCGTCCCCGCCTGAAGAAGGACCGCCCTTCCCCCCACGCCTCGCAAGCTCGGCGCGGGTCCCTGAAGGGCGGCCGCCGGGGCCGTGTGCTCCCGGGAACTGTCGGCGGCGTCCGGCAGGCTCTCGGTGTGGACGCCGCTTCGCTGCTCACCGGTCTCCTCGTCGGCGCGCTGCTGGCCACCGCGGTCACCCTCGGGGTCGTCGCGCTGGTCTCCCGCAACCGGCCGGCCGACGAGGGCCTGGAGCCGGTGCACGAGTCGCTCGACCACCTGCACCGGCTGCTGGCCGGCATCGAGCGCGACCGCGCCACCGCGCACGGCGAGCTGCGCGAGCAGATGGGCACCGTCGGGCAGACCTCGGCGCTGCTCCGGCAGGAGACCGCCGCGCTGGTCACCGCGCTGCGCACCCCGCACGTGCGCGGCCGGTGGGGCGAGGTGCAGCTGCGCCGGGTGGTCGAGGTCGCCGGCCTGCTCGAGCACTGCGACTTCGTCGAGCAGCCCTCCGGCACCAACGACGCCGGCGCCGGCGTGCGGCCCGACCTGGTGGTCACCCTCTCCGACGGCCGGCAGGTGGTCGTCGACGCCAAGGTGCCGTTCACCGGCTACATCGAGGCGGTCCAGGCCGAGGACGTCGCGGTGCGCGCCGAGCGGGTCGCCGCGCACGCCCGGCAGCTGCGCGCCCACGTCGACGCCCTCGCCGCCCGGCGCTACCCGACGGCGTTCCGACCGGCCGCGCCGTTCACCGTCCTGTTCGTGCCCTCCGACGGGTTCCTCACCACCGCCCTGGAGGCCGAGCCCGGGCTGCTCGAGTACGGCTTCGCCCGCGACGTCGTGCTGGCCACCCCGAGCACACTGCTGGCGCTGCTGCGCACCGTCGCCTACTCCTGGCGGCAGGAGCGGCTGGCCCGCGACGCCGACCAGGTGCTGGAGGTCGGCCGCCGGCTGCACGCCCGGCTGTCCACCCTCTCCGGCCACCTCATCCGGCTGGGCTCGGCGCTGTCCTCGACGCTGACCCGCTACAACGAGACGGTCGGCTCCTACGAGGGGTCGGTGCTCGTGGCCGCCCGCCGCTTCGACGACCTCGGGGTCGCCGAGTCACCGGTGCCCACGCCGCCGCCGGTCGAGGCCACGGTCCGCACGCTGCGTCCCACCGAGCTGCCGCTGCCCGGGGAGCTCCCCCGGCCGTCGGAGCTGTCGCCGCGGGACGACGGGTCCCGCCCCGTGGAGCGCGACGGCACGACCGGCTGAGCGCGCGGACGCCACCCGGGCTGCCACCGTCGTCGCGTCCGTACCGTCCCGTCACAGGCGTCCCGCGGACCCCGGCGGATGTGCGCCCCGGGCTGCCGTTTTGGCACTTGTGCACAGCGCGCGTCGGTGTCGTCCTCCCTCGTGGCCGCCGCGGCCGTCGCTACCGTTGCCCACGACAGGGACCCCCGTGCGGAGGTCCGCCACGAGGGGACGGGAGGTCCGCCATGGCCTCGG
>NZ_NVPT01000320.1 GCF_002802985.1 Geodermatophilus chilensis | reverse complement strand
GGCGGGCTAGACGGCCAGGCCGCTGCCTCCGCCGGAGTGGAACAAGCCGTAGAGGATGCCGGTCAGCAGGCCGAAGGCGAGGTGCCCGACGAACGAGGTCGCCACGTCGAGGGCGCCGTAGTTGCGGTAGGCGAAGCCCTGCCTGCCTACCTCGCCACTTTCCGGGTCCAGCGAGGGCAGGATCTTCACCACCGGACCGGCCAACGTGTAGTGGACCAGGGCTCCGACCAGGCCCCACAGCCACAGGTCGCCCTCGACGCCGATCAGCCGGAAGAACACCGCGTACAACACCGCGATGACCGCCGCCAAGACCTGGTGGAACAGGATCCCGACCAGGTAGCCGCCGGCCCCGCGCAGCCGGAACAGGTTGCCCCAGGTCCGGAAGATGTTCTGCTTCACCGGCAGGCCGAGGGCCTTCTGCAGATAGACCGGCCCCTCCATCACCGCGCCGGCGATCAACCCCGCGACCACCGCGGGCCAGATCTCGACATCGAGCACCTGTTCCTCCTCACTTCGTGGCGATCGAACGGGTTGCGCCGACGCCTTGCTGCGGACGGCTTCGTCAGGCGCCCATACACTGCGCGCCGCCGCCTCGTCGACGCCTCCTGGTGCTCCTCTGTCACATCGCCGTAAGAAGTGCGGCGCCCCCGTGAGGGCCCGTGAGGGCCTGACCTACAACGTCGCCTCCGCCGCTCTGGAGCTCTACCAACCGAGCCCGCCGGCACGCCGTCGCAGCCTTGGGTGAGTACAGCGATCACCTGACGGAGCCGCGATCGGCGAGGTGCCACGCAGCGGACGTGCGACCGATCCGCACGCGCAGCCCGTCCGGCCGGTGTCGTCGTCTCGCCCCTCTTCCCTAGCTGAAGGAGACTGACCCGGCATCGCCGACCTGCGGCCAGGCACGACGACGCGGGTTATAGCCGGGGGTGCGCCAGCGACGGCGGTCACGGCTCAGCAGCCGGCGCCGACAGCCGTGCAGGACCGGGACGACGAAGGAAGCAGATCCAGAGGCCTGGGACATGACAGAGGCTGACAGTTCGCGGATGATTCCGTCGGTGACTGCCGAAGACGTCGCCGCCCCTGGTCCGACCGGGTCGGCTCGTGACGGCGTGGCGCGTGTTCTCCTCGTGGACGACGACCCGCTACTCGCCCGTGTCGTCAGCCGTTACTTGCAGCGTCATGGGCTGGAGACGGAGTGGGTCAGCGACGGGCAGGCGGCGCTGGCGGCTGTTGAGCGCCACCGCCCCGATCTCGTCCTGCTGGACGTGATGCTGCCTGGTCGCCACGGTCACCATGTGTGCCGGGATCTTCGCGTGCGATGGGACCTGCCGGTGCTGATGCTCACGGCACTGGGAGACGAGGACGCGCGTGTGGCCGGGCTGGAGGCGGGCGCAGACGACTACGTCTGCAAACCTTTCAGCCCTCGAGAGCTGCTACTGCGTATCCGCTCGCTGCTGCGCCGCACGGCCAGCGGTAACACGTCCCTACCGCAGCTGATTCGAGACGGCGACTTCTCCTTGGATCTGAGCCGTCGCGAAACTCGCGTCGGTCAGCGCATTTTGCCGCTGACGGCGAGAGAGCACGACCTGCTGCAGTTCCTCATGCAGCACCCCGGAGTCAACTTCACCCGGCAGGAACTGCTGGAGCGGGTGTGGGGCTGGTCGCACGGAGACCTGTCCACCGTGACCGTGCATGTGCGGCGTCTACGGGAGAAGATCGAGGACGATCCGGCGCGGCCCATGCGGCTGTTGACCGTCTTCGGCGTCGGTTACCGGTACGAGTACCGGGAGCAACAGTGAATACCTCGCTGACCGTCGCAAGCGCCGTTGCGCTGTCCTCGATCCTTGCCGTGGCCTTGCTTGGGCTCTCCGTGCTGTACGCGCTGCGTCGCCGGTCGATCACGACCGTGCTCACTGGGACCGTGCTGGTGCCGGTCTTGAGCTTGGCCGTCGGGGTCCTGGCCATGACCGCGCTGGCGCCGCCGCGTGCATTGGATCAGCTCGCCATACCGGTTGGGGTCGCGGTCGGT
>NZ_NVPT01000032.1 GCF_002802985.1 Geodermatophilus chilensis | reverse complement strand
GGTCGCCACACCGCCCGATCCCCGGCCCGCCGTGCCGCAGGTCCCCGTCGCGCGACCGCCCGTCCCGCCCGTGCCCGACGGTGCCCGGCCCGCCGACGTCCCCCTCGTGGGGCCGCGCCGCCGCGAGCGCTCGCCGCGGCGGACGGCGTTGGTCGTCGCGGCCGCCCTGGCGCTCGTCGTCCTCCTCGGCGTCGGGGTGACCACACTGTTCGGTGGGGACGACGAGGCGAGCGCCGGTGCCCCGCCGTCCACCGCCGCGCCGTCCGCAGCGCCCGTCGAGGTCGCCGCCGCGCCGCAGCCCGGGCAGATCGAGACGGTCGACGGCCGCACCTTCGTCGCCCAGCGGGTGCAGACCGACCCCACCTGCGTCGGCAACGCCTACGGCACGGTGGCCGACTTCTTCGCCGCCACCGACTGCGCCGGCCTGGCCCGGGCGCTGTACTCCACCGACGTGGGTGGCCGGCCGGTCGTCGTCTCGGTGTCGGTGGCCGACATGGGTGCGGCGAGCGGCGCCCTGGCGCTGCGCGCGCTGGTCGACCAGGACGGCAGCGGCAACGTCAGCGACCTCCTGCGGGAGGGCGTCCGCTACCCGGGGGGTCCGGCGAAGCTCTCCCGCGCGCAGTACGCCAGCGCCGTCTCGGGCAGCAGCGTGACGATCGTCGAGACCGCCTGGGCCGGACCCGGGTCGACCGGATCGGCCGCCGACCTCGACGTGGTCGCCTCGACCGCGCTGGTGCTGCCGATGCCGCAGCCCACGGCCGGCTGACGTCTCCGGCGTTTTCCGCGGAAATGGCCGCTCAGGCGGTCGCGGCGGTCGCGGCGGCCTCGGCCATCGCGGCGAGCAGCGCGGCGGTCCGCCCGCGGGGCAGCCGGCCGGCGCTGTGCGGGGTCGAGTTGACCAGCCCGAAGACGGCGTGCGCGCGGGCCCGGTTGGTCGCGACGTCGGACTCCGGGTGCACCCGCCCCAGGACGTCCACCCACACCTCGACGTAGCGGCGCTGCAGCCGGCGCACCTGCGCGGCGTCGTCGTCGGCCAGCGAGCCGAGGTCTCGGTCGTGCACGGTGATCAGCGCGGGGTTGTCCAGCGCGAAGTCGACCTGGAAGGCGATCAGCGTGCGCAGCTGCGCCAGCGGGTCGTCGCCGGCATCGGCCACCCGCGAGGTGCCGCCCTCGAGCAGCCGCTCGCTGATGCGCAGCAGCATCTCGGCGAGCATCGCGTCCTTGCTGGCGAAGTGCCGGTAGATGGCCGGGCCGGTCACGCCGACCGCCGCGCCGACGTCGTCCACCCCCACGGCCCGCGAGCCGCGCTCGGCGAACAGCTGTGCGGCGGCCCGCAGGATCTGCTCGCGGCGCGACGGGCGGGTCGCGTCCGCGTGCAGCGCGGTGTTGGCGTCCGTCACGGCGGCGATGTTAACGGTCGTTGACCCGGTTCGTGAACGGTGGTTAACATCCCGGCCGTGGACGCCCCCGTGCTGGCCGGCAGGCCGACGACCGACGGCGCGGCCGCCGCGCGCAACGCCGAGGCGCACGCCGAGCTCGCCGCCGACCTCGCCGAGCAGCTGCGCCGGGTGGCGCTCGGCGGTGGGGAGCGGGCCCGCGAGCGGCACACCGCACGGGGCAAGCTGCTGCCGCGCGAGCGGGTCGACGCCCTCCTCGACCCGGGCAGCCCGTTCCTCGAGCTCTCACCGCTGGCCGCGCACGGCATGTACGACGGCGGGGCGCCGGCCGCCGGGATCATCACCGGCATCGGCCGGGTCGCCGGCCGGGAGGTCGTCGTCGTCGCCAACGACGCCACCGTCAAGGGCGGCACCTATTACCCGATGACGGTGAAGAAGCACCTGCGCGCGCAGGAGGTGGCGCTGCACAACCGGCTGCCCTGCGTCTACCTCGTCGACTCCGGTGGCGCCTTCCTGCCGATGCAGGACGAGGTCTTCCCCGACCGCGAGCACTTCGGCCGGATCTTCTACAACCAGGCCACGATGTCGAAGGCCGGCATCCCGCAGATCGCCGCCGTCCTCGGCTCGTGCACCGCCGGCGGCGCGTACGTGCCGGCGATGAGCGACGAGGCGGTCATCGTCCGCGAGCAGGGCACGATCTTCCTGGGCGGCCCGCCGCTGGTGAAGGCCGCGACCGGCGAGGTGGTCACCGCCGAGGAGCTCGGCGGGGGAGACCTGCACAGCCGCACCAGCGGGGTCACCGACCACCTGGCCGAGGACGACGCGCACGCGCTGCAGCTGGTCCGCCAGATCGTCGGCACCCTCAGCCCGCGCCCGCCCCGGCCGTGGGACGTCGAACCGGTCGAGGAGCCGCTGCACCCGCCGGAGTCGCTCTACGACGTGGTGCCGCCCGACCCGCGCACGCCCTACGACGTCCGCGAGGTCATCGCCCGGCTGGTCGACGGCAGCCGGTTCGCCGAGTTCAAGCCGCTCTACGGGCAGACGCTGGTCACCGGCTTCGCCCGGCTGCACGGCCACCCGGTCGGCATCGTGGCCAACAACGGCGTGCTGTTCGCCGAGTCCGCGCTCAAGGGCGCGCACTTCATCGAGTTGTGCGACCGGCGGAGCACCCCGCTGCTGTTCCTGCAGAACATCAGCGGGTTCATGGTCGGCCGCGACTACGAGGCCGGCGGCATCGCCAAGCACGGCGCGAAGATGGTCACCGCCGTCGCCTGCGCCCGGGTGCCCAAGCTGACCGTCGTCATCGGCGGCTCGTTCGGCGCCGGCAACTACTCGATGTGCGGCCGGGCCTACTCGCCTCGGTTCCTGTTCACCTGGCCCAACTCCCGCATCTCGGTCATGGGCGGGGAGCAGGCGGCCTCGGTGCTCGCCCAGGTGCGCCGCGACGGTCTCGAGGCCCGCGGCGAGGAGTGGCCGGCCGAGGACGAGGAGGCGTTCAAGAAGCCGATCCGCGACCAGTACGAGACCCAGGGCCACCCGTACTACGCCACCGCCCGGCTGTGGGACGACGGCGTCATCGACCCCGCCCGGACCCGGACGGTCCTCGGTCTGGCCCTGTCAGCCTGCGCGAACGCGCCCCTCGAGGAGGTCGGCTATGGCGTCTTCCGGATGTGAGCCCTGCGAGGCACTCGGTTCAGGCGCCCGCCACCGGGGGCGCGGTCGGGTCCGCGGCCTCCGCCGTCACCTCGCGCAGCACGTAGTCCTCGATCGTCTCGAGGTCGTGGGTGGAGCGCTTCACGATGGTGAGCAGGGCGCTCATCTTGCTGACCTCCTCGATCTGCTCCTTGATGAACCACTGCATGAACTGGTCCGAGGCGAAGTCGTTCTCCCGCCGCGCGACGCCGATGAGCGCGTTGATCTGCTCGGTGACCCGCTTCTCCTGCTCCAGGGCCAGCGCCACGGGGGCGACGACGTCGGCGAACTCGTTGACCGGGGCGGAGATGCCCGGGATGCGGACCGGCGCATCGGAGTCCAGCAGGTACCGGACCATCATCATGGCGTGCTGGCGCTCCTCGAGCGCCTGGTCGAAGAAGAGCTGCGCGGTCCGGGGCATGGTGAGCTCGTCGAAGTAGACGGCGCACGCGACGTACTGCTGGTGCGCGGCGAACTCGTTGCCGATCTGCGTGTTGAGCAGCTCGACGAAGGCGGGGGCGGCCATCGGGTCTCCCGGACGTGTGGGATGGCGGTCCCCGCACGTTATCGGCTGACACGCCGGTGCCCGTGGACCGCTCGGGAAGGCGAGGCTAGCCTCGCCACGTGGGGAAGTCCGCGCGCATGCCCAAGAAGAAGTGCTGCCAGGACAAGCCGCGCTGCAAGCGGTGCCCCCTCCGCGCCCTCGCCGAGGGGACGCTCCCGCCGGGCTACACGGTCAAGAAGCGCCGCCTGGTCAAGCTGGACAAGGCAGACAAGGTGCTCGCGAAGAGCACTCGGAAGGCTGCCTGACCCGTCCCGCTGCCGCCGCGCCCCCGCTGGGGGGTGCTGAGCCGTGTTCGACACCGTCCTGGTCGCCAACCGCGGCGAGATCGCCGTGCGGGTCATCCGCACGCTGCGCGCGATGGGCATCCGCTCGGTCGCCGTGTACAGCGACGCCGACGCCGGGGCCCGGCACACGCGGGAGGCCGACGTCGCCGTCCCGATCGGCCCGGCGCCGGCCGCGGAGAGCTACCTGTCGATCGAGCGGGTGCTCGACGCCGCCGCCCGCACCGGCGCCCAGGCGGTGCACCCCGGCTACGGCTTCCTGTCGGAGAACGTCGAGTTCGCCCGCGCCTGCGAGAAGGCGGGGATCGTCTTCATCGGCCCGCCGGTGGCCGCGATCGAGGCGATGGGCGACAAGATCCGCGCCAAGCAGACCGTCATGGCCGCCGGCGTCCCCGTCGTCCCCGGGCGGACCGAGCCGGGCATGTCGGACGACGAGGTCGCGGCGGGCGCGGTCGAGGTCGGCTTCCCGGTGCTGCTCAAGCCCAGCGCGGGTGGCGGCGGCAAGGGCATGCGCGTGGTGCGGTCGCAGGCCGAGCTGTCCGACGCGATCGCCGCCGCCCGGCGCGAGGCCCGCGGCTCCTTCGGCGACGACACCCTGCTGGTGGAGCGCTACGTCGGGTCGGCGCGGCACGTCGAGGTGCAGGTGCTGGGCGACGCCCACGGCACCGTCGTCCACCTGGGCGAGCGGGAGTGCAGCCTGCAGCGCCGGCACCAGAAGGTGGTCGAGGAGGCGCCGTCCCCGCTGCTGGACGCCGCCACCCGCGCCGCGATGGGCGCCGCCGCGGTCGAGGCGGCCCGCGCGGTCGGCTACACCGGCGCCGGCACGGTGGAGTTCATCGTCGACGCCGAGCCGGGTGGGCGGGGAGGCGACATCGACTTCTTCTTCCTGGAGATGAACACCCGGCTGCAGGTCGAGCACCCGGTCACCGAGATGGTCACCGGCCTGGACCTGGTCGAGCTGCAGCTGCGGGTCGCCGCGGGGGAGCCGCTGCCGCTGACCCAGGACGACGTCCGGCTCGACGGGCACGCCATCGAGGCCCGGCTCTACGCCGAGGACCCGACCCGCGGCTTCCTCCCGCAGACCGGCACCGTGCTCGGTCTGCGCGAGCCCGCCGGGCCGGGTGTGCGGCTGGACAGCTCGTTGGCCGTGGGCTCGGTGGTGGGCACCGACTACGACCCGATGCTGGCCAAGGTGGTCGCGTGGGGTCGCGACCGGGACACCGCGCGCGCCCGGCTGGTCGGCGCGCTCGGGCACACCGCCGTCCTCGGGGTGCCGACCAACACCGCGTTCCTCCGAGCGCTGCTCACCGACCCCGACGTCGTCGCCGGGCGGCTGGACACCGGGCTCATCGAGCGGCGTGGCGAGGCGCTGACCGCGGCCGAGCCGGTGCCGCCGGCGGTGTACGCGGCCGCCGCGCTGGCGCTGCTGGTCGAGGCCGAGCCGGCCGGTCCGGTCGTCGACCGCTGGGACGTCCCCGACGGCTGGCGGCTGGGCGAGCCGGCCTGGACGGTTCGCCGGCTGCAGGCCGCTGGCGGCGACCCGGTGACCGTGCGCGTGCGCGGCCGGTCGTCCGCCGCCGAGGTCCGGGTCGGGGACGCCGACCCCGTGCCGGCGAGCGCCCGGCGGGACGGCGGGGAGCTGTCGGTGACCCTCGACGGCGTCACCGCGCGGTACGCCGTCGTCCACTCCGGTGGGCAGGTGTGGCTGGCCGCCGACGGCCGGGTGACCGCGCTGCGCGAGCACGAGCGGCTGCACGCCGCCACCGAGGGCGCAGCCGGCGACGGCGCCGTCACCGCACCCATGCCCGGGACCGTGACGGTCGTGCGCGCCGCGGTCGGCGACCGGGTCGAGGCCGGTGCCCCGCTGCTGGTGGTCGAGGCGATGAAGATGGAGCACGTGCTGACCGCCCCCCTCGCGGGGACGGTCACCGAGCTCGGCGTGACGGCCGGCCAACAGGTCCGGCTCGACGAGCGGGTGGCCGTGGTGACGGCCGGGGAGGACTGAGCGTGTTGGACTACCGGCTCGACGAGGAGACCGAGGCCCTGCGCAAGGTCGTGCGGGAGTTCGCGCAGGACGTGATCGCCCCGCAGATCGGGGAGTTCTACGAGCGCGACGAGTTCCCGACCGCGATCGTGCGGCAGATGGGTGAGCTGGGCCTGTTCGGCCTGCCCTTCCCCGAGGAGTACGGCGGGTCGGGCGGCACCTACTTCACCCTCTGCGTGGCGCTCGAGGAGCTGGCCCGGGTCGACTCGTCGGTGGCGATCACCCTCGAGGCCGGCGTCTCGCTGGGCGCGATGCCGATCTACCGGTTCGGCACCGAGGAGCAGAAGCAGCAGTGGCTGCCCCGGCTGTGCAGCGGCGAGGCGCTGGCCGCCTTCGGGCTGACCGAGCCCGGCGGTGGCTCGGACGCCGGCGCCACCCGCACCACCGCGCGCCTGGAGGACGGGCACTGGGTGGTCAACGGGTCGAAGGCCTTCATCACCAACTCCGGCACCGACCTGACCGAGCTGGTCACCGTCACCGCGGTCACCGGCACCCGTCCGGACGGCGGCAAGGAGATCTCGGCGATCGCCATCCCGTCGGGGACGCCGGGCTTCAGCGTCGGCCAGCGCTACTCGAAGGTCGGCTGGAACGCCTCGGACACCCGTGAGCTCTTCTTCAGCGACTGCCGGGTGCCCGAGGAGAACCTGGTGGGGGAGCGCGGCCGCGGCTACGCGCAGTTCCTGTCCATCCTCGGCGAGGGGCGCATCGCCATCTCCGCCCTCGCCGTCGGGCTGGCGCAGGGGTGCGTCGACGAGTCGGTCAAGTACGCGGCGCAGCGGGAGGCGTTCGGGCAGCCGATCGGCCGCAACCAGGCCATCCAGTTCATGATCGCCGACATGGAGGTGCGGGCCTCCACCGCGCGGCTGGCCTACTACCGGGCCGCCGAGAAGATGCTGCGCGGGGAGCCCTACGGGCGGGAGGCCTCGATCGCGAAGCTCTACAGCTCCGAGGTGGCGATGGACAACGCCCGCTACGCCACCCAGGTGCACGGCGGCTACGGCTTCATGAACGAGTTCCCGGTCGGCCGGTTCTACCGCGACGCCAAGATCCTCGAGATCGGCGAGGGCACCAGCGAGGTGCAGCGGATGCTCATCGCCCGCGACCTGGGTGTCGGCTGAGCGCCGTCCTCTCCCCGGCGAGATCGCCGGTCTCGCACGCCTGCGGCCCCGTAGCCGTGCGAGACCGGCGATCTCGCTGTGCGTGGCGGCTCACGCTGCGCCCAGGAGTTGCACGGACTGCGCAACTTTATGACCGTACCGCTTGATTTGCGCAGTTGGCTCCTGTCACGATGCCCCGGACTCCCAACGGCGGGAGCGCCCCGACGGCGGGGCAGACGGTGGAGGTTCGGCATGGACGTGCAACTCCTGCTGGCACTGGTCCTGGGCATCGCGACGATCGTGGTGCTCGTTCTGCGCACCCGGCTCGACGCCTTCGTGGCGTTGCTGATCGCCGCCCTGGTGACCGGCTTCGTGGCCGGCTCCCCGGTCGGGGAGAAGATCTCCTCGATCACGACCGGCTTCGGCAACACCCTGGCCTCGATCGGCATCGTCATCGGCCTCGGCGTGGCGATCGGCAAGGTGCTCGAGGTCTCCGGTGCCGCCGACAGCCTCGCCCGGGCCTTCGTCCGGGCGCTGGGCAAGGGGCGGGAGCACTGGGCGATGGCCGGCACCGGCGCGGTCGTCTCGATCCCGGTGTTCTGCGACTCCGGCTACGTGATCATGAACCCGCTGGCGCGGTCGATCGCCCGGCGCATCAAGGGCCGCTACGTCACCCTGGCACTGGCGCTCGGCTGCGGCATGACGCTGACCCACCACCTGGTGCCGCCGACCCCCGGCCCGCTGGGCGTGGCGGGCATCCTCGGTGCCGACCTCGGCGGGCTGATCCTGGCCGGGTTGGTGTTCAGCCTGCTGCTCCTGCCGATCGTCATCCTCTACGCCACCTGGATGGGCCCCAAGCTGGAGAGCGAGATCAGCGAGCCCGTGCGGGCCGCGGTCTACGCCGGCGTCCCCACCACGGGCTCGGTGCCGGGCGGGAGCGCGCGCATCGGCACGGTGGACACCCCGCTCGGCGAGCCGCTGGCGGAGGACCCGGCCCACCAGCTGGGCACTCCGCCCCCGGGTGCCGGTCCGCACCGGGTCGGCGCCGCCCTGGCCTCGCTGCCGCTGCTCGTCCCGCTGGCGCTGATCGTGCTCAACACGGTGACCACGGCCGTCGACCGCAACGCCCAGGGAGCGCTCGGCCCGGACGACGAGTACGTCCCCTCCGGCATCGCCTCGGTGATGGCCTTCATCGGCAACCCGGTCGTTGCGCTGGTCATCGGCATCGTGCTGGCCGTCTACCTGCTGCTGCCCCGCTGGACGCCGCGCAACCAGGTGCACTCCTGGCTGGCCGACGCCGCCGCCTCGGCCGGCCTGATCATCCTCATCACCGGTGCGGGTGGTGCGCTGGGACAGGTGCTGCGCAGCTCCGGCGTCGGTGACGCGCTGGCCGAGGCCGTGGCCGGCATCTCGCTGCCCAGCGTGCTGGTGCCGTTCCTGGTCGCCTCCCTGGTCCGGGTGGCGCAGGGCTCGGGCACGGTCGCCATGATCACCGCCGCCTCCGTCACCGCCCCACTGGTCGACACCCTGGGCCTCTCGCCGCTGCTGGCGGCGCTGGCCTGCTGCGCCGGCTCGATGGTGTTCAGCTACTTCAACGACTCGTACTTCTGGGTCGTCACGCGGTTCACCGGGTTGGAGGGCACCGCGGCGCTGCGCGGCTGGTCGGGCATCACCACCGCCGTCTGGGCCGCCTCGCTGCCGCTGCTGCTCGTCGCAAGCCTCTTCCTCTGACGCGATGGCCGCCGTCCTCGTCGTCGCCGACGACCTCACCGGTGGGAACGCCACCGCCGCCGACTTCGCCGCCGTCGGGCTGCGGGCGGTGACGGCCAGCGCGGCCGACCGGCCCGACGTCGTCGCCGAGATGGTCGCCCGCTTCGACGTGGTGGTCGCGACGACCGAGGCGCGGCACGCCCGGCCGGAGGACGCCGCGCAGCGGGCGCGGGCGGTGGTGCGCGCCGGCTGGCCGGCGCGGCTGGTGTGCAACCGCATCGACAGCACGCTGCGCGGCAACGTCGGCGCCACCACCGCCGCGGTGCTCGCGGAGGTCCGGGAGCTCACCGGCCGCCGGGCCGTGGCGCTGTGCGCCCCGGCCCACCCGGGCGCCGGGCGGCACACCATCGGCGGGCACCAGCTGCTCGGCGGCCGGCGGCTGGAGGAGACCGAGGTCGCCCGTGACGCGCGGACGCCGATGCTGACCTCCGACGTCGCGGCCATCATGCGGCAGCAGGCCGAGCTCACCGCCCGGACGGTGCCGATGGCCGCGGTCACCGGCCCGTCCGCGGAGCTGGTGCAGCTGCTGCGCGCCGCCCTGGGCGACGGCGTCGACGTGCTGGTCGCCGACGCCACCACCGTGGAGCACCTGGACCGGGTCGCCGCCGCGGCGGTGGCGGCCGCCGACGGGATGGACCTGGTGTGGATCACCAGCGACCCGGGCCCCGGCTCGGTCGCGCTGGCCCGGGCGCTCGGCCTGGACCGAGCCACGACCGGGGCGCCGCTGCTGGTGGTGTCGGGGTCGCCGACCGACCTCACCCGCCAGCAGCTGCGCACGCTGGCGGGGGAGGAGCAGGTCACCGTCCACCGGGTGCCGACCCTGCCCGGCAGCGCCGTCCCGGACGTCGACGCGACCACCCGCCTGCTCGACGAGGCGCTCGACCGGGCCGGCCCCGCGGACGTCGTCGTCCTGGCCACCGTGCTGGACGAGGCCGACCTCCACCACACCACCCCCGAGGACGCCGACCGGATCCCGCGCGAGCTGGCCCGGGCGGTGCGCCGGAACCTGGAGGTGCACCCGGTGGGCGGGCTCTACACCACCGGCGGCGACGTCACCGCCGCCGTCCTGGCCGAGCTGGGCTCCGCCGGCCTGGAGATCTGGGAGGCGGTCGTCCCACTGGCCGTCGCGGGCACCGTCGTCGGCGGGCCCTGGGACGGCCTGCACGTGGTGACCAAGGGCGGGCTGATCGGCGACGCCGACACCGCCGTCCTCTGCATCGAGCACCTGCGGCGTGCCGTCGAACGCGACCGACGGCACGTCACCTCCGCCGAGCCGCGCACCCGCTGGTAGCACGACGACCACCGAGACTGGAGACGAGACAGACATGACCCGACACGTCCTCGCCGTGACCCTGGGCGACCCGGTGGGCATCGGCCCCGAGATCGTGGCCCGCACCCTCGCCGAACAGGCCGGCGCCGACGGGCACCACGGGGTGGCCGTCGGCGACGCGGCCGCGCTGCGCCGTGGCGTCGAGGCGATGGGCCTCGACGTCGAGGTGCGCACCGTCGAGGGCTACGGCACCCAGCCCGCCGGCGGCGTCATCGACGTCGTCGACACCGGCGTCCTGGGCGACGACGTCCCCGAGTGGGGGAAGGTGGACGCGCGCGCCGGGCGGGCCGCCGTCGCCGCCATCGAGGAAGCCACCCGGGCGGCCATGGCCGGCGAGGTCGCCGGCATCGTGACGGGCCCGATCAACAAGGAGGCCATCTGGGCCTCCGGGTCGCGGCACCTCGGGCACACCGAGATGCTCGGCGAGCTCACCGGGGTCACCCAGCAGGACACCATGTTCGTCGTCCGCAACACCGCGGCCGAGGGGCACCACCTGCGGATCTTCTTCACGACCCGGCACGTGGCGCTGCGCAAGGCCCTGGACCAGGTGACGAAGGACCGCGTCGAGGAGTCGATCGAGCGGGCGCACACGGCGCTGCAGGTGTTCGGGGTCGAGCAGCCGCGGCTGGCCGTGGCCGCGCTCAACCCGCACGGCGGGGAGAACGGCAACTTCGGCGACGAGGAGATCGTGCACATCGGCCCGGCCTGTGAGGCCGCGCGGTCCCGCGGGATGGACGTCGCCGGGCCGGTCCCGGCCGACTCGGTCTTCCACCAGGGCCTGGTCGGCCGGTACGACGGCGTGCTGTCGCACTTCCACGACCAGGGGCACATCCCCGCCAAGACGTTCGACTTCGACGGCACCATCTCGGTCACCGTCGGGCTGCCGATCCTGCGCACGTCGGTGGACCACGGCACGGCCTTCGACATCGCCGGCACGGGCAGGGCCGGGCACGGCACGATGTTCTCGGCCTACCTGGCCGCGGTCGACTACGCACCGTTCGTCGACGACATCCGCGCCACCTACGGGCGCTGACCGCAGGAGCCGCCGTGGAGGAGTCCGGGACGCGCCGCGCCACGCGGGAGCGGCACGAGTCGCTGCTGGCCCTGCTGCGCGCGGGCGTGGAGAGCGTGGAGACCCTGGCCGACCAGGTCGGGGTCTCCCCGTCCACGGTGCGGCGGGACCTCGCCCGGCTGGAGCGGGACGGCAGCATCGCCCGGACGTACGGCGGCGCGCTGGTCCGCGACGAGGTGTTCCACGAGCGGCCCTTCGGGGAGAGCGCGCAGCTCAACGCCGAGGCCAAGGCGGCGATCGCGGCCCGGGCGGCCGAGCTCGTCCCGGCGGAGGGGACGGTGTTCCTCGACGCCGGGACGACGTGCCTCGCGCTGGCCCGGCTGCTGGTCACGGCCGGCCCGCTGACGGTGGTGACCCGGGGGCTGGAGTCGGCGCTGCTGCTGTCCCGGGCGGCCGGCGTCCGGGTGATCATCGTCGGCGGGCAGGTGCAGCCGCTCAGCCACGGCGTCGTGGGGCCGCTCGCGTCGGTGGCGCTGGACCGGCTCGCCTTCGACGTGGCCTTCCTCGGCGCCGACACGGTCGACCCCGAGCGCGGGCTCGGGGAGCCGACCGTCGAGGAGACCTACGTGAAGGAGGTCGCGGCGCGTCAGGCGCGCCGCGTCGTCCTGCTCGCCGACTCCTCGAAGCTCGAGGCGGCCACCACGCCGGCCTGGGCGCGGGTCGAGCCCGGGTGGACCCTGCTGACCGACGCGGGCGCGCCCCCGCCGGCCGTCGCCGCCTTCGAGCGCCACGGGGTCACCGTGCTCACCGCGGGCTGAGTTCGGCAGCAAGGTGTGGAATGGGTTGATAAGGGCCTCCGCCAGTAGGTCAACGGATCCGCGGTGATCTTGGCCGGGTGTTCCAGCGGTAGAGGTACCAGGCGGCCCGCCGTAGAGCACGGAGGGTGACGATGGCCGCCGCCAGGGCCAGGTAGGCGTCGACGCAGGCACGGCGGCGTTCGGTGCAGCGGCGGAGTCTGCCGAAGTCGTTGAGCCAGGAGTTGGCCCGCTCCACCACCCACCGCTTGCCGACCTGGATCGGCGCGGGTGTGCCGCGGGAGGCGATCTCGCCGAGCAAGCCGCGCTCGTCAAGGGCCTCTCGGCAGGGCCGGTAGTCGTAGCCGGCGTCCAGGTGCACCGTCGCGCCGACCGGCAGCGGAGCGAAGTCCTTGAGGGCGTCCAGGGTCGCCGGCAGCAGGGCGTGATCGACGGTGTTGGCCGGCGCGGAAACCGTGGCCATCGGCACGCCGGCGCCGTCGGACAGCTGGGACCGCTTCATGCCGCCCTTGCCCCGGTCCACCAGGCTGCGACCAGCGCACCCACCGCCGCAAGGCGCCTTGGTCGTGCAGCCGTCGACCGCCACGTCGGCCAGGTCCAAGCCGATCATCTTGTCGTAGGCGTCGAGGGCGGCCAGCCGTAGAGCATCGAAGATGCCCAGCCGGATCCACTCGTCCCGGCGGCGGCGCAGGGTGGTGGCCGAGCAGGCGGCGTCGGCGATCCGCTCGTATCCGGCGCCGAACACCAGCGCCTCGACGAGCTTGTCCAAGACCACCGCATCGTCGATGCGGGGTCGGTGACAGCCCAGCGGATGGTCATCGACGCGCGCTGGCAGCAGCGCGAGGAACTGCTCGCGCAGCGGGTCAAGGATGCACGATGGGACGGCAGGCACGAGCGGTCCACAGCTCACGGAGCGTTAGCACCTTCGCGAGCGTGGCCCTCGTGCCTGCCCTCGACGCTCAACCACGCCGAACGCCGCAGCTCTGCCTACTGGCGGGGGCTCTTAGCCCGGGGCTTTCGTGCGCCCAGCGGAACAGGGGGTGACCTTGTGAGGTGACGAGGTGATCGTCGTGTTCGTGCTCGTCGTCGCTTGCCGGTGGAAGTCCGGTCCGGGTAGCTGCCAGGAGGCCGGTAGCAGACTGGCGGCTCGGTCGGGAAACGGGCCGGGTCGAAGCCCAGTGTCGAAAGCCCTGCAAGGGGGAGCGACTGGACGGTCCGCAGCATCACGCGAAGTCTGCAGCGTCCCCCACCACGTTCGCCCCCGGCGTCGACCGGTACAGCTCGACAGCGTCCCGGCGGAACTCCTCCGAGTACGTCTTCCTCGGCACCGTCTGATCTTCTCGCTTCCTCCAGGCAAGCCCTGGATTCAGCGTGTCCACGATCAGAGGTCAAGTCCCGTGTCGTGCGGACTGCGTGCGGACTCATCGGTCGTTGAGGTTCAGGGCAGGTCCAGGACGTACGCATAGCGACGACGGCGCCGTGACCGTTTGCAAGATCAGTAGGTCTCGGCGCCGCCGTCGTTGCAGTGCGGACGGTGCGTCAGGAGGCGGCGGGCCGCCGGGTGAAGCGGTCGAGCAGCCAGCCGCCAGCCAGGCCGATGCCGGCCCAGAGCACCGCGAGCTGGCCCAGTGAGGCGAGCCGGAAGTCCCACACGACCGCGGCCGGCACGTCGGCAGCGATCGTGTCGGGGTTGTCGGGCACGAACACGAGCACCATCGCCAACAGCACACCGATGGCCAGGGTGGCCGCCACCGCCGTGGTCGGGATCCCGGTGCCCCGGCTGCGCAGCCAGCTGACCAGTGCCGCCACCAGCATCACGCCGACGACACCACACAGCAGCGTCCCGCCGTAGATGGCGGTGCGGGTGTCGACGGTCGCGGGGTCGCCGACGGCCGGCGGATTGGCCGGGATCTTCAGCGCCGGCAGCAGCGCGAGGACGCCGAAACCGACGGCGGCCAGCAGCATGACACGAGCGAAGTCGGTACGGCCGGGCAGCCGGTGCCGGACGGCGCCGTAGACGGCGGCGAAGAGCACCGCCAGGACGACGCCGGCGAGCACGGTGCCCAGAAAGCCGCCGAACATCTGCTCGGACCGGGTGAACAGCTCCTCGCCGTGCTCGTGCCCCGCGCCCTCGGCGGCCGCGCGGGCCTCCTCGAGCTCGAGTGCAGGGGCGATGGCTCGCCCGGTCACCAACAGCGAGAAGGCGCCGGCCAGCGCGCCGGCGATGACACCGGCAAGCACGATCCGGCCAAAAAGCTGCCCGAAGCGGGGCACCCGTTCGGTGTCGGGACGGTCGAGGACGGCGGTCACGTCGGCGCCCCTCAGTGACACGGCATGCCCAGCGAGTGCCGGGCGTCGTGGAAGAACTCGTGTGCGGTCTCGCCGAGGGACTGCAGCACCTGGCCGTTGTCCTGGGCGATCAGGTAGAGGCCGAACAGGGCGATGAGGGTGATGGCCCACGCCCAGGCGGGAACGGAGATGCGGCCACGCCCGGCGGCTGCGCGCTGGGCGTGCGGGGAGGAGGTCATGATGATGGAACCCTTTCTTCCATGCCTCGTGGAATGACGTGGTGCGCGCCGCAGCCGGTCTCCTGACTCCCGGATCGACGCTCGCCCCGACCTTCCCGGCACCCTCGTCGACGACGAGGCGCACCAGTGGTGTCGTGGGGGTCCGCTCCCCGGTCACAGTGGCGAGGACCGTGCCGGATTCCCACCGGCTTCCCTGACACTGCGGCATCGTGGACGGTACATCCTCATTCCTCCGCCATTGGCGTGTGTCAGGTCACCCCAGGACGCAGTCGCCGCACGTTCCGGCTCCCGGCAGCCGGTAGAACAGGCAGCACGACCGTCGGACGAAGGCGCCGCCGTCCCGACGCGTTCCCGTGCCGGCCAGCGAGCCACGCGTGAGCACCGCGTCGAGCACAGACCCGACCGCACCAGCGAGTGAGGGCCGCGCGGTGGCGGCCATGCGCAGCGCGCCGGCAACCGCCGAGACAGCGTTGCCGTCGAGCACCTGCCGGGACAGCCCGGTGAGTGCAGCGACCCTCGCTGACAGCGGGTGCACGGTCGGCCTCAGCCACTCCCGATCCAAGGCGGCGGCCACCGCGTCCGGCTCGCCAGCCCGCACCATCCTGACCTCGAGCAGGGCGACCGGCAGCGGGTTGCCGCCGGCCAGGAGCAGACGGACACCGGCCGGCGGCGCTACCGGGAGGACGCCACCGCTCAGCGCCACTCCGAGGAGCGGGGACACCAGCCGGGCCACCAGACCCAGGTGGGCAATTGAGGCCGCCACCCGGGGGTCGACGTCGCTCACTTCGGGACCAGCCGCCAGTGCGGCGCGGACGTCGCTGATCCGCCGCTTCAGCGGATCGCCGTCGACCAATTCGGCCCAGCTGACCCAGTCCGGCCCCGGCTCCTCGCAGACCGCGAAGAATGGTCCGAGGGTGACCGCGTCGGCCAGCGCCTGCGCCGCCGACCGGACAGTCGCAGCGTGATGCTGCGGCACGGCGGCGCCGTCGCCGGGACCGCGCTCCGGCTGCGCATCACCGAGCTGGTTGTCCGGTTGCGTCATCCCCAGTGCCGCACCACGTCGACGGTCTCCGGCGCGGCGTCGTCCAAGAACGCGACGGCGCCCACCCACCAGCCGTCAGGCAGCGACCGCTGTTGCGGCAGCGGCCGTCGTCGGGCCAGCCGGTCGGGCAGCAGGTGGGTGTGGCTGCCCGTAGGGGAGGAGCCGCCGGGCGGGGGGATCGGTGTGCGCACGAGGGCTCGGGCGACCGGGGTCGAGACGACGCGATCGGGTGAGGCGCAGACGAGGTGCGGACCGACCTCCCGGACCACGGCCGAGAGCTGCCGCCCCTGGTGGCGGCGGAGCCGCTCGGCGAGCACCGGCTCGTCGACGACGACAGAGAATCTTGTACCGGGTACGCCCAGGTCGAACACGGCGGAACCGGGGGCCTCGTCGACTCCACCGACCTCGCTGACCTCGGACCGACCGGGCGGCGCCTGCTCGGTGGCCAGGACGACGGACAGCGGCGTGGGACCGTTGTGCAGCACCCAGGTCGCGTGAGCAACGCCGCAATCCAGTCGGATCTCTCCGGTGTGGTCGACGGCAGCGAGTCGGTGTCCATCCTCGGTGACGGAGCGGTCGTGCGCAGTGAGGAGCACGTCGGCGACCGCGCCCTCCACACCTACGGTCCAGCCCACGCCCGGATCGGAGAGCAGCGTGCGCAGCAGGGCGCGCTCGGTCGCAGCTGCGATGCGCCGAGCCGCCGGTGCCTCCGGGACGTCGGGCTCCTCGTCGGCCACCCGGTCGCTGACGGTGATCTCGTGTTCCGGAGTCACCGAGAGTGTGCCGTCCGCGTGTGGGTCGAAGACGTGGGCGGCAAGTGACGCCGGCGCACCTCCCGTGGCGCCGGCGCGCACCCAGGACGCAATGCGCTCGGCGGCGGCGTCGTCGACCCGACGGAACCAGGTCGTCCCGAGCCGTCGGCCAGCCTGTCCTGCGTCCCGGTGGCGGACGGCGACGACGTCGAAATCGGAACAGGGACCCAGGCAGTCCGTCACCGTCGTCCTGCCCTTGGGCAGGGAGCGTGCGGCCGTCCGCATGGCATGGAGGCGCTTGGCGGCCGAGCCCGGTGACTCACGACCGCAGCAACAGCCGCGGCAGACCAGCACGCTCGCCGTCGGGACGATGCGGGACTCCCCCGGGGGCCGCTTCTCGTCCGGGTCAGGACACATTGCTCCGGACATGCTCACGCAGACCGTCCCTCCAGCACCTCGTGGACGAGTTCTCCGGTGCCGTGGCCGGCCTCCTGGCTTGCAGGTCCGCATCGATCCGTCGCCTTCCCGGGCCGGAGCCCAGTGGCTGCCCATACGGGGCCAGACGATCGACTCGCTGCTCACAAGGGCGAGGGCCGCTCCGGTGTCCCACCGGATTCCCGAGCACCATGGCGCAACGATCCTGTCACACCGGCCACGAGCTTGACGCGGTCCTGACTCACGCGGCCAAACGCGTCCCGGCCGGAAGGCGAGGAGACGTCTCGTCTGCTTGAAGCCCTGCTGCCGCTGGCCAGATGACATCCGCCTCAGCGCCCTGCCCTCGCCCCGAGGCGCCGCGGACGCCTACTGGAGCGCTGGAGCGATGACCCGACCAAGTGGCACACAGACCCGTGAATAGGTGAGTTGCAGGCGCGCGTCAGCGCGGGCGGGCGGAGCCCGCCGCCCGTCCGGTCCTGCGGGTGTGTGGATTAAAGGAGCGGCGCCGGCGCTTACCGGCGCGGCCCACGCCAGGTGTTCGTCGGCCCCGGGGCAGGGCCCGAACGGGATCGGTCTTCATCAACGGAGAGGCTTGAGCGACGGGTGTGGGTCACCGTGGCTGCTGGCGCAGCGGCCTGAACGGTGGCGCGTTGGGCCGCGGTGAGCCGCAGCTGTTCGGCGGCGCGGCGCGCGGCCGCGGCCTGCGCCCCCATGAGCGTCCGGCTATCGGTGCCCGTAGAGCGATCGCCTTCGGGCACGCATCGTTGATCTTCGGAGTCAAACTCCGAGGGGAGGATCGGGGTCATGCCGGGGTCGTCGCGCTTGAGCCTGCGCGCGTTGCTGCCCCCGCCTCCTCCGGCGGGTCGTGCCGGAGATCCGGGGGTGGCGCAGCCGCATGACGTGCTGTGGTCGGTGGCCCGGGAGCGCCTGCTTCTGCTCGGAGGTCCCGCCGCCTTGCTGCTGCAGGTTGCCCATCCGCTGGTCGCCGAGGCGGTCGCTGCGCACAGCGACTACCACGCCGAGCCGGCGCACCGCCTGCTGACCACCCTGCAAGCCACCCTGACCGTCACCTTCGGCGACACCACGCAGGCGCGCCAAGCGGCCCGCCGCGTGGGGCGGCGGCACGCGACCGTGACCGGTGCCATCACTCACCCGGTCGGCGGGCTGCCGGCCGGTACCCCCTACAGCGCGGCCGACCCGGACCTCGCCCTGTGGGTGCACGCCACCCTGGTCTGGACCGCAATGGCCGTGCACGACCGCTACGCCCGCCCCCTGCCCACGGCCGAGCGAGACGCCTACTGGCGGCAAGCCAAGCCATTCGCCCGGCTGTTCGGCGTTGGCGACGCGGCCCTACCGCCCGACTGGGCCGGGTTCGTCGACTACTGGCAGCAGGCCGTCGACGCACTGCAGGTGACCCCGGCCGCCCACCGGATCGCCAGCGACGTGCTCCGTCCCCGGCTGAGCCCGCCGCTACCCGGCGTCGCTCACCTCGCCCGCGCCGTCACCAGCGATCTGCTTCCCGCCGTGATTCGCGACGGCTACCGGCTGCCATGCCGGCGGCTGCACCGCACCGAGGCCCGCACGCTGCAAGCAGCGGTCCGCTTTCTGCGACCCCACGTCCCCGCGCGCTATGCCTACTGGCCGCACTACTTCCAAGCCGTTCAACGGATCGCGGCCACGACGCTATGAAATCGCCGCAGGACCGCCCCGTTAGCCGAACCTCCTGCGGCATCTCGCGGTCGCCAATGTGGTGGTGATCGGGTTGTCCCGCAGGGCCTTCCCCTGCGGGCGGCGGATGTGCACACCTGCTCCTGTGTCGAGTCTCGTCCGTGCGGCTCTGGTCGCCCGGACTGCTCACCGTCCGCGCTGACGTATGGCCCGGGCCGTCACCGGGCTATCACCACCGCGCCGGTGAGGCCGAGCAGCACCGCACCGACCCGGTCGGCGACGCGCCTGCGGGAGGCGCTCAGTACGGCGCGCACCCGGGTGGCCAGGGTGATGTAGACGGCGGCGACGGCCGCCATGACCGCCGCTAGAACCGCGCACAGCAGCAGGTACTCATCGGCGCCGACCCGCTGGCCGCCGAGCACCGCGGGAAGCACCGCGATGTAGAACAGCAGCGCCTGCGGATTGCTGACGGTCAGCGCCGCTCCCAGTCCGATGCCGCGCCACCCGGTGCCCACCCGTGCGAGCCGGGACCGGCCCACCGTCTCTTCCGCGGCGGTTGGGGTGGCGCCGGCACGGCGCCACAGGCCCACGGCCAGCCAGAAGAGATAGGCGCCGCCGGCGACCTTGGGGACGACGAACAGTGGACCCAGCGCGGCTGCCACGGCAGCGACGCCGGCGACGGCAGCTGTCAGCAGCACCAGCTTGCCCAGGGTGAGGCCGAGCGCGACGGTCCCGGCGGCGCGGGCGCCGCCACTGAGGGCCCGGCTGAACAGCAGCATCGTGTCCGGCCCGGGCAGCGCGGCGGAGACGGCGAACGCCGCGGCGAACACCGCGAGGTCACGCCCCACGCCGACCTCGCGGTCCGGGACGGGACCGGCGGCCGGTCACGTGGCGGCGACGGGGTGAGCGCGCACCCAGTTCAGCACCTCGTCGGCGTGCCGGTCCGGCGGGAACACCGGGTAGAAGACGTGCTCGATCCGCGGGCCGTGCAGCAGCATCGTCAGCCGCTTGTACAGCCGCTGCGGCTGGCCCGGACCGGGCCCCGGCAGCGCCTCGGTGGTGAACGTGGGCAGGCCCAGTGTGTCGGCGACCTGCAGCTGCGGGTCGGACAGCAACTGGTAGGGCAGGTGGAGGCGGGTGACCAGATCTTGCTGGTACTCCGCCCGGTCCGACGACAGCGCTAGCACCTTGTCGACCCCGGCAGCGTGCAGCTGGTCCAGGTTGTCCCGAAAGCTGCAGGCCTCCTGGCTGCAGCCGCGAGCGCCAGGGATTTCGTCCCAGCCGCGCGGAACGTCCACGCCCGGCTCCCCGGTCAACGGATAGACGAACAGCACCCACCTGCCGTCGCACACCCCGTCCAGGCGCACCTGTGAGCCGTCGGTGGCGGTCAGCGCCAGTTCGGGCAACGTGCGGCCCGGCAGGTGCCGGGCCTTACCGTCATCCACCGGAGCGGGCAGCCCCTCGGGCAGCGGTGCAGGCTGGGACAGCGGCATCTCCTCGTCCTCTCCAGACGCAGTCGTAGCAGGCAGCGGACGGAAACCGCGGCGTGCGGCCTGACCCATCCGCTCACGCAATAGGTTCCGGACCTGGGACAGCCGGTCGATCAACCCGTCGAGCTGGTCGATCTTGCGTTGGTAGGCCGCGATGGACTCCGCGCAGTCATCCACGGTGTCGTTGCCGGCCCGCAGGCACGCTACGAACGGCTCGGCCTCCTGCGTGGTGAGACCCAGTGCCATCAGCTGTCGCAGCTCCGCGGTCACCCGCACGTCCTCGTCGCTGTAGATTCGGTACCCATTGGCGCGCCGCCCCGGCCGCACCAACCCCAGGCCCTCGTAGTAGCGCAACGCCTTGACCGACACCCCCGCAGCCGCCGCTGCCTGTCCTGCCCTCACCCCGGACCACCTCCCTCAGCGAGACGCTAGAGCCGGCCCTCAGGGGACGGGTCAAGCTCGAGTGCCCACGACACCCGGCAGAGTGGCCCCGCGGCTGCCTCGCTCCGACGTCCCGTAGGCGGGCCACTGCGCACGCGTCGCTCGGTGCCCGGAAGAGGATCCCCTTGCGGTGATCGCTCGGCCACGGCTTCCCGCCGAGGATGTACCGCAAGTCCTTGGCTTTCAACACAGCTGTGCTGCTTGCGCGTCAGCGGTGATGCGGAACAGGCTGGTGCTGCAGAATTGCCCAGTGTCAACGACGCCAGCCTGGATTTTTCACGGGGGTGACGTGCGTCCCTGCCGAACTACAGCCTTGTCGTTTTGATCATGACTTCCTGTTGTTGGGCAGGTCGGGCGTCCGACTGTCGCGTCGGGGCGCCGGGTTCCTCGGGCCCGGTCGGGCTCCTTCCTTGATCGTCGGGGCGGCGGGGTGCCGGTCAGGTCGGTGCGGCCAGTGCCTTGATGGCCTTCCAGGCGCGGATCATCTCCTTGGTTCCGGGCCAGTCGGCGCGCAGGTGCAGCAAGCGTTTGCGTTGCCCGCGGGTGAGTCGGGCGGGTAGGTGGAAGATCCGGTAGCGCAGCAGCTTCGGTGCCGCGTTCCGCAGCGGGCCGGCGGGCAGGGCCAGCTGGCGGAAGCAGGCCAGCAGGTTCGCGGCCAGCGCGACGATCTGGGTCCAGGCGACGTTGATCGCCCAGGACCGCGAGGGCCAGCGGGCCAGGCCGAGGTCCTTGGCCTGCTTGACGTCGCCTTCGACGTGCACGTGGGAGCGGTGCCGGGCATCCAGCCAGGCGAGCTGCCCGCCGGCGGTGTCGGTGGCGATCAGCTGGAAGCGGCGGCCCATGGACAGCGGCTTCTCCGGGGTGGGGGCCGCGCTTGACGGGGTGTGGGTCGGTACCGGAGGATGCTCCGTGTTAGAGCGACGGAGCCAGGAAGCCGGTGTAAGTCCGGCGCGGTCCCGCCACTGTCACCGAGGAGTGAGTCCCAGCACGGCCACGGCTTCATGTGAAGCGGGAAGGCCGGGACGAGCGATGATCCGGGAGCCAGGAGACTGACCGTCGCTTCCTTCCCACTCGGGGCGCGTGACCCCGGAGGAGGCATTGGTGGCTGCCGCGCGCGTGCGTCGAGCTGATCGCTGTCCGCCCGTCCCACACTTCGACTCCAGGGCCGGGTGACGGCTGAGAGTCCGATCCGGCTCATGGTCTCGGGAACGTCGGCGCAGGCTCGCCCCGCGCCGGATACGTGTCTGTCGGTGTCCCGTTGGCGGACCCGGCTGCGGTACGGGGTGCTGCTCGCCGTGCTCGCCGTCGTGCTGCTCGCCGCGCTGACCACCGGCGTCGCCGTGGGGTCGGTGGCGATCGCGCCTTCCACGGTGTGGCAGGTGGTCGCCGCCCACCTGAGCGGGCAGGCGCTCGGTGCCGGCGGCGGGGTGGATGGCATCGTGTGGCAGCTGCGCCTGCCCCGGGTGCTGCTGGCCGCGGTCGCTGGGGCGAGCCTCACCGCTGTCGGCGTCACCATCCAGGCGCTGGTGCGCAACCCGCTGGCCGACCCGTACGTGCTCGGGGTGTCCTCCGGGGCTTCGGTCGGGGCCACTGCGGTGCTGCTGTTCGGCTCGCTGGGGTGGCTGGGCTGTATGCGTTGTCCGGCGCGGCGTTCCTCGGCGCGCTTGCCGCCATGGTGGTCGTCTTCGCCGTCGCCCAGCACCAGGGCCGGGTCAGCCCGCTGCGGCTGGTGCTGGCGGGCATGGCCATGGCCATGGCCATGGCCCACGCCTACCGGTGCGTCCTGAGCGTGTGCCGCGGGTGCTGCTGCGGCACTCCCGCGAAGCACCCCGAGGTCGATGCCCTCGCCCATCTTTGGCCGGGGTCCGCATTCGGGTGGGCCCCGGGATGCGGCCGGAAGGTCCGCCGTCCCGCATGTCCTCGGGAACCGGAGAGCTGATCATGCGCCACCTTGTCCAGCCCCTCATGGCCGTGGCCGGCCTGGTCGAGCACGAGGGGGCGAGGTGGCGAGCAACCGGCTGGCACGCGACGCGGCCCTGACCGCGCTGGCCCCGGCGGTGTGGGGGAGCACCTACCTGGTCACCACCGAGCTGTTGCCGCCCGACCGACCGCTGCTGGCCTCCACCCTGCGGGCGCTGCCGGCGGGCCTGGTGCTGCTCGCGGCCGGCGGCGTGCTGCCGCGAGGCGTGTGGTGGTGGCGGGCCCTGGTGCTGGGGGTGCTGAACATCGGCGCCTTCTTCTACCTGCTGTTCGTGGCCGCCTACCATCTGCCCGGCGGGGTGGCCGCGTTGGTGGTCGCGGTCCAGCCGATGCTGGTTCTGTTGCTGGCCGCGCTGCTGCTGAAGGACCGGATCCAGCGCATCCAGGTGGCGGCGTGCGTGCTCGGTGTGCTCGGCGTCGCGCTGCTGGTCCTGGGCCCGCAGGCCGGCATGGACGCCGTGGGTGTGGTGGCCGGTCTGGCGGGGGCGCTCTGCATGGCCTCCGGCATCGTCCTCACCAAGTACTGGGGCCGGCCTCCGGGTGTGGGTGTGCTCGCCTTCACCGGTTGGCAGCTGACCGTCGGAGGTCTGCTGCTGGTGCCCGCCACGCTGGTCGCCGAGGGCCTCCCCGACCGCCTCACCGGCCCGAACCTGGGCGGCTTCGCCTACCTGAGCGTGGTCGGGGCGCTGTTCGCCTACGCGGTCTGGTTCCGCGGGATCGGACGGCTGCCCGCGCTTGCGGTGTCGATCCTGGGGTTCGCGAGCCCGCTGGCCGCGACCGTCCTCGGGTACGTCGTCCTGGGCCAGTCGCTGACGCCACTGCAGCTGGTGGGTGCAGGCGCGGTCGTCGCCGCCGTCGTGCTGGCCCAGCCCAGGCAGCCGCGCACCGTCCCGACCCCCGGGGCCACCACCCGAACATCCGAGAAGGTCCTGGTCACCGGAGGAGAGCAGTGAAGACCGCACCGTCCATCACCCGCCTGCACGACGCCCGGCTGGGCGGCTGCCTGCCGGACCTGCTGCGGAGGCAGGTGCATGCGCAGCCCGACGCCACCGCGGTGGTCTGTGGCGACCGGCGACTCAGCTACCGGGAGCTGGAGGAGGCGGGAGGCCGGCTGGCCGCCTGCCTGCGGGACCTGGGGGTGGGCGCCGATGAGTGTGTGGGGCTGTACGTCGAGCCGTCTCTGGAGCTGATGACCGGGGTGTGGGGCATCCTGCTCGCCGGCGCGGCGTACCTGCCGCTGTCCCCGGAGTACCCCGAGGACCGGCTGCGCTACATGATCGAGGACAGCCGCACTCGGGTCATCGTCACCCAGGACCACCTGGCCGCTCGACTCTCGGAGCTCGCGCCCCCGGGGACCAGGGTGGTAACCCCGGCGGACGCGGCGGGCTGCCGTCCGGTCGGTGGTACGACGGTGCGCCCGGACGCCCTCGCCTACGTCATCTACACCTCGGGAAGCACCGGCAAGCCCAAGGGGGTGATGATCGAGCACCGCAGCATCACCTCCCAAATGCGCTGGCTGCACGCCTACGGACACCTCGACACCGGGACCACCGTGCTGCAGAAGACCCCGATGAGCTTCGACGCCGCGCAGTGGGAGATCCTCGCCCCCGCGGTGGGCGGCAGGGTCGTGATGGGCGGCCCCGGCATCTACCGGGACCCCGAGGCCGTACTCGCGGCCGTCGTCAAGCACGAGGTCACCACGCTGCAGTGCGTGCCCACCCTGTTGCAGGCCCTGCTGGACACCGAGGAGCTCCACCTGTGCGCCACGCTGCGCCGGGTGTTCTCCGGCGGTGAGGCGCTCTCGAAGCGGCTCGCCCGGGTCTTCGCCGACGAGCTCCCGTGGGCAGCGCTGATCAACCTGTACGGGCCGACCGAGTGCACCATCAACGCCACCGCGTGCCTGGTCGACCCGGAGGCGGCCGACGACGGGTCGGGCACGGTGCCGATCGGCGTACCGGTCGACAACACCCAGTGCTTCATCCTGGACGAGCACCTGGCGCCCGTGGACATCGGGGAGACCGGCGAGCTGTACGTCGGCGGCGTCCAACTGGCCCGCGGCTACCTGCATCGTCCGGACCAGACCCGGGAGCGGTTCATCGCCTCGCCGTTCGTCCCGACCGAGCGGCTGTACCGCACCGGAGACCTGGCCCACTGGAATCCCGACGGCACGATCCAGTTCGCCGGCCGGGCCGACAACCAGGTCAAGCTGCGCGGCTACCGCATCGAGCTGGACGAGATCGCGCTGGCGATCGAGGACCACCAGTGGGTGCGGCACGCGGCGGCGATCGTCGCCGACGACGAGCGCACCGGCCACCAGAAGCTGGTGGCGTGCGTCGAGCTGAACCCCAAGGAAGCCGCGCTGATGGACCAGGGCAACCACGGCGCCCACCACCAGTCCAAGGCCAGCCGGCTCCAGGTGAAGGCGCAGCTGTCCACCCCCGGGCTACGGAGCCGGGAGGATCTGGCGGGCCGGCGAGCAGTGGAGCTGCCCGGCAGGCAGGAGACGCAGCGGCAACGCCGGGAGGTCTTCGCCCGCAAGACGTATCGCTTTTACGACGGCGGCCCGGTCAGCCGGGCCGACCTGCTGGCCCTCCTCGCCACCCCGGCCGTCGCCGGGGGCACGCGCGGGCTCGACGAGCTGACGTTCGCCGCGCTCGGCGAGCTGCTGCGCTGGTTCGGTGCGGTCGGCAGCGAGGAGCGGCTGTTGCCGAAGTACGCCTACGCCTCTCCCGGCGCCCTGTATGCGACCCAGCTGTACCTGGAGGTCGGCGGGGTGGCGGGGCTGGACGCGGGCGTGTACTACTACCACCCCGTCGACCACGTGCTGGTCCGGATCGGCCCGTCCGCGCACGGGCCCGGGCGCCGCCTGCGGGTGCACTTCGCCGGCAGGAAGCACGCGCTCGAGCCGGTCTACAAGAACAACATCCAGGAGGTGCTGGAGTTCGAGACCGGGCACATGGTGGGCGTGTTCGAGGAGGTGCTGCCGGACTACGGCCTGACCATCCGGCCGCTGGGCCACGACCCGTCCGTCAAGGGCATCCTGGATGTCGCCGGGGAGGACCCGTACCTGGGCACCTTCGACATCCGCCCCCACGACGGCGACCCGGACCCGGACCCCACCGAGATCTTCGTCCAGAGCCACCCCGGTAGGGTGGCCGACCTTCCGGCGGGCCAGTACCGCTACGCCGACGGGCGGCTGGAGCACATCTCCGACGCGCTGCTGTTGCCCAGGCACGTGATCGCCATCAACCAGCAGGTCTACCAGCGGGCGAGCTTCGGTATCACCGCCGTCAGCCGGGCCGGCGAGGCCTGGCTGGAGTACATCAGCCTGGGCAAGAAGCTGCACCGACTGCAACGCAACGGCCTCGGTCTGGGTTTCATGTCCTCCGGCTACAGCTCGAAGTCTGGGCACCCGCTGCCGGCCGCCCGGCGCATGGACGACATCCTGACCTCGTGCGACATCCCGCCGGGGGCGTCGTACTTCTTCCTCGGCGGCAAGGTGAGCCAGGAGCAGGTGCGCAGTGAGGGCATGTACGAGGACACCGTGCACATGAAGGGCCCGGCGGAGATCATCAAGGACGAGCTCGCCCAGGTGCTGCCCGACTACATGATCCCCAACCAGGTGCTGGTGCTGGACCGGCTGCCGCTGACCGCGAACGGCAAGGTCGACGCGAAGGCCCTGGCCGCAACCGAGGCGGTGTGCTCGGCGGGCAGCGCCACCCCGTACGTCGCCCCGCGCACGCGGCACGAACGGTGGCTGACGAAGGCGTGGGGGACCGCGCTGAAGTACGAGAACGTCTCGGTCGAGGACGACTTCTTCGCCTCCGGGGGCAACTCACTGGTCGCCGTCGCGCTGGTCAACAGGATCAACCGCGAGTACGGCACGCAGCTGCCGCTCCAGGTCATCTTCGAATGCCCGAGGCTGGCCGACCTGGCGGCCCGCATCGAGAATGGCGCCAAAGAGCCCTCGTCGCGGCTGGTGCCGCTGCACGACGCGGGCACGGGCGCGCCGGTGTTCTGCTGGCCCGGGCTGGGCGGCTACCCGATGAACCTTCGCCTACTGGGCCGGCACGCGGGCCTCGGCGGGCCGTTCTACGGAGTGCAGGCAGCCGGCATCAACGCCGACGAGCAGCCCCACCTCACGATCCGGGAGATGGCCGCCGCCGACGTGGCCGAGATCCGGCGCGTGCAGCCGGAGGGCCCGTACACCCTCTGGGGTTACTCCTTCGGCGCCCGGGTCGCCTTCGAGGCGGCCTGGCAGCTGGAGCACTCAGGCGCTGATGTACAGAACCTGCTGCTGATCTGCCCCGGCAACCCCAAGGTCGGCGGAGCCGACGGGGACCGCCACGGCCGGGCAGCGTCGTACTGCAACCCCGCCTACGTGACGATCCTCTTCTCGGTGTTCACCGGCTCCATCACCGGACCCGAGCTGGACGCATGCCTACGGGCAGCGAAGGACGAGGACAGCTTCGTGACCCATGTACGCCGGCTGCTGCCCAGCCTGGACGAGCAGCTGATCCGGACAATCACTCGAATTGTGGCGGAGACCTACGAGTTCGAGTACACCTTCCACGAGCTGGCCGAGCGGCGCCTGCAGGCGCCGGTGACCATCTTCAAGGCGGCCGGTGACGACTATTCCTTTATCGAGGGCAGCTCCGGCTACTCTGCTGCCCCTCCGACGGTGGTCGAGCTGGACGGCGACCATTACAGCGTGCTGAAGGAGCGCGGCGTCGGCGAGCTGGTCTCGGCCATCCACGACCGCCTGGGCATGTGACCGTCGATGACCCCAGAAACAAAGGAGCATCCCCGTGCCACACGTCACCATCAAGCACTTCCCGAAGGACTTCGCCGACGAGCAGAAGTGGCAGCTGGCCGAGGCGATCACCCGGGTGGTCACCGAGCACTTCGGCACGTACGACGGTGCCGTCTCGATCGCCCTGGAACCCGTCCCCGCGCACGACTGGACCGAGCGGGTCTACGAGCCGGAGATCGTGGGACGTCAGCAGTCGCTGATCAAGGAACCGAACTACCGCAACAACTAGGCGACAACTGGCCACCCTCCCCGCAGCCAGGTCCGCTTCCCCGGCACCGACGTCCCCATCCTCGCCGAGGCCACCGGCGACCGCCCGGCTTCGACCTGATCGGCTCACCCATCCCGTTGGCCCCTGAAGTAGCCAGAACAACCACAACCAGAACCAGCGAATCCCAGCTCACCTTGGGATTTGGGCCACATACGTGCGCCTGTCCCGGGCTACATGCCCGGACCAGCCCAATCTCTACGCACAGTTGCGGCAACACCGGGCCTGAGGTGACTTATTGATCTCGGACCACTGCCCCCAATGTAGGATTGGGGAGAAGTGGAAGGGAACAATGACAGCACGGCGGAACGAGTATCCTCTCGAGTTTCGGGAGCAGGCGGTTCGAGCGGTGAGGCTTACCTAATCTATGTATCGATCCACGCCTCGGAAGGAATCACTCATGACCTCGCTCAACAAGGCCCTCGACCATGTCCAGCCGTACGCACTGGGTCTCTTCCGGGCCGTCATCGGCCTGCTCTTCGCCTCCCACGGCGCCGCCTCGCTCTTCGGGATCTTCGGCGGGGCCTTCGGCACGAACGGCGGCACCGTCCCCGCCGGAGTCTGGCCCTACTGGTACGCGGCCGTGATACAGCTCGCGTGCGGTCTCCTCGTGGCTGCCGGCCTGTTCACCCGGGTCGTCGCGCTCATCGCCTCCGGCTCGATGGCTTATGCGTACTTCGTCGTCCACCAGCCGGTCGCAATGCTTCCACTTCAGAACGACGGCGAGCCCGCCGCGCTGTTCTCCTGGGCCTTCCTGCTCCTGGTCTTCACCGGGTCCGGCGCGCTCGCGCTCGACCAGGTGATCGGCAACCGCCGCAGCAGCGGCCAGCCGGCCGTCGAGGTCGCCACCGCCGCGTAAGCACCACCGCCGCATCAGGTAGTCGGGTCCTGCCGTGGCCTCGTTGCCCATGCTGATCAGCGTGGGGTTGTCCCGTCGGCTGGCCTCAGGGAGACGGACGTGACCGCCGTCGCCCTCGGAGGCGGCCTACTCGAGGGACTCCTGCCTGCCGAAGTCGCCGTCGTTGAGACGTTTGGCGACCCGCCTTCCGTCGAGCTGTTTCCGCTGGAGGCCGACGTCGTGGCCAATGCTGTGGAGAGCCGCCGACGCGAGTTCGCCACCGTCCGGTGGTGCGCTCGCGCCGCGCTCGCCCAGCTCGGCGTTGCGCCGGAGCCGATCCTGCCCGCCCGGGGTGGTCCGCCGTGGGCGAGCCGTGCTCCGCTCTGGCCCGACGGCATCGTCGGCAGCATGACGCATTGCGACGGCTACCGTGCGGCGGCGGTGGCCCGCAGTGCGGTGGTCGCCTCGGTCGGCGTGGATGCGGAGCCCAACGCTGCCCTGCCCAGCGGGATCCGGCAGGTCGTGACCCTGCCTGAGGAGCAACGCACCCTCGCGCGGCTCGCCGCCTCCCACCCGGGCGTCGCCTGGGACCGTTTACTGTTCAGCGCCAAGGAGAGCGTCTTCAAGGCCTGGTTTCCGCTGACCGGGCGCTGGCTTGGCTTCGGCGAGTGTCTGATCACCCCCGATCCAGACCTCGGTACCTTCACCGGAAGCCTGAGGGTTACCGGACCGATCCCGGCCGGAATGACCGTGAACGGCTTCACCGGGCGATGGCGGGCCCAAGACACCAACCCAGGGGCCCACCTGGCAACTGCGGTGACGGTGGCACCGTCCGCGGCGCGGAACTCGCCAGATTTCAACGTAGCTCCTGCCGTCGTGCCGACAGTTTCCACAAACTGCATCTTGCGTAGTAAGCGCGGCAACGTCGCCGTTGCACGCAACCCGATTCACACAACCGATTGGTGACCCGGCCTGGAGAGCGCACACCGCAACGAGGCACGCTGTCCGTGGCCATGAAAACGTCCCGGGGTCGCACCCGGAACGTTCGGTCGGCGGTCAGTTCAAGGCGCAGTGTCAAGTACCGGGTTCGATGGACACCCGGAACTCACCGAGGTCCATCCCGGACTGGTCATCGTCGACGAGCTCGTCGACCGCGCCACCGCCCTGGATCGGCTGCTCCGTGGCGCCCTGGACCTCGCCATCGTTCTGGAGGACGACTTCGACCCCGCTCCGCGGGTGGACGGCGTCCAGCTGCACCCGCTCTTCGAGGACCCGGTACGGGTTGTCCTGCCCGTGGGGCACCACCTCGCCGACCGTCTCACGGTCAGCGTGCACGAGCTGGCCAACGAAGTCTGGATCCGACCGCACGATGGCTCAGCCGCGCACCGGCTCGACGCCGTCCTGGCCCGCGCCGGCCTCCGCCCTGCACTCCTACTCGCCGGCCGCGGCGACGAACCCGTCGAGGTCCAGGCTCTCGTCGCCGCCGGAAAAGGCATCACCCTCGCGCACGACCTGACCGTCGTCGTCAACCGCAACGGCGTGGTAGTCCGGCCCCTCACTGACGAGCCCGGGGTACGCCGGGTCCAGGCCGCCGTCCTGCCCGGCCGCCGACCCCCAGCCACCCACACCGCTCTGCAGGCCCTCTTGCGCGTCGGCGCCGAACGCGGCAAGCGCCTCACCCAGCCCCGCTGACAAAGGCCCTACGCCTCTGTCGAGGATCGGTGACCGGGACCAGCACCCACCGCCTCCGACGCGCTCGTGTCGGCCTGGACGCGCCGATAGTCCGGCTACGCTGCTCCACCTGGAAGGTGTTCCTGGATCAGTTCGGACTGGTCCCTCGACAAGACTCATCGTTGCCGACCAGGAGCGCTTTGCAGTTGATCAACACACCGAGCGCCACCATGCGCCGAAAGCCCCCGGGCTAGTAGTCCTGTTGGATCGAGGTGTCTTCGGGTTGTGGGAAGGGACGCTGGCCGCTGGTTGCCCTCCACCGGCCCGCGATCAGTGTCTCCGACGTCTCGCCAGGATCATCCCCACTCTCGAGCACTGCTCGGCCAGGAGAACCCCTCATGATCGGCCGCATCATCACCCGTGTGTCGCTCGCCCTGACCGTGTCCCTCTCCCTCGCCGCCTGTAGCGGCAGCGACGACGCGGTGTCCCAGCCGCCCGTAGCGACCGCTGAGGAGTCGGCTGTGGAAGAGCCGGCTGGAGAGGCGTGTGAGACCCGGGCGTCGACAGCCGAGCCGCCCGGCCAGATCTCCACCGACCTGAGCGTCGCGCCCGAAGTGCCAGCCTCCGACGCCCCACCGCCCTGCGGCCTGCTCATCAGCGACATCGTGGTCGGGACGGGTCCTGAGGCGATGGCAGGCACGACCGTTGCAGTGAAGTACGTTGGCGCCTTCTACGAGTCCGGTGAGGAGTTTGACTCCTCCTGGAGCCGCGGCCCGGACGAGAGCCTGCCGGTCATGCTCGGCGCCGGGCAGGTCATCCCGGGCTTCGAGCAGGCCATAACCGGCATGAACGTCGGCGGCCGACGGCTGGTCACCATCCCGAGCGACCTGGCGTACGGCCCGCAAGGACAGGGACCCATCCCGGGCGGAGCCACCCTCACCTTCGTCCTCGACCTGGTCGAAGTCAGCGCCTGACGGTGGGCCGGTGAACCCACCGCTGTGTCAATCGCAGGCTGAGGTCACCCAGGGCGAGTGCACGGGCGGTGACGAGAGCTGGCCGGTCACAGCCCGTACCTCCGAAATGGTTGCGCCGGGCAAGGCTGGACGGCGCGGGCGTGCCTACTCCAGCGACAGCAGCAGCCGCCGTGCTTCAGCAGCGTGGCGCCGGGAGAACTCCGGGTTGAGCGCCAGCGCACGTCGCAGTGCGGCCCTGGCTTCTGTGGTGTTCCCACGGCTGCCTCCACCACGCCGAGGTGGTAGTAAAGGGGGCGTAGGGGCTGTTGAGTCGCACCGCAGCCCGCGCGTGCGGCAGCGCCTCGTCGCTGCGGCCAGCGCGGTGCAGCGCCAGCCGTAGGGGCACCGACCGGTACCGGTGCTCATCGACCCCCAGCCGGCGCACCAGCACGTCGTCGGGGTCGGTGAGCAGGTCGGCCGCAGCGGTGAGCATGGAGGCGACCAGCCACCAGAACACCCGATGGGCGCGGACGACCTCGCTGGCCGCCCGACCGGAGACCACCACCGCTGCGACCAGCGCCTGACACAACCGTGCGGTCGAGCGGGCGTAGGCCGGCACCTGCTCGGAGCCGGGTTAGCTGGTTGAAACGACTACGGGCGCGGCATTGGTGTGGCTGTCAACTCGAACCGTGCGGGCCAGTCCCCGCCCGCCGGTGAGCGACAGCACGACGGTGAAGGTCAGGGCGCCGGTGAGGACGATCATCGTCCCGGAAGGCACGTCGAGGTGGTAGCTGAGGTTCATCCCGACGAAGCCGCATCCCGCGCCGATGACTGTGGAAAGCCAGAGCATGCGGGAGAAGCGGTGGGTGAGCATCCTGGCCACGACGGCGGGGATCACCAACGTGGCCGCCACCAGGGTGACTCCGATGACCGTGAGGGTGGCGAGGATCGCCAGGGAGAGCACAAGCATGAGCAGGGCATCGGTCCGGGCGACGCGCACGCCGCTGACGTCGGCGACCTCAGGGTCGAAGGTCGCGAACAGCAGGGCACGGTAGTTGAGAAAGATCACAGCGACTGTGAACGTGGTGATGCTGGCGAGTGCCCACACGTCTGCGGCCGAGACGCCGATGAGGCTGCCGAACAGCGCGGCGTCGAAGGCGGGCCCCTTGTCGCCATAGTGGGAGAGCAGCGCCACCCCCAAGGCGAACGATGAGGTGGTGATGACCCCGATCGCCGCGTCGGCGCCGATACGCCAGCTGCGGGTGACCTTGTTGATGGCCAGCGCCGAGGCCAGGCCCCACACCCCGGCGCCGAGGTAGTAGTTGATATTGATGATGGAGCTGGCCGCGAAGCCTCCGAAGATTGCGTGGGACAGGCCATGACCGATGTAGCTCATGCCGCGCAAGGTGATGTAGACGCCGATGAGGCCGCACAGGCCACCCGCGAGGGTGGCGACGCCAAGGCCCTTGATGAAGAACGCATAGGCGAAGGGGGACAAGAGCGCTTCCATCACGCGCTGGCCCGGTGGTCGGCGGTGTCGTACCGGTCGAGCACCACGGGCATGCCGAGGTGCTCCAGTACCTCCATCGGGGCGCCGAAGGTCCGCTCGAGCACGGGGCCATTGATGACATCGCGGGCGCTGCCGACGGCAAGAACGGTGCGATTCAGCGCGACAAGCTGAGGTAGGTGGGCCGCCACGCCGTTGAGGTCATGCGTAGTCAGGAGGATGGCGACGCCTTCGGCGTTGAGCTCGCCGAGCAGGTGGAGCATGTCGTGCCGACTGGTGATGTCCACTCCGGTGGTCGGTTCGTCCATGAGCAGCAACTGGGGGCGGCGCAGCAGGGCCCGGGCGATGAACATCCGTTGCTGCTGCCCGCCGGACAACTCGCGGATGTGGCGTTCGGCCAGTGCGCCGATGCCCAGGCGGTCCAGGACCCGGCTCACCTCGGCGCGCTCGTGGCGGGTTGGCCAGGGCAGGGTCCGCCCGGTGCGGGCCATCAATACGCATTCGGCAACGGTGACGGGAAAGTTCCAGTTGACCGTCTCCAACTGCGGCACGTAAGCCACCGCAACGTCCGGACGGCGGGTGACGGTGCCTCGCTGCGGTACGGCCGTGCCAATCAGGAGCCGCAGCAGCGAGGTTTTGCCTGAACCTGAGGGCCCGACCACACCGATGAAAGCGCGTGGGCCGACGGCGAGGGTGACGTCTTCGAGGACCGGGCTGGCGTCGTAGCCGAACGTTGCGCCCTCGATTCGGACCAGGTAATCCATGGTGATCCGTTCGAGGTTCACTGCGGATAGGTGGCGTCGTTGCGGACCAAGGGCGTGGTATCCAGGGCGGCGAGCCGGGTCGCCTTACCACCGAGGCCGTTGATCATAGTGACGTAGTCGTAGCGCATCAGGCCCATCCACGAGTGCTCGGCGTCGCCGGGCTCTCCGGGCAGGTCGTCGTCGCGCAAGGTGTCCTCGTATCGGGCGCCGGTCGCGCGGCCGACCTCCTCCAGGACTGCGGAAGGGAACACCTCCGAGCCGAAGATGACCGGAACGTTCTCGGCCCGCACCTGGTCGATCAGCGCCGCGACCTCGCGGGGGGTGGGATCCTGGAAGTTCTCAGGCTGAATAGCCCCGATGACCTCCCACCCATAGGTCTCGGCGAAGTAGGCGTAGGCGTCGTGGTATGTCAGCAGCTCCTTATTGCCGGCCGGTATCGAGTCCTGGTCAGCCCGCAGTGCGTCGGAGAGCTCGGTGGCCTGGGCCTCGAAAGCCTCGTAGTTGCTCTGGTAAAAATTCTCGCCGTCCGGATCGGCTTTGCTGAGGACATCCCGTGCCACAGCGGCGTATTGGATCGCCCACGTGGGGTCGGTCCAGAGGTGCGGATTGGGTTTGCCGTCCTCCCGCGGGAAGGAGAAGTCATAGATGTACTCGCTCTCCGGAAGCACCTGCGTCCCGATCTCGACCAGCGTCGCGCCCTCGGCCATGTTGGCCACAGCCAGGTCTTTCGTCGGCTCTTCCAGCTTGAGTCCGTTGATGAAGACGAGGTCGGCCTCGGAGAGCACCGCTGCCGCACTCGGTGGCGGGTCGAAGGTGTGCGAATTGGTCCCCTCCGGCACTAGCCCGGTGATCTTTGCACGGTCACCGGCGACGCTGGCAACGATCGACGTGATCGGCGCGACCGTGGTGACCACCTGCAATCGACCATCCCCTTGGGATGACCCTGAATCGCCGCCCGCTCCACACCCCGTCAGGAGTAGGCCACTGGCGAGTGGCATGACAACGGCCAGGGAGCGGGGCCCGTAGAAGGTGCGAGACACCGCTCGAGGCTACAAACCATCGGCGCTTGTTGCAACGAGTTAGCAACAAGCACCCCCTGAGGGGTGAATAACCGGACGTCACTCAGTTCCCTCGGCCGTCCGGCAGCTCAGGGTAGGAGCCTTCCGCGCCGGCTCCTGCGGACCGTCCCCTCCCGGCCCTGCGCGGAGCTCTTGGCCGGAGGGCCGAGGGAATGAGGGCAGGAGACCTGTTCCGCAGTCTCCCGATCCGGTTTCAGCTCCGATACCGGGGAGTCCAGATGATCAGCCAGCGCCCGACCAGCAGCACGGCCAGCGCCACGACCAACGGCCACACCGGCAGAGGTAGGCCAGCGCATGGCCGCGGCTCAGCGCCTCGCAGCGGGAGGCGGCGGACGCTGCGCGGGCGGCGAAGATCACGCCCTGCACGTCCAGGTAGCGAGCGCGTGGAGGCGTTCACCGGTGATCCGCGGTGGCGGCGATCCCGATGCCGTCGCGAAGTTTCACACCTACAGCCCCGACAAGCAGCTTCTGATCATGCTGCAGGCCACGGACGGTATCCGCACGCAGATAAGGCAGCTCCGCCAGTCAATGGCACGACCCTGCTGCGCGTGTCACTCGTTCGCGAACGCCGCGCACCCGATCGGGTGCTCTCGATGCAGTCGCGAAGCACGTGAACCGCCGAGGTGCCCTACTTCGAATGTCGTAGGAGAGCGACGTCACGGTTTCCCGAGCCAGGGATCCGCTGCGGAGGTCTGGCATCTCCCCGGTGCCCACTGACTACGACGTCGTGTCGGCGTCTCCGCCCAACGGGGGTGGAGCAGGGAAACGATGAGGTGCACGTGCTCAGTACAGACCAACTACTCCGCCGACGTGGCGTACGTGCCACGTCCATGATCGCGGCGGGAGGGCTGCTCGCCGGCTCGACGGTCGTGGGGCTGCTGCCCACGCTGGCCAGTGCCTCCAGCCACCGGGAGGCTCCGCTGATCGCCAATGACCCGGCGGTGGACAACACCGACGTCTACGCGTTCTCCAGCCCGGAGAACCCGGACAACGTCACGCTGATCGCCAACTGGATCCCCTTCGAGGAGCCCAACGGCGGGCCCAACTTCTACCCGTTCGCCGAGGACGCGGAGTACTACATCAACATCGACAACGACGGTGACGCCGTGGCCGACTACATCTACCGGTGGAAGTTCACCACGGAGGACCTCCGGGGCCAG
>NZ_NVPT01000319.1 GCF_002802985.1 Geodermatophilus chilensis | reverse complement strand
CCGCCAGTTGCTCGTAGCTCGGCGCGGACACGGACCGATCCTTCACAGCCCGCCAGGATCACCCGATCACGACACGCGGGCGACCACCTGAACAGTCACACCCACGACGCACGGTGGCCCCGTAGGTCAGGGGCTCCGCGTCTTGCGCGAAATTGCATCCGAGATTGACAAGGTAGCGACTTCCCACCTCGCTCCGAGTCGCCCTGATGCCAGAAACACCCTCCTGCAGAATTCCGCTGTAGCACAGCAGGCGCAGCGCTTCCTTGACGACTTGGGGGGCATCTCGGTGCACCCAAATCGCCGACGACTTCTCTGCAACACTCTGATTGCGCGAGTGCAAGGCAGGCAGAACATCCCGCTCCAGGAAAGTCCTACCCCAGTCAATCAGTGGCCGATGCCCAGGGTAACGCTCGGCAAGCATCGAATGCTCGGCCCAGATGTCCTCACGATAGTACTGGCGAATCGCTTCCTGGATCCTGGAGCGGTTGAGTGGAGTGCTACTCGCCAGCGTCTTGAGTAGAATTCGAGGATTACCTGTCGCCGCGAAAGCGAGAGTGTCGAATGCCTCACCATACTGCTCAATCGACCTCTGCAGCGTGGGATCCTGCTTCAGGATTATGTCGCGCATTGCGGCAGCGTAGGCATCATCCGTAATAGATCGCTCTACGTCGAGCACCGTCGCGTCGTGGCTCGGCTGAAAAGACTCACCATACGAAGTTGCCCCAGGGTAGACCGCAGCCTTCACCGAAACGTAAGGACTCCGCAGATCTCGCATCAGCGTAAAGAACTGTCGCTGTTGCTCTGGGATGAAGACGTGCGCGGCCTCGTCGACCAACAGTGTGATACGCGAAAGACTCAAGTCCTCGCATAGGTCCGCTAAAGCATCACGAAGCGAATCAGGGTCAGGGACCCGACGAGCGTCAGCCAAAGCCTCGCCACTCTCCCAGAACTGCTCGAAGTGTTCCTCGACACGCTCATCTAGGTCGCGCTCTGAGCGAACTGCACCGGAGGGATTAACCCCTTTCGTCAGGAGCGCGAGAGCGGAATCTTCCGGGACCAGCAGGCCATAGGAAGTCGTAGCCCGCTTCACACTCGCCGAAATCTTGGAAATCATCCAAGGAAGAAATCCGTCCTCGGTTTGACGAATTAGGCCTGCTCGGGCGAACGTGACGTACACGGGCAGATTCCGATTACTGCGGAACTCACTCTTCAACTCAGCTTCGGCCACTCGAAGCAGGAAGGACTTGCCAACTCCGCGACTGCCCTTGAGGATGACTGGGGCGCGACCCTTCAGTCGCTCCACAATCTGTCGGTCACTTGCGGTTTCGACGTAGTACCTGAGAACTTCCTCAAGCCTGAGATCCTCAGTTCTGTAGAACAACTCTTGCGCCATCACGCATCCCCCGCTAGACCCAATTGCGCCCGAACCGTCATTAGATGTCCGAAGTGAGAAATTAGGACGTCCTGCAGCTCTTGGTCAGTTTGTGCGCTCAAGTCCCGCCCATACCTAACATACAAGAGGTACAGAACCGCCTCGCCAGCCCGAGCTGCCTCTGCACACCAGTCACTCAGCACGGGCTCGTCATACTCGATGCGCTGCGGAAGGCGCGCAGAGGACCGGGCTTTTCCATGCACGAACTGCGAGCAGGCCCTATATGACAATGCCGCCATGTTCGCATAGGACTTGGCGTCCTGGACTGCCGTCGGCTCAAACTCGCGCACAAAAGAGGCTGAGAGAACGCCCTCATCCTCGTCCAGCGCCCGCGACCATGAGAAATCTTTACGATCCGACATCCACTTTCGGCGGTCCAGTTCGTTAGCCGAAAAGTAGACCGCCGCAAAGCTCAGCTCAAGAAATAGCCGGAGACTGGCGAACGCCTGGCGATATAGCCCTGACGCGGCCGCGAACTCCGCTAGCGCCAACTCTCGGCGGGCAGCATCTAAAGATCATTAAGGGCGGTTGTTATAGGAACGATCCGAACTCCAAGCCGGTGCTGGCCAGGAAGCCGACCAGCAGTCCGGGGCGGTACTGCATCCGT
>NZ_NVPT01000318.1 GCF_002802985.1 Geodermatophilus chilensis | reverse complement strand
GCTCGCGTTCCGCAGCTGTGAGCCCGTCTGGTGACGTGAATCTGCCGGTTGACGTGCAGAAACGCCTGATTAGGTGGTGAGCGGCCCCGTTACCAGGCGTCCAGGCAACCTTCGGAACCGGATGTGGTCAGGCGGTGCGCTGCTGGTCGGACTCGGTGTCGGCGGGGTCCAGGCGGAGAATCTTCTTGGGCGGGTCGATGCCGAGGGCGGCCAGCGCGGCGCGGGCCGCGGGGGTGAGCGTGCTGGTCTGGGTGAAGCTGCCGGCCGGGCCGGTGAAGACGCCGACGTGCAGGTCTTGCAGGTCCTCACGCACCGTGTTCCAGGTGCGCCCGGTCTTGGTCTCGACGATGCGGACCAGCAGCAGGGCCAGCCAGCACAGCAGCACGTGGGCGCGGATCCGAGCCTCGAGGCGGTGGTAGACCGGGCGCAGTTCCAGGTGGGTCTTCAGGTCCCGCCAGCCGCGTTCGACCTGGACCAGTTGCTTGTAGCCCAGCGCGATGTCCTCGGCGGACATGGTCGGGTCCGAGCAGCGCAGCAGGTACTTGCCGTCCAGCTTGGCCTCGGCGGCGATCTTGGCCTTGTCGACCCGCAGCAGCCCGCCCGGGGTCTGGCGCAGGTAGCGGTGCGGGCCGGGCATCATCGAGATCTTCCCGGCCAGCTCGGCCCGCTGCCGTTCGCTGAGCGTGTCGGTGCCGGCGATCAGCTCGGTGAGCTTGTCGACCATGACCGCCCGCAGCGCGGCGTCGCGCTGGGCGGTTTCGGGGTTGAAGCAGACGATGAACCGCTCGTCGTCGGCGATCTTGACCTCTTTGACCTGCAGGTTGTCCGCCACCTGCTGATAGCGGCCCGGCCGGGCCAGGGCTGCTTGAGCGTCGGCCGAGCCGGCGCGCAGCTTCTCGCCGAGGATGTAGCCGTGCCCGCCGGCGCGCAGGTCGCGGCGGTTGGCCGCGGAGGTGAACCCGCGGTCACCGACCCACACGATCCGGGCCAGGGTCCACTCCCGCAGGTCGTCTTTGGCCTGGCGGATCAGCGCGGAGTCGGCGGTGTTGCCCGGCCAGGACCACACCCGCACCGGGATGCCGGTGCGGGTGACCGCCATCCCGATCACGATCTGCGGCAGGTCGCCGCGGGCGTCCTTGGACTTGCCCCAGGTGCGAAACCCCGCCCGGCTCGGCTGCTCTGGTTCGCTGTCGGCCCCGCCGTCGGGCTGGTCACCGGCGGCCTCGGGCGGAGCCGGTCGGCCCGCGACGACCTCGCCGCGCTCGTTGCGGGCCACCGCAGGGTCGGCGTCGTCGATCTCGAAGTACGTCGAGGTGGTGTCGAAGAACAGCAGGTCGACCTCCAGGTCGAGCAGCGTGGCCACCGACCAGAACACCTCGCGTTCGATCTGCGGGGCGGCCTCGATCAGCCAGTCCATCGCCCGGTAGCACTCGTCCTCGCTCACCCCGCCCGGCTCGCCGGCGGGGTCGTCGGTGAGGCCGATGATGAACGTCCGCCGGGACAGCCACGCCGCGGTGGCCAGCTTGCTGGCCGGCTCGATCGTCCGCGCGGCGACCAACGCAAACAGCACCCGCTCGGTTCGGGTGTCGCGCCGGGTGCCGGTCAGCAGCCGCTGCAGCAGGCCGTCCAACCCGAGGGAGCGCCACAGCCCGTCCAGCGCCCAGGTGGCGCCCACAGCGCGGGAGGACACGAATTCCAGACCCGGCCCGCCACCGGTGGTGGAGGTGCCGACCAGCCCGGCGGGTGAGTCCAGCAGCCGGCGCAGCGAGGTGATCAGCCGCTCGATCGCGGCCCGGTCCACCTCGTCCTCCCGGCCGAAGGAGTGCAGCACCTTCGCCTTGGTCGTGCGGGCGACCGGGTCCCAGGTGTTGTGCACCAGCTGCAGGTAGCGCACCGGAACTCCGGCACTGTTTCGCCGTGTCGACACCCGCACGAACACGTCACCAGACGCTAGGGATGTATCCGCAGGCAGTCAACATGTGGACAACCTACTCCGTTACCAGGCGATCCGATGCTCCGCCGAACTGCCTCGCCTGCGACCAGGACAAACGTCGAGCCCCGTCACCAGAACCCGCACTCAGCTGCGGAACCGGAGCC
>NZ_NVPT01000317.1 GCF_002802985.1 Geodermatophilus chilensis | reverse complement strand
GCGTGGATATTGCCCTCAGCAAGCAACATCCTTGCAGGTCAGGGGCACCTTTCGTGCTCCCCGAAGATCGCTCAGCTCACGCGGGATGAAAGGCCCGGGCTAACGCGCCCCTTTCCCCAGCTACCTCGACCTGAGGAAGCGAGACCCTCGATCTCGTAGGGCATCGGCGGTCTGAGCACGGTGACGTCGCTTCCGGTGGGTGCAGGCGACCATGGGGTGGCCCAGGGGGTCCTGGTGCCGGGGTGGCTGACCGATGCTGCGGGAGCCGGCCGAGCGGACCGCGCCGAAGGATCGCCGCCTACCCGCCAGCCGCCTGGCCGGGATCATGTCCGAGGGCAACCCGGCGGGCGGGCCTGCACGACCCGGACGCCTGTCCGATCGCGAGGGACGACCGGGTCACCCGGTCGGATTCGGCTACAAGCCCACGTGCTCCACGATGCCGACGGGGTGGTGCTCGACCACGTCCCCGCCGTCGGGCGGGTCATAGCCCGCACCGGCCGGCGCCCGCGCATGGTCACCGCCGACCGCGGCCACGGCGAGGCCCCCGTCGAGCGACCTGCCGCCGCAGCTGGTGGGGCGCTCACCTCGCGGAAGGATCTGCGGCCGGGCAGGGCTGCGTCAAAGTCGGGAATGGCCTGACCGACCTGCGCACTCGTCCGGTGATCATGCAGCGTTGAGCGCGTCGGTGACGGCGGTGGGATGCCATGCCGCGGTGCGTTGAACGGCAGCGATGTTGTCATGCCCGGCCAAGCGGGCGAGGTTGGTGGCGGTGTTGCGCAGCGCGGCCATGACCTGAGGACCGCTACCGGTCCGGATGCGCGAGGCGTCCTCACGCTGGGTGACGTCGCGGACGTGGTGGACCCGGTTCTCGACCCCCCAGTGACCGCGTAGCCAGCCGGCCAGCAGGCCGGGGTCGGCGGCGCGGTGGTCCAGCGAGGTCAGGGCGTAGACGATCTCCACCGATCGCTTGCCGCCGAGGATGCGCCGACGGACCACCTTGATCGCGCGGCGGGCGCCGGGGAACAGCTCGTCGACGCCTGTCCCCTCCAGGTCGATGACCTTGACCGAGCGGGACTCGGTGCGGCCGTGTCCTCGGCCGCGGCGCCGCGCGCCCGGGGCGGCGCCCCAGGGCAGCAGGCGCAGCGCCTGCCGCAGGATGGGCTGGTTGGCCTTGACGGTGAACAGGTAGTGCGCGCCCCGGGCGGTGAGGAACTCGGCGTGCCGGCGCTGGCAGTGCAGCGCATCCGCGGTGACCAGGACACCGGCCAGCTCAGGCAGGCAGCCCAGAGCGGTGGTGAAGGCGGCGATCTCGTCGCCGTCGGCGACCGTCGTCTGGGTGAGCACCAGCCCGCTGGCGTGGTCATAGACGCTGACCAGCTTGGTCTGCCAGCCGGTGGCGTCACCCGAGCCGCGCAGCGTCTTACCGTCGACGGCCAGCACCTGCCGGCGTTCGGCTCTCGGGCAGGCCGGTCGCTGCTGCGCGGCGGCGCGGTGGCGGCCGGTCACCCAGTCGGTCAGCGCCGCCTCCACCGTGGTGACGTCCAGGGCGGTCAGCACCCGGCGAAACGTCGCCTCCGGCGGCGGCGTCGGGCAGACCGCTGCGGCCTGCGGGGCGGTGGCCGCCCACTGGGCGATCGCCACCCACGAACTCGCCCCGGCCATCACCGCCTGCACAGCCAGCAGGAGTAGCGAGTGCAGAGCGTGACGGCGGCCCCGGGCACAGCGCGGATCAGGCACCGACCGCAGCGCGGCCACCAGGCGACCGGACTCGGTCGTCGACCACGGCGCCGCTGGCGCTCGGGCGGCGGTGAGCGCGGTGGCCAACACGGACGGGGAAGATGAGCACGCGGGCACGGGCCTTCTCGCTGGCGGTCGATGGCGTAGGCACCCGTAGACCACCACACGGCCCGTGCCCGCCCGCATCCGTCCAGCTCAGCCCGCTACCTCACCGACTTTGACGCCGCCCTGTGCGGCCGGGTGGCTACGAAACTGTGAGCAGAACTGTGGGTGGCTCTTCCTGGTGTGACTGTTCAGGTCGTTGCTGGGATCCAGACGTTTCCGCTGGTGAGTTCGGTCAGGACGTCGAAGGGTCGGCGACCGTGCTTGGCCGCGGTTGACAGA
>NZ_NVPT01000316.1 GCF_002802985.1 Geodermatophilus chilensis | reverse complement strand
CCCGGTGGTCGCCCGGCCGCGGCTACGGCCGGGCGACCACCGGGCGGGCGGGTCGGGCGACCCCCGCGACCGGCGGCCTCGGCGGGCTCCTCGGCGGCCTGCTGCGCCGCCGCTGACGGCTAGGGGACGACGGCCGCGGCCACCAGCAAGGTGACCGCGGCCGCCGCCTCGCCCATCGCACCCATCACGTCGCCGGTGACGCCGCCCAACCGGGCGCGCGCCCGGCGCAGGAGCAGTTCGGCCGTCAGCAGGCCGGCTGCGGCACACGCCACCAGGGCCTGGTCGGCGACGGTCAGCAGCGCCGCGGTGACGAACACCCAGCCGGCGAGCCAGCGCGCTGAGACCGTGCCCGCGACCGACTGCCCCAGTGCGGAGCCCGCGGCCACCGGGACGCCGGCCAGCCCGGTGCGCGCCATCGCGAGCCGGGCGACCAGCGGTGCCGCCACGACCGCGGTCCACCCCCGGTCGGCGTCGAGCAGGGTCGCCGCGGCGGCGACCTGCAGCAGCACGGTGAGCAGCAGCGTCACCACGCCGAACGGGCCGACGTCCCCCTGCTTCATCACCTCGAGCGCCCGTTCGCGACCGCGCAGGGGCCCCAGCCCGTCAGCGGTGTCGGCCAGGCCGTCGAGGTGCAGGCCGCGGGTGAGCGCCGCGAGCACCGCCACGGCCAGCACCGCCCCGGTGAGCGGCGAGACCAGCTGCGCGCCGGCCACGCCGATGCCGGCCGCGAGGGCACCGAGCACCAAGCCGACCAGCGGCGCCCACGGCAGCACGCCGCGGGTGGACGCCGCGGCCCGCGCCGGCACCCGCAGGACGGTGAGCAGCGCGGCGGACTCCAGCGGGCCGGTCCACCTCATCGCAACCGCTGCGGCAGGCCGGCCACCACGAACCACACCTCGTCGGCGGTGCCGGCCAGCCGCTGGTTGACCGAGCCGAGGGTGTCGCGGAACAGCCGCCCGGCGCGGGTCTCGGGCACCACGCCCAGCCCCACCTCGTCGGACACCGCCACCACGCGCGCGGGCGTCATCGTCCACGCCTCGACCAGCGCGTCGCAGCGCCGGGCCAGGCGGTCGGACGCGCCGGGCTCGTCGGTCCAGACGCCGGTCTCGTCCATCAGCGCGGCCACCCAGGTGGTGACGCTGTCGACCAGCACGGTGCCGCGGCGCAGCAGGTCGCTGGGCGCCGTGGTCTCCAGCGTCGTCCAGCCCGCGGGACGGCGGGCCCGGTGCGCGGCCACCCGCTGCGCCCACTCGGCGTCCCCGGGGACCGAGGGAGAGGTGGCCAGGTAGGTGACCTCGCCGACGTCGGCGACCAGGGACTCGGCGTACGCGGACTTGCCCGACCGCGACCCGCCGAGCACGAGGACGCGACTCACAGGACCAGCTCCAGCGCGGTCACCGTGCCGTTGTGCGGGGTCACCGTGGGCATCGCGTCGGGACCGAGCCCCGCGGCGACCGCCTGCGCGGCCCGGATCGTGTCGCCGTGGGTCACCAGCGCCACCACCTCGGCCGGAGGGTCCGCGCACAGGGCCTTCAGGTAGGCACCGACGCGGGCGTGCAGCTCGGCCAGGCTCTCCCCGCCCGGCGCCGCCCAGTGCGGGTCCATCCAGTCGACGACGTCCCACAGCTCTCGCGAGGGCCGGCCCTCGAGCACCCCGTAGCCCTGCTCGCGCAGCGCCGGCGTGGTCGTCACCGGCAGACCCGTGGCGCGGGCGCAGTGCTCGGCGGTCTGCACCGCGCGGCGCAGGTCGCTGGAGACCAGCGCGCCCGGACGCAGCGCCACCAGCTCCGCCGCCGCCGCGGCCGCCTGGGCGTGCCCGAGCTCGGTCAGCGGCACGTGCGCGGTCTGCCCCTGCATGAGCCCGGCGGCATTCCACTCGCTCTGCCCGTGGCGGACGAGCAGGAGGGTCAGGGGCCGGGCCATGGTGGCAGGCAGCCTAGGGCGTGTCTCATAGATCGTGGTCGGCGGGGTGGCGGAGCCAGATCTTGATCGAGGCGACGTCGATCGTGCCGCGGAAGACGAACTCGCGTTTGTCGGTGCGCATTGCGACCGCCCGGAAGTCCTTGAGCTTGTTGATCGCGCGCTCGACGGTGTTTCGCTGCTTGTAGGACTCCACGTCGAAGGCCGGTGGCCG
>NZ_NVPT01000315.1 GCF_002802985.1 Geodermatophilus chilensis | reverse complement strand
TCAGCCGTGGTGAGTCGGCATGACGTGAGATGTTGGAACTGTTGGTAGCGCGGAAGGAGTCTACGGCAGCGTCAGATTGGTATCAGAGGCAGGGGAGACCAAGGACCACCAGATAGCCGGGTCGCCGGGTGGTCGTCGAGGGGGGATCCCGGGAACGACGGAGCCGCCGGCGCCCTGTCCCCGTCAGGCGGGAACGGGACGCCGGCGGCGGCGTCGGGTGAGGGCTTCATCGCTTTGAGCGACGATAGCGCCTCCGTCAGTGGCTGAGGCGCTGTTCGCCTTCAGTCTCGATGATGTCGACCGCGATGTCGCGGAGCTTGCCCTCGTACTCACGGGCGTGGTGCCCGCAGAAGACGAGGTCGCTGCCGCTGGCGAGGACCACCCGCACCTTGGCCAGTGCGCCACAGCGGTCACAGTGGAAGGGAACGACGAGGTCGTCGGCGGGCGGGGTCGTCGTCAGCGTCTGGGTCATCTGGGTCATCACTCGCTCTCTACCGCACGGACCCGCGGCTGCGGATCGGCCTCCTGCACAGCGCCAGGATGTCCCCCTGTGTTCCCGACCCGCCCGATCCGACGGGTGGACTCGCCGAGAGCGGTGAGGCCGGTGCCGGTGGTGCAGGTGGTCCGGGTCAGCAGGGACGTCACTGGGTGGTGCCGGTCTGTCGTGTCGTGCTGTTCTCGTCGTTCGCGTGCGCCGGTCGTCGTCCGGCTGGTGGGTCCGCTGCTGTCTTGACAACCCCCACGCTACGCCGTCTACCCGGCGCGTGACGGCGTACACCGGCGGACCGGCTCATCGGGGTGAGATCGTGACCATCCTGAGATGCAGGTCACCGGGGCGGCGGCCGACACCGCGGCCAGGAGCCGTCCTCGACTGCCTGGCGTGCCGAGTGGCGAGTCGTCGTGGTCTCGAGGTCGACGAGGCCACGACAGGTCGCCAGTCGGCGGTGTGGCAGATACGGCGACGGCCCCCCGGCGGAGTCGACCGGGGGCCGTCGCGCTGACGGGTCCTCTTTCAGTCGAGGTAGTCGCGCACTACGGACGCTTGAGCGGTGTGCATGGCCTGCGGGCAAGACTGCAGGTGGGAAGCGATGTGCATTGAAATATCCTGGACTGAGATAGCGATGAGATCAGTCGATGGCCAGTTTGCTCCTACTCATGGGGGGCACCGCCAGGTGTGGGTAGGTGTCGAAGCGACCGAGGCCAAACCGGATCGCTACGCCTCGCCCTCCAACTCCCTGGATCGCCGGAACAGTTGTACGCTGCGTGTCGTTGCGGACACGCAAGGTGCACGGAGAGGTTGGGGAGTAGAAGGTGGACCATCACGACCTGCTCGATGAGGTGCGCGCGGCGTTGGGGACGTCGGAGCTGACCCCGCTGCTGTCTGGCGGGCAGAAGCTGGTCTACCGCGGTCAGCTCGAGAGCGTCCCGGTCGCCGTGAAGATCGTTCAGGTGCCAGAGACGGCACACGCGGAGCAGGTCATCGAGCGGGCTCGCCGCGAGGTCGAACTCCTGTCGACGGTGGAGTCCCCGTTCGTGGTTCGGGTGCTTTCCGAGGCTGTGGAGATCGGCGACCGGCCGGAGGCGGTGTGCTGGGTCGAGGAGCTCCTCGACGGTCATGACATGCGCGACCTGATCGGCGAGTTTCCATGGGCTCCGGCGCAGGTCTGGTCCCTGGTAGTGGACACCGCCTCCGGCCTGGCCGCCTGCCATGAACTCGATGTGGTCCACCGAGACCTCTCCCCGGGCAACGTGCGTCAGCGGGCCAGTGGGCGCTTTGTGCTCATGGACCCTGGGTTCGCCCGGCATCTGACCAAGACCGCGCTGACCGGCGAGTACCAGCCCGGTACACCCGGCTACCTCTCACCCGAACACGTACCCGGCGGCAGTCCTACCCCGGCCAGCGACATGTTCGGCCTGGGCATCCTGGCCTTCCAAGCCCTGACTGGAGGGCTCCCAGTCGTTCCCTCTGGCGACGACGCCCAGTACTTCGAGCAGCTGCGCACGGGACAGGCTCCCATGGTGCAGAGCCAGCGGCCGGACGTGCCTGACGACCTCGCCGCGCTAAAGATTCTCAAGGGCGGGGGTTACAGGAAGGGCCCGAACTCGAGCCCGGTGCTGGCGAGGAAGCCGACCAGGAGCCCGGGGCGGTACTGCATCCGC
>NZ_NVPT01000314.1 GCF_002802985.1 Geodermatophilus chilensis | reverse complement strand
GCCCACAGCACCCCGTCACCTGTCGGGAGTCGCCCCCTTGTCCCGGACCGCGGACCACTCGACGATGTATTTCCGAACAGTGGACGAAAACGAGTTGCCATGGACCTGCACCACACGGTCGCTCACGGAAAGCATCGCCGGAAGCGAACCCGTCCGTGGGGCGCCGTGATCGGACTTGCGCTCGTGCTCCTCGCCGGAGCCGCCGTCGGCGCGTTCGTTTGGCTCGGCGGCTCCGCCTCCTCCGAGGGTCGGGCGGATGCGGCTCCCGCGTCGACCGGCACTGGGGACACCGCGCACGAGGGGCACACCTCCGCCACGTCGTCGAGCCCGGCAGCATCGGCCGGCGCGCCGGCATCGTGGTCGAGCGCCGCGACCCCCGGGACGGGTCCCGCGGTCGCCGTCGGCAAGGCGCCGCACCACCTGGCGATCGCGCCCGACGGCCGGTTCGGCTACATCGCCGACCCTGCCGCCGGTGCGGTCATCCGGTTCGACACCGCCCTGGGCACGGCCATTGCGACGATCCCCATCCCCGAGGCGCCGCCGCAGGTGGTGACGTTCGCTCCGGACGGCAAACGGGCATACGTCTCCGCCTACGACGAGGGCTTCACCGTCAACTTCGTCGCCACCCTGGACACCGGCAGCGACACGAAGATCGGCGCTGTGCCGGTCGGGAGAGGCCCCTACGCCGCGGCCACCACTCTGGACGGGCGTCTGCTCTACGTGCCGTACTTCGACGAGGACCACCTCGACGTCTTCGATACGAGTTCGGGCGCGATGGTCGATCGGATCGCGGTCTCGCCGTCACCGCACTGGGTCGCCTTCACGCATGACCGACGGTTCGTCTACATCACGAACCACTTCTCCGACGTGGTGACGGTCCTGGAGCTCGGGGAGAACCGGCTCGTGACGACCATCCCCGTGGGGGACGGCCCGCACAGCCTGGAGGTCTCGCCCGACGGAACGCGCATTGCGCTGGTCAACTACATCAGCGATGACGTCATGTTCATCGATCCCGCGAGCAACACCGTGGTCGGCACGGTGCCGGCGGTGGGAGCCGGGCCGCAGGACGTCACCTACGCCTCGGACGGCCGCCACGTCTACACGGCCAACGTGGACGACGGCACCGTAGCGGTGGTGGATGCGCAGTCCGGCGTCGTCACGGCGCGGATCCCGACTGGTGCCGACCCGACGAGCGTCTCGGTCACTCCGGACGGACGCCGCCTGTTCGTGACCAACTACGGCGACGGCACCGTCCGGCTGCTCGACGCCGCCGGCGAGCAGGCGAGATGACGGGCATCGGTCGAAGAGGTCACATCGAGACGAGGCTCCGAGAAACCTGTGATCGATGTCCCGGAAGGCTGAGTGTCCGAGGAAAGACACGGTCCATGCGCACCCGCGTCGGTCCGCATCGCTCGTCGCCGTCGCCGGTGGTGCCTAACGTCGCGAGACGCGGCAGCCTCCGTGCAGCGACTCCCGGGTCAGACGCCAGGGTCGGACGGGCATGCGGTCCAGTCAGGGTCCGTGACCGGCTGGGAGCTGGTTGGCGTGCCCTAGACGTCGATGGCCGCCCCGGAGGCATCGCGACGGCGATCGACGTCCTCCGCTCGGCCGGGCTGGCGGAGCGGCTGGCCGAGCGGGGCGTGCAGAACGCCGGTGACCTGACACTCGAGGTGCCCAGCGGTCAGTGTGGGCCGTCCGGACTGTTGAACGAGCAGGCCCTGTCGCGCCTGGTCATGGCGACGCGCGACATGGTGAGGGCGGTGCACGGCCGCGACCGGGTGCCGCTGCTGGTCGGCGGCGACTGCCCGGTCCTCCTGGGTGCGCTCGCAGCGATCGCCGGCGGCCAGCGCGCGCACGGGCTGATCATGATCGACGGGCACGAGGATGCCTGGCCGCCGGCGCTGTCGGAGACCGGCGAGGCGTCGGACTGCGAGCTCGGGATCGCGCTCGGGACGATCAGCGTCGCCCTTCCTTCACCGCTCGACGAGTGCGTGCCCCTCGTTGATCCTGCCCACATGGCCCTGCTCGGTCCTCGTGAAGCGCGCGCGATCGCGCAGGGCGGGGCGACCTCGGTCCGCTCGGACGTCGCCTGCTTCCTCGACGACGAAGAGGTCGCCTCCCGGGGCGGTGAGGCGTCGATGACCGCGGCGATGGACGGGATCAGCGGTGTCGCGTTCTGGCTCCAC
>NZ_NVPT01000313.1 GCF_002802985.1 Geodermatophilus chilensis | reverse complement strand
CGTCGACGCCCCGGCCCTCGAGCAGCTCCCGCACGTAGGCCGACCCGACGATGACGCCGTCGGCGAAGCCGGCGACCTCGGCGGCCTGGTCGCCGTTCGAGACGCCCAGGCCCACGCACACCGGCAGGTCGGTGACCGCCCGGGTGCGGGCGACCAGCCGCTCGGCGGCGTCGCCGACGGTGGCCCGGGTACCGGTGACCCCCATGGTGGAGGCGGCGTAGACGAACCCGCGGCAGGCCGCGGCGGTCGCGGCCAGGCGGGCGTCGGTGGACGACGGCGCGACCAGGAACACCCGGTCGAGGTCGTGCGCCTCCGACGCGGCCAGCCACGCCCCGGCCTCGTCGGGGATGAGGTCGGGGGTGATGGCCCCCGCTCCCCCGGCGGTGGCCAGGTCGGCGGCGAAGCGCTCCACGCCGTAGCGCTCGATCGGGTTCCAGTAGCTCATGACCACCGGTACCGCGCCGGTCGCGGCGACCGCCTCGACGGCGCGCAGCACGTCGGGCATGCCGACGCCGGCGCGCACCGCCGGGTCGACGGCCTGCTGGATCACCGGGCCGTCCATGCCGGGGTCGCTGTAGGGGACGCCGACCTCGATGACGTCGGCCCCGCCCTGGACGGCGGCGACCATGGCGGCGATCGAGGCGTCGACGTCCGGGTAGCCGACCGGCAGGTAGGCGACCAGCGCCGAGCGACCCTCGGCCCTCGCCTTCGCGATGGTGTCCTGCAGGGCGCTCACGCCGACTCCCCCGCGTCCTGGCCGGCGACCGCGTCGCCGGAGGTGACCGCGCCCTCGGTGGGCTGCTGGTCGGTGTCCATGCCGGCGCCGGGCTCGACGTGCTCGCGATCGCCGAGGCCGAACCAGCGCGATGCCGTCTCGACGTCCTTGTCGCCGCGACCGGAGAGGTTGACCAGCAGCACTGCGTCCGGGCCCAGCTCACGGCCCAGGGTCAGCGCGCCGGCCAGCGCGTGCGCCGACTCGATCGCCGGGATGATGCCCTCGGTCCGGCACAGCAGCGCGAAGGCCTCCATGGCCTCGGCGTCGGTGACCGCGCGGTACTCCGCGCGGCCGATGTCGTGCAGGTAGGAGTGCTCGGGGCCGACGCCCGGATAGTCCAGGCCGGCGCTGATGGAGTGCGACTCGATCGTCTGGCCGTTCTCGTCCTGCAGCAGGTAGGACCGGGCGCCGTGCAGCACCCCCGGCGACCCGCCGGTGATCGTGGCCGCGTGCCGGCCGGTGTCCACGCCGTCGCCCCCGGCCTCCAGGCCGACCAGGCGCACGCCCTCGTCGGGGACGAACGCGGTGAAGATGCCGATCGCGTTGGACCCGCCCCCGACACAGGCGAGGACGGCGTCGGGCAGCCGCCCCTCCCGCTCCAGGAGCTGCTCGCGTGCCTCGTCGCCGATCACCCGCTGGAAGTCGCGGACCATCGCCGGGAACGGGTGCGGCCCGGCGACGGTGCCGAAGACGTAGTTCGTCGTCTCCACGTTGGTCACCCAGTCGCGGAACGCCTCGTTGATGGCGTCCTTGAGCGTGCGCGAGCCGGTGGTCACCGGGATGACCTCGGCACCCAGCAGGCGCATGCGGGCGACGTTCAGCGCCTGCCGCCGGGTGTCCTCCTCGCCCATGTACACCGTGCAGGACAGCCCCATGAGCGCCGCGGCGGTCGCCGTCGCGACCCCGTGCTGGCCGGCACCGGTCTCGGCGATGACCCGGGTCTTGCCGATCCGCTTGGTCAGCAGTGCCTGACCCAGGACGTTGTTGATCTTGTGCGAACCGGTGTGGTTGAGGTCCTCGCGCTTGAGCCAGACGCGCGCACCCCCGGCGTGCTCGGCGAACCGCGGCACCTCGGTGATCGGGCTCGGCCGGCCGGTGTAGTCGCGCTGCAGGCGGTCGAACTCGGTGAGGAACGCCGGGTCGACGCGCATCGCCTCGTAGGCCTCGGTCAGCTCGTCGAGGGCGGCGATCAGCGCCTCGGGCACGAACCGGCCACCGAAGACCCCGAAGTGGCCGGTGGCGTCGGGCCAGCTC
>NZ_NVPT01000312.1 GCF_002802985.1 Geodermatophilus chilensis | reverse complement strand
GCGCCTGTAGTAACACGACCCCATCGCGGCCTGCCCGCATCCCTCCAGGTCAATCAGCGAATTGGGCCGGTCGCGTGCTCACGATCTTCGGAAGTCCGGTCTGACTGGAGTGCCCATGAGGTCGTGCCTCAGCCGTGCCACAAGCACCGGTCAAGTCCGGTGGTCAGCGGTCAACAGGGGTCGGCATCACTGAGGCATGAAGGGAGTAACAATGCCCTGCTGAGCTCGACAAACGGGCATACGAGCTAGTCAGTGCGTGGAGCGGGTGACGGGAATCGAACCCGCATGGCCAGCTTGGCCGGCTGGAGATCGTCGTTGCCGATGCTGGCCGCGGAAGGGTCGCCAACCGGTCGGTCGCCGCGGTGTAGGTCGGACCGGTCTGCAGCCTGGTCTATGCCGCGCCCAAGGATGCGCGCCGGCGGGAGACGGTGCGCTTGGTCGTGCCGAGCAGGGCAGCGATGTCCCGGATGGAGCTACCGCGGGCGGTGAGACGGCGGACGACCTCTTGTTGTTCGAGTGCGGTGAGGTCGTCGTAGGAAACGTTGTCACCGGCAACAGCACGTTCCACTGCGATCTCGTCCATGTCGTGCGGCCAGGAAGGGCTGGCAGTAGATTTCGGCGGTGCGGGGTCGGTGTCGATGTCGTCCCAGGCCAGCGGCGGCAGCCAGCCGCGTGCGGCGGCGTGGGCTCGGGCGGCGTCGGCGACGGCACGCTGCTCGCCGGTCATCCGTGGTGGCGTGGTATTCCACAGCCGCTCGTAGAGGCTCGCGACCTCGTAGGCGGTGCGGGCGGTGACCGACTGACCGGTCATGCTGCGGAGCAGGCTGTTGGGGCGGCGGCCGAGTGGATCTGCCAGAAGCTCGGCCGGCCAGCCGATGGCGATGAGCGCTTGCAGGCGGCGGCGGGTGCCGGTGGCGTCGACGCGGCTGCTGGGCGCCCGGCTGGCGCTGTCGATGCTAACGCGAAGTACGTGGGCGGCCGTGCTCGGGCGGACCCGCTGCGTCGTCGGGGATCCGCTGCGGTCGTGTTCGGCCAGCTGGCGGATGTGGCTGACCGAGAGGCCGGCGAGCTGCGCGATGCGCTCGACGCCGATGCCGGCGGCGCGCAGGGCAGCGATGTGTCCGCGGACGGGGGCGGCGTCCACGTAGGGGTGCCAGCGGCCGTAAGTCCGTTCTCTGGTGGCGGTGCGGCTGGCGGCGGTGTTGGCGGCGGTGCAGTCGGCGCAGCGGCAGCGGTCCTTGACGTAGGCGGCGCGGGTGCCGTGCTGATGGCGGGTTTGCGGATGGGTGCACGCGCGCGTCACTCGAGGCTGGAGTTGCTGAGCTCGGCGACGAGCTTGCTCGAGGCCGCGCCGGTGCTTCTCGCAGGAGTGTCGGGGGTGGTGAGCGTCGGCGAGTCGAGCGGTGGCGTAGTCGGCGGTGTAGCCGCAGGCCCGGCAGGTGCGGCTGACCCTCATCGACGCACCGGCTGCCGGGGAGGAGCCGAGCTCTGGGTTACAAGTGGAGTGTGGCCGGGGACGCCGGCCCGGTGGAGTGTGTCTTCGATCCAGTCGGTGCGGACGGTGCCGGCATCCCCGACATGCTCGTCGAAGGCCATCGCGCTGAACTGAGCGGTGACTGCCGACCATTCGTCGTCGGACAGCGGCCGCTCCAGGTGAGCCTCGACGGTGGGCCGGTCGACGTAGGCGATGCTCGCTTCGAGGAGGTCGGCCAGATCGGTCAGCAGCCGGTAGGTGTCCCTGCCGTAGGCGGCGACGAGGGCCTGAAGGGCCCAGGGGCAGATGGCCTCTCGGATCGGCGCGACGTCGTCGCTGCCCCCGGTGGCTTGGGTTTGAGCAACATCACCCGCATGGGAGCTGGGGGACGTGCCGATGCGTCGTGCTGTCCGGTCCTGTTTCCACATCGGCGCTCCCACCCGGCGGCTGCTGCTCTCAGCCGGAGAAGGCGCCGTTTTGTCCCGTTTGGTGACACCGCCCGCGGATGTTCTTCGGACTGAGCCGGGGACGTGGCGTGCGTGGGACCCGGAACCGGAGGCCGTGCGCGGTCGTGACGGCGACCGCGGATGTCATCACCGGCCGGCAGGCTGATCGGGGACTGTTGCGTCGAGGAGGTCCGTGCATGAAGCCGAACGGGCACTAGGGCGTGTCTGGCGGATCTTGGTTGGCGGGGGTCCGCAGCCAGATCTTGATCGAGGCGACGTCGATGGTGCCCCGGAAGACGAACTCGCGCTTGTC
>NZ_NVPT01000311.1 GCF_002802985.1 Geodermatophilus chilensis | reverse complement strand
TGTGTTTGTGGAAGACGACGACGCCCAGCGAGTTCTCGACGTAAGGAGTCGTGGGCAGCGTAGTATGTGTATAAGAGACAGGCGGCACCGGGTCGGCGCCCAGCGCGCCGGCGACGGCGAGCCCCGCGGCGGCGGCGAGCGCGGCGGCCAGCAGCGCGGGCAACCCGGTGCGGACGACGCCCGCGAGCCCGGCCGGGCCCACGACCCGGGCGACGACGGCGAGCAGCGCCAGCCCCGCCACGGTGACCCCGGCGCTGTGCCCGGCGGCGAGGGCGACGCCGCGGTCGTCGGCCGGCAGCACCGCGGCGAGGACGACGTCGGCCGCCACGGCGAGCAGCCAGCCGCCGAGCACGCACGCCGTCGGCGCCCGCCACAGCCCGCGGGCGTAGATCGCGCGGGAGAGCACCGCCACCAGCCCGTAGCCGGGCAGCCCCGGGGCGAAGGCGACGATCGTGTCGCGCAGCGCGCCCACGACGCCCGCCGGCTGCCCGGCGAGGAACACCCCCGCCATCGGCCCGGCCACCGCGACCAGCACCGCCGCCGCCACCGTCGAGGCGACGACGACGAGGGTGGTCACCGGGGCCAGGGCCCGGCGGAAGCCGGCCTCGTCGCCGGTCTCGGCGCGCTCGGCCAGCCCCGGGTAGGCCGAGGTGGCCAGCGGCACGGCCAGCGCGGCCCACGGCACGAGGAAGACCGTCAGCGCGGCGGCGTAGACCACCTGGGTGCCGTCGGGCGCGCCGGCGTTGGCCAGCCGGATCGCCACCGCGGCCAGCAGCTGCTGCCCGGCGAGGGTGAGCACCCCGGCGACGGCCAGCCGGCGCACCCGCGGCGCCGCGCCGACGGGGAAGCGCAGCGACGGCCGCAGGCCCAGGCGCAGCCGCCGCACCGGCAGCAGCAGCGACAGCGACAGCGCGGCCACGCCGAGCGTCGTCCCGACGGAGAGGACCAGCTCGGCGGGGGTGCCCAGACCCTCCGCCGTCCGGCTGCCGCCGATCGCGGCGAAGGTCAGGTAGGCCGCGGCGACGACCACGCTGGACAGCAGCGGCGCGAGCGCGGGGGCGGCGAAGCGGCGGTGCGCCTGCAGCACACCGGTGAGCACGATGCCGATGCCGTAGAGCACGACCTGCGGCGCGAAGACGACGAGGAAGCGGGCGGCGAGGTCGACCTGCCCCGGGTCCTGCGAGCCGAGCAGCAGCCGGGCGACCGGCTCGGCGCAGACCGCCAGCAGCACGGCCAGCGGGGTGAGCACCAGCAGGCTCCAGCCGAGCAGCGCCGAGGCGGTGCGCCGGACCTGCTCGCGGTCGCCGGTGGCGATGCCGCCGGCCAGCATCGGGACGACGAGGCTGGCCAGCGCACCGCCGGCGACCACCTCGAAGACGATGTTCGGGACGCTGTTCGCCGCGAGGTAGGTGTCACCGGTGCTGCCCGCGCCGACGGCGTTGGTGAACACCAGCGTGCGGCCGAACCCGGCGAGCCGGGCCAGCACGGTGAGGACGGCGATCAGCGCGGCGGCGCCGGCGACCCCACGGACGACCTGCCGGGAACTCATGCCCCGCGGCGGCCGAGCCGGTCCAGGGCGCGCAGGACGGGGGTGGCCTCGATGACCCGCGTGAAGCTCACCCGCTCGCTGGCCAGGGTGAGCCCGACGACGGCCGCCAGCGCCCCGGCCCGCGCCGGGCGGCCCGGCGCCGCGGCCAGCCGCAGCCCGAGCAGCGCACCGACGGCGTTGGCGCCGCAGTCGCCGAGCATGACCCGCTCCCCCAGGTCGGCCGGCAGCACGGCCAGGCTCGCGCCGAGCGGCCCGGCGACGAGGGAGCCCGACGGGCCGCCCAGCCCGGCGGCGGCGGCGAGCACGGCGACCTTGGCCGCGCGGCCGGGGCGCAGGTCGAGCAGGTTGGCCAGGTTGGCGGTGCCGGCGACCAGCCCGGTGGTGAGGACGGCGTCGGCGAGGCCGCGGTCGCGCTGGGTGAGCAGTGCCGCGGCCGCGGCGGCGGCGCCGATCCCGGCGACCTTCACCGCGCCGGCCGAGACCCGCCCGGCGCGCAGCGCGCGCAGGTGCCCGGCCAGCCCCTTGTCCCGCGCCTGCTCGGGGCGGGCGCCGGCGAGGTCGTCGTAGCCGCCGACCAGCCCGGAGACGGTGCCGACCAGCGCGGCGGCCGCGCGGGTCCCCGTGGGTGCGCCGGCCACCGCGGACGCCGTCGCGGCCAGCGCCAGCGCCGGCCCGCCGAGCAGGGTCACCGGACGGCCGGCGTAGTTGGTGCGCCGCCACGGCTCTCCGGCGGTCCGACGGCAACGCGCGGCGCCGGGCACTGCTCGCCCTCGGCGGC
>NZ_NVPT01000310.1 GCF_002802985.1 Geodermatophilus chilensis | reverse complement strand
CCTGTCAGTGGTGTCTTGGCGGACGCCCAACACCTACCTCACGGCCGGTGCGGGCAGGGGACCGCCACCTCAACTTCTACGAGACCCGGGACAACCTCCGGCCATCTGGGGTTCGGCTTTCTCGTTGGCGTCGGTTATGCGGTTCTGCACGCTGACCTGCCACCATCCGCAGCCTTCTGACGCGCAAGGCCCACTCACATCCCGTGGCCTGATGCCCATGAACCGCAATCACTTGCTACTCGGAGGTCGATTCGCATGCGCGTACCGCTGTTCAGACCACGGCACGTCCTGGACGCCGCGCGGACCGTAACCCATGTGGTCCAAGCGCTGGCCTCCGCGCTGACACAAGCCCAGGCGGCGATGCCCCGCATCGAGGAGCTGGTCGGCCGCGGCAACCGGCTCCTCCAGCGGGCCGACGCCGCCGCACCGCGAATCGAGCCCCTGCTGCAGGCGGCGCTCCAGGCTCGGGAGCTGGTCGACCGACTCGACTCCACGCTGACCCGACAGCGGACCGAAGCAGTGGGGGCCGCGCTAGACGCCCTGTCCACCCGACCTGACGTCGTCCCCCATGCGCTAGACCAACTGGACAGCCTGTCCACCTCCACCCGGTGGAAACGGCTCGGCTAGCTCGTCGACCGCCTGCTCGGCGACGACCACGACCAGATCGACCACCTCAGCGCACTGTTGGATCGCCTCGAGCAACTCCTGGCCGATGACCGCGTCAGCCGGCTCCTCGACCGACTCGACGCACTGCTCACCGACGACAACGTCGAACGACTGAACGCGCTGCTGTCCGCCGCCCGGCCCGACGCGACCGCCCGCGTCCTTCAGCGCCTCGACGAGACGCTCACAGATTCGCGGGCCGCGGCGCTGCAGGCCGTCCTCGAGCAGCTCCCCGTTCTCTTCTCCGCCGAGCGCACAGCCAACCTCGCCGCCCTCACCGACCAGGCTCCGCGCCTGGTCAACGCGCTCAATAGCGGTGACCTACCCACCTCCCTGGAGCTGCGGCAGGTCCCGCCCGACCTCCACGCCATGCTCGAACTCATCGACGACCTGCACCAAGTGGTCTCCGGCATGCCAGGGGCAACCCGCGCGCGCGATCGCGGGAACGACCCGCATCCACAGGTCTGACCGGCACACGGCTGAACGCTCTCCACATCCGCGAGAGGTGGTGAACCGTCCCGGGTCTCATGCCGTCTTCCGGTGTGAGGACTCCCCGGGTGGTGGGTCCGGTGGGGCAGCGTAGTAGGCCTGCTCGTACTCCTCGGGCGTGACGTAGCCGAGCTCGCTGTGCAGGCGGGCGTGGTTGTACCAGTGGACGTAGTCGGTGGTGACGATCTCCACGTCGGCCAGGTGCCGCAGTGGGCCGTCGCGGAACGGGGAGCCGGCGGCGAGCGCCTCGTTTTTGAACAGGCCCATGACGGTCCCGGCGGCGGCGTTGTCGTAGGCGTCGCCGACCGAGCCGATGGAGGCGACCAGGCCCTCGAGGGCGAGGGTGTCGATGAACCGGATGGCGGTGTACCGAGCCGGCGTCGCTGTGGTGGATCATCCCCGGGCGCACTGGCCGGCCGGTGTGATCTCGCCGCCACAGCGCCATGCGCAGGCAGTTCTCGACGAAGGCGACGTCCTTGGTGGTGGCCGCCGACCAGCCGACGATCGCCCGGGAGTACAGGTCGATGGCCAAGGCGGCGTAGACGAAGCCTGACCAGGTCGGCACGTAGGTGGTGGGTCGGGCCGGGGCGCGGTGCCAGGCTTTCGTCCTGGTCCGTTTCTCCGGCCCGCCCTCCGAACCGGACGTGCCCGTCTCCGAGCATCCGGCTCGCCACAGGCCCATGCCGTCAGGTCAGGCTGCGGTGGGGGTCGGGGGTGCTGTCCAGGGGAGCGGGATCTTGTTTCCGCGGTATCGGTAGCGGCTGACCGTCACCGTCGCGGGGTCGAACAGGCTGATCCCGTCCTGCGTCGGCGTCCATCCGGAGAGGAAGCGCCTGCGCAGCCGTGCCCACGAGATGCCGGGGTGTCGTTTGCGCGGCCAGCCGATGACCCGCTGCCATGCGAAGTGGCCCAGGTAGCTGAACGTCGCCTTCGAGACCCCGTGCCGGAAGTAGGTGGCCCATCCCCGCAACACCGGGTTGAGCCGGTGCAGCAGGTCAGACAGCGTCCGGTGTCGTGCTCTGCGGGTCAGCGTCCGCACCTTGTCCGTCACCGAGAGCAGCGCTTTCTTCGACGGGTAGGTGTAGAGGAACCGCTGGCCGGTGCCTCGCTTGTACGACCCACTGTGCTTCAGCGGTCGCAATGCGTTCACGGACCTTACGACGATGTGACGCGTAAGCGGCAGCGGAGGCGTCGAAACGCGGCGGGGCGCAT
>NZ_NVPT01000031.1 GCF_002802985.1 Geodermatophilus chilensis | reverse complement strand
CCGCCGAGGACGCGCACCGCATGGGCATGGTCAACCGCGTCGTCCCGCACGCCGAGCTGGAGCGCACCGCGCTGGACTGGGGACGACGGATCGTGGCCAAGAGCCCGACCGCGCAGCGGATGCTCAAGTACTCCTTCAACCTCATCGACGACGGGCTGGTCGGCCAGCAGCTGTTCGCGGGGGAGACCACGCGGCTGGCGTACATGGCCGAGGAGGCCGTCGAGGGACGCGACGCGTTCCTGGAGAAGAGGGATCCGGACTTCTCCCGTTTCCCCTGGCACGTGTGACGCCGCGGTGAGCATCGCAGTGAGCTCTGCGAGCGAGGAGCGGAGCCGTGGCGGAACACGTGTGTGGGCATGGCACGTGTGACGCGCGGTGAGCATCGCAGCGAGCTCTGCGAGCGAGGAGCGGAGCCGTGGCGGAACACGTGTGTGGGCATGGCACGTGTGAGAGAGGACCCTCCTGCCCCCACCGTGGAAGGACCCCGTCCTCCCCACCCTGCGCGAGCTCAGGGTGGGACCCGGGCCGGGGCCACGGCGGGACCCTGCAGGGGGGCAATCGGAACTACGAGGAGGACAACGTGATCGTCGAGGTGGTGGGCGGTGCCGACGAGCGGCCCGAGGTGCGGGTGGTCGACGTCGACGACCTGACCGGGGTGCACCTGGCCCTCGGTGCGGTGACCGACGAGGAGGCCGACCAGGTGCTGCGGGACGCCGGCCTGGGCCGGGTGGAGGACGCGCAGACCGGCGTCCTGGACGTCGCGGCGCTGCGGGCGGCTGCCGAGCCCCAGGCCGGCGCCGGTGACTGGGGGCAGCGCTGGGACGGCGTGGTCGCGGAGGCGGCGGACGCGGGTCGCCTGGTGGACGACGGAGCGGGCCTGCGAGTCCGGGTCGAGAGCGCCGCGGGGGCCTGACGCGCAGGGTGACAGGCCGGACGACCCCCCTTGTTTCCGGAACGTGAAATCTCTGAAAAACCGGGAACTCGCCGGTGTCGTCGTTGTGGTGACTCCAGCCGCGCGCCACGATGACTCCGTGACCCGTATCTCCCTGGTCCTGGCGTGAGCGGCACGCCGGGGCGTCCACTGAGCGCCGAACTGTCCGAGCAGCTGCTCTCCGTCGCGGTCGACATCCTGGCCGAGGAGGGCTGGGGCAAGCTCAACAGCGACCGCGTGGCCGCACGTGCCCACGCCGGCAAGGCCGGTATCTACCGGCGCTGGCCCACGATGGCGGCGATGGCGCGCACCGCGGTGGGCCGCTTCACGCTGGTCCGGGTGCCGGCCGACCAGGGCTCGCTGCGCGAGGACCTGGCCGCGCTCGTCGACCGCTGGCGCCGGCCGCTGGACCGCGAGGAGCGGGCGGCGGCCAGCCTGGTCGGCGCGGCCCGCCACGAGGAGGACCTGCGCGCCGGCCTGGAGGTCGCGCTGGTCCGCCCGCTCGCCGAGGCCGTCCAGACGATCGGCGCCCGGGCGGCCGAGCGGGGGCACGAGGTCCCCGCCGCGCGGCTGGCGCTGCTGTGCTCGGTCATCGAGGCCTTCTGGTGCAGCGCTACACCTCGGCCCGCGGCCCCATGAGTCGCGACGAGGTGCAGCGTGTGCTGGACGAGGTGCTGCTGCCGGTGGTCGCGCTCGACGAGGAACGCGCTCCGGTCTGACGTCAGCCGGTGGGTCGCAGCCCGCCCTTCGCCCGCGGGGACATCGCCGAGCCGAGCCCGCTGAACACCTGCTCGGCGACCGAGCAGGCGAGGGTGACGCCCTCCTCGGCGTCACCGAGGAGTGCACCGGCCGGGCCGGTGAGCAGCCGGCGGTGCTGGACGATCAGCGTGCGGACGGCGGCCAGCCAGACCGCAGCGGTCACCGAGGCGGCCGTGCGGACGTCGTCGGGGACCGCCGGGGCGCCGCCCTCGGTCGACCAGACCTCGTAGAGCGCGTCGCCGAGCCGCCCGGTCGCCTCGTGGTGCAGCTCGCGCTCGCGGGCGCGCAGCGCGGGGGAGGCCTCGAGCGTGGCGTCGAACGTCCGCCCCTCGGGGTCGGTGAGCTGCCGGACGTGTACGGCGACCCGCTCGACGAGGTAGGCGTGCAGGGCGTCGAGCGGAGCGGTGCCCGCCGGGCGGGAGCGCACCGCCTCCGCGGCGCCCTCCACCCACGGCGTGTGCCCGTCGAAGAAGAGGTCCTCCTTCGTCGGGAAGTGGTTGAAGACGGTCTGGACGGCGACGTCCGCTGCCGCGGCGATGTCGGCGATCGTGACCGCCTCGAAACCGCGCTCGGCGAACAGTCGCTGCGCGGTCTCGCGGATGAGCGTCCGGGTCTGCGCCTTCTTGCGGGCGCGCCGGTCAATGACATCACTCACGGTGCCAGGTTAACTCCGCTCCGTAGATAACACGGTCTGCCCCGCTTCACCGGCCATTGTGCGCTCGGACCCGTCGGCCAGCACAGCTCGCCCCCGCCTCTCCACCAGGATGGATGGTGCGGTCGCGTCGGGGTGGCCGGCCGGGCCGGCCAGCGTGGTCTGCCGGCGGATCGGCGTGTCGCCGTCGGCCCGCCGGGCCGGGTCGTCGTCGGGCACCGGCCGCGGCACGGAGCCACGGCTCGGGTCGCGGACGGTGGGTCCCGCGCCCGGCGGGGCCGGCGGGGACGGTGCGGACGACGACATCACCCCTCCCAGAGTGCCTCAGGTCGGCGTGTCGCGCGGCGTGTGCGGTCGTCGGGGACGCCCGTTCCGCGGCCGACCTGCGGTTGCGCGCTCCGCGGCCGGGGCAGGACCCCGCCATGGGCGAACCGAGCACCGGCACCCCCGTCCGCGTCGGACTCGTCGGGGCCGGTGGTGTCGGCGCCCGCCACGCGCGGACGCTGGCCGGCTTCCCCGACGTCGAGCTGGTGGGCGTCGCCGACGCCGTCCCCGGTGCCGCCGACGCGCTCGCCGCCGAGCTCGGCGTGCTGGCGGTCGACGACGTCGACCGGCTGCTCGCCCAGCGGCTGGACGGCGTCTGGCTGTGCGTGCCGCCCTTCGCGCACGGCGAGCTCGAGCTGGCCGCCGTCCGTGCCGGCCTCCCCTTCTTCGTCGAGAAGCCGCTGGCCACCGGCGTCGCGGTCGCCGAGGAGGTGGCGCGCGCCGTGGCCGGGGCCGGGTTGCCCACCGCCACCGGCTACCACTGGCGGCACCTGGACACGGTGGCCGCCGCCCGCGCCGTCTGCGCCGCGCACCGGCCCCGGCTGGTCGACGCCACCTGGCTGGACAAGGTGCCGCCACCGGCCTGGTGGTCGCGGCGGGAGCGGTCCGGCGGGCAGGTGGTCGAGCAGCTCACCCACGTGCTGGACCTGGCCCGGCTGCTGGCCGGCGAGGTGGTCGAGGTCCGCGCCACCGCGGCGCCGTCCACCGCGGAGGGCCGGGACGTCGACGACGCGACCGCCGCGCTGCTCACCTTCGACTCCGGCGCCGTCGGCACGGTGACCGCCGCCTGCTCGCTGCCCGGCAAGCTGGCCGCCGGTCTCGACGTGGTGTGCGACGGCGCGGCGGTCGAGCTCACCGAGACCGCGCTGACCGTCACGACCGCCGACGGCGCCCGGCGCAGCGAGCCGCGGGTCGACGGGCGTACCGCGGTCGACCGGGCGTTCGTCGACGTGCTCGCCGGCGGTGCGCCGGCGGAGGGGCTGGTCGACTACGCCGAGGCGCTGCGCACCCACCGGGTCGCGGTGGCGATCGCGGGGTCCGCGCGCACCGGGGAGGCCGTCCGGCCGTGACGGCCATTTCCGCGGAAATCGCCGACCGTCAGCCGACAGGGAGCCGCCGCGGGAGAGCGCTGCGCGACCGGGTGCGCGACCGGGTGCGCGCGCGGGCCAGCGTCGCGGCGTAGAGCCGCTCGTAGCCGTCGGCCATCACGGCGGGGGCGAAGCGGCGGCGGGCCTCGGCGGCGCAGGTCTCCGGGTCGATCTCGTCGAGCCGCCCCAGCGCCGCGGTGAAGCCCGCCTCGTCGGTGGCGAGGAAGCCGGTGCGCCCGTCGTCCACCAGCGAGGGCAGGCAGCCGCGGGCCATGGCGACCACCGGCGTCCCGGCGGCGAGGGCCTCGCAGACGGCGGTGCCGCCGGGCTCCTCCCAGCGGATGGGGAACAGCACCGCGCGGGAGGTGCGCAGCAGCTCGTCCTTCGCCGCACCCCCGACGCTGCCGATCCACCGCGCGGAGCCGCCGTCGAGGTGCCGGTCGACGTGCTCGAGGAACCACGCGACGTCGGGGTGGGAGCGAGCCGGGTGGCCGGGGGTGGCCAGGGCCCGCTCCAGCGCCTCCCGGTCGGGCAGCCCGCCCACCGGTCCGGCGAGCACCAGCGGCACCCCGGCCGCGCGGCAGGCGCGCAGCGCGGTGTCGATGCCCTTGGGCTCGCACAGCCGGGCGAGCACGAGGACGGCGTCGGACCGGTCCGTCCGCGGCACGGGGGGTGGGCCGTCGACCGGCACCGACAGCGGGACGACGCCGACCACCTGCTCGCGCAGCGCCGCGGGCGCCTGGGCCACCTGGGTGTCGGAGACGCCGGCGAACCAGACCCGGCCCGCGCCGTCGAAGGAGGCCCAGAAGTCGGCGTTGCGGCGGGTGTCCCAGTGCAGCGTGGCCAGCGTCGGCGGGGCGGCGTCCCCCAGGCCGACCAGCAGCGCCGGGCCGACCACCTCGACGTGGCTGTGCACGACGTCGAAGGGCGCACCGGCCAGCGCGTGCTCGGCCAGGGTCGCCAGCACCACCTGCTCGTGCGCGTGCGCGGTGCCGACCACCTGCGGGTACGGCCCGCCGAGCTGCTCGAACCGGCCGCTGGGGAAGGCGCTGACCAGGCCGTCGACCGGCAGCGTCGAGTCGCCGACCGAGGCCAGGACGACGGTGTGTCCCCGGGCCCGCAGCTCCGTGGTGAGCGTGGCCACGACGTTCTCCAGGCCGCCGTAGCCGGGCGGCGGGACCGGCAGCCAGGGGCCGGCGTCCATCAGGATCTTCACGACCGGCCCCCGGCCCGGCGATCGGCGGCGCGGACCGATCGCATGGGCGGGCGCTCGACCACCCCGACGTCCCAGGTGACGCCCTCGAGGCCGTCGCCGGTGCGCAGGAACTGCAGCAGCTCGCTCTCCGGCCGGCCCGTGCACTGCCAGCGGGCGAGCGCGGTCTGCAGGATCTGCCCGGCCATCCGGCCGAGTGCCGCGTCGGCCTGGTGGGTGTGCTGTCGCGTGCCGAGGTCGACCTGGGCCAGCGCGTCGAGCCCGGCCAGGGCCACCAGGTCGACGAGCAGGCCGAGCTCCACGCCGTAGCCGGAGACGAACGGCACCTGCTCGAGCAGCTCCCGGCGGCCGGCGTACTCCCCGGACAGCGGCTGGACGAAGCCGGCCAGCTCGGGCCAGAAGGCGTTGAGCAGCGGGCGGGCGACCAGCTCGGTGACCCGGCCGCCGCCCGAGGGCACGATCCCGTCGGTGGTGGTCAGCGGCCGGTCGTAGAGCGCCTTGACGTAGCCGATGCTGGGCTCGGTGAGCAGCGGGCCGAGCAGGCCGACGACGAACCTCGGGTCGAAGTCGACCAGGTCGGAGTCGACGAAGACGATCAGCTCGCCGGTGGTCGCGTGCAGCGACTTCCACAGCGCCTCGCCCTTGCCCGGCCGGCTGCCGTGGCGGGGGAGCACCGTGTCGACGGAGACGACGCGGGCGCCGGCGGCGGCCGCGACCTCCGCCGTCCGGTCGCTGGACCCGCTGTCGACGACGACCACCTCGTCGACCAGCGGACAGCGTTCGACCAGGGCCTCGCGGATCGTGGCCACGATGGCGCCCACGGTGCGTTCCTCGTCGAGGGCGGGGAGCACGACGCTCACGGTGACGCCGCGGGTGCCCTTGGCGTTCACCAGGTCGGGTGCCTGCCACGTCTCGGCGGTGAAGGTGCGGCGATGGAGCCAGCGGCGGACGTCAGGTCGCACGCGTCTCCCCCCAGGCCGGGTGCCGACGTCGATGTCGGCACGGAGGTCCCCGTCGGGCGACAGGATGCACGAGAAGGGCTCGTCGCGGGCCGCTGTCCGCGTCCGGTCTCCCGCTGGGAGGTGACCCTCCGGCCGCTCAGCCCCTGCCCCGCATGGTGGGCAGCGCCCGACTGTCCGGAGGGGAGAGTCGGGCGCTGCGGGCCCTCCGCCGCCGGCGCACGGGTACCCCCGCGGAAGCCCGGCCCCCGCTCTCGTGTGCGAGCAGGAGCCGAGGTCCAGGGGGAGTCCGGTGTCAGCCGACGACGACGTCGCCCAACCGCGCCCGGTACTCGGCCACCGTCGCCAGCGGCGGCCGCTCGTCGACGGCGACCGCGGTGCTGTGCGGCACGAACCCCGTGCCGTCGTGCCGGAACTGGGTGAGCAGGCCGCCGGAGTGCCCGCGCCCGGCCCGGGTGAGCACCGTCGACACGACCTGCCCGGCCATCCGGCCCAGCGCCTCCTGCCCCTGCGAGATGTGCCGGCGCACGCCCAGGTCGACCTGCGCGAGCCCGCCGAGCCCCGAGAGCCGCAGCAGGTCGACCAGCAGCCCCACCTCGACGCCGTAGCCGGACACGAACGGCACCTGCTCCAGCGCCGACCGTCGTCCGGCGTACTCGCCGCCCAGTGGCTGCACGAACCCGGCGAGCTCCGGCCACAGCGCGTCGAGCAGCGGCCGCGCGGTCAGCTCGGTGACCCGTCCGCCGCCGGCCGGGACCGACGACCCGCCCAGTTCCAGCGGCCGGGTGTAGCAGCCCTTGACGTAGTCGACCTGCGGGTCGGTGAGCAGCGGGGCGAGCAGTCCGGGTACGAAGTGCCGGACGTCGCCGAGCAGGTCGGCGTCGAGGAACACCACGAGGTCGCCGGTGGTCGCGGCCAGCCCCTTCCACAGCGCCTCGCCCTTGCCGGGGCGGCTGCCGTGGCCGGGGAGCACGTCGGCGGCGGCGACGACCTCGGCCCCGGCGGCGCGGGCCACCGCGGCGGTGGCGTCGATCGAGTCGGAGTCGACGACGAGCAGCTCGTCGACCAGCGGGGCCCGCTGGACCCACTGCTCGTGCAGGTCGGCGACCAGCCCGCCGACGGTCGCCTCCTCGTCCCGGGCCGGGAGGACGACGCTGACCCGGTGCTGCCCGCGGCGCTTGGCGCGGAGCAGGACCTCGAGGTCGAGCGCGTCGAGGGAGGGGGCCGCGGTGGTCCGGGTCTCGAACCAGGCGCGCGCGTCGGGTCGCATCAGCCCACTCTCGGCGAGGTGATCACCGCGGCGCCACGGGGCACGACGGAGTTCACGAGGACGTCACCGGGTGTGCTGCCGCAGGTCACACCCGGATGCCGGAGGAGCGCAGGGCCGTCGCGCTGAGTGCTCCGACGGCAGCGCCGTCCCCCGTCGGTTCGGGGTGGCCGAGGTCGGTCAGCCAGCCGCGCAGCACCCGGTGCAGCGCCTCGGCGCCGACGACCTCGCCCGGCGCCCGGAACGAGCGCGGGTGCAGCAGGAAGGCGTGCTGCTGCGGTCCGCCGAGCCCGCCGTGCGAGCCGACGTGCGGCTCGAACGCCGAGGCCTCGTCGGTGCCCGGGTCGTAGCGGCTGTTGACGACGACGTCCGGGCAGTGCGGGAACGTCGAGCCGCGGGCCACCAGGCCGGCGGCGTGCGGGCCGTAGGGCAGCAGCGGGTCCTCGCCGACCACCTCGCCGGTCGCCAGGCGGTGCAGCCCGTCGCGGCCGAGCACCACCGGGCCGTGCTCCTCGGAGTGCACGAGCAGGAAGCCGACGCCGTCGTGGTCGACCAGGCCGGGCAGCAGCGCGGGCCAGTGTCGCTCGATCTCCTCCAGCGAGACCTGGCCGGGCATGTCGGCGAAGGAGACCATCGCGGTGTGGCCGGAGACCGCGACCACCACGCCCGGGGCCACCCGGGGCACCCGGCCCTCGCGGCCGGCGGGCAGCTCGTGCGCGTGCGGCACCCCTTCGGCGCGCTCCACCCGCTCGCGCAGCCGGCGTGCGATCGGCCCGCCGCTCTCGGCCAGCGCCGCCCCGACCTGCCAGCCCTCGGTGAGCCGCCGGCTGTCCCGCGGACCGGTGAGGTGCCCGGCCGGCAGCTCGCCGCGCCCGCCGCAGAGCCGGCCGACCAGCTGCTCGACGGTCTCCCCGAACCGGGTGGCGAAGGACTCGCCCTGCGTCTGGCCGTGGTCGGAGAGGCAGACCAGGTGGTACTCGCGCGGCGCGAGCTGGGCGGCGCGGTGCAGCCGGCCGATCTGCTGGTCGATGCTGTGCAGCACGGCCAGGCTGTCGGCCCGCTCGAGCCCGCCGTGGTGGGCGGCCTCGTCGTAGCCGAGGAAGTCCGCGTAGGCGACCGGCCGGCCGGCAAACATGTCCTCCAGCAGGGCGAAGACGACGACGTCGCGGGAGATGACCGTCGTCCCCGGCCGGGCCAGCGGGTAGAAGCCGCCGCGCGAGATCCGCGGCCGGACGTCGTCCCGGCGCTCGCGGGCGGCGGCGACCAGCTCGCGGTACACGTCGACGAGGGAGACCGCGATGGTGCGCAGCGCGTTGCCCGGGTCGGCGAAGTAGGCGTAGTAGCCCGTGCCGGGCCGCTCGCGCCGCTGCCGCGCGCGCCGGCTGGCGGCGGGGACGACGTGCGCCAGCGAGCTCATCGTGAGGCTGACGTGCTCGGCGTCGCCGGTGAACAGGTTGCCGTGGCCGGCACCGCCGCCGGCCAGCAGCCCGCGGCCGTCGGAGTGCGACCGCTCGATCTCGGCGGCGTCGGTCGGCGAGGACACCCGGACGATGCGGTCGCGCTCCTTGTCGTACCAGCGGAAACCGGGGATGTCGGCGTTGGAGCCGTGCAGGATGCCGCAGACCGAGGCTCCGGTCTGCGAGCTCCAGTCGGTGTGCCAGGAGGTCAGCACGTGGCTGCCCGCGCGCAGCCAGGCGGCCAGGTTCGGCATCGACCCGTCGCGGACGGCGCGGCGGGCGGTGTCGTACGAGAGCGCGTCGATCTGCAGGAACAGCACGCCGGGCGGGCACGGCTCGCCCTCCGCCGTCCCCCGGGCCCGGCGACGCGCGCGGCGGAAGAAGAGCTCGTCCTCGTCGAGGGCGAGCACGCTGCTGACCAGCCCGGAGACCCCGGCCATGGCGACGCCGACGACGACCGCGGTGCGCAGGTCGGCGATGACCACGCCGGGCACCAGGAAGGACAGGCCGAGCACCGCGGCGCCCAGCAGCAGGAAGCTGCCCAGGCCGAGGGTGAAGAAGGCCAGCGGCAGCGCGACCCGCATGACCAGCGGCCACACGACGCCGGTGAGCAGGCCGAGCAGCAGCGCGATCAGCGGCGGCTGCCACCACGACGGCATGTCGAAGGCGCCGAGCCAGCGGTCGAGGACGACGAGCGCGGCGGTGCTGGCCGCCCAGGTGAGGACGACGCGCGCCGGCGTGCGGCCCCGCTGGAGGACCCGCCCCGAGGGCGCGGTCATGCCGGGCCGCAGGCCGAGGGTCGGGCTCGGGCTCCGGGTCGGGGGTGCGCCGGCGGTGCGAGCCGACCGCGTTCAGGACCGCCCCGACGAGCAGCACCAGCACGGTGGCCAGCAGGACGGCGACCAGCGGGGAGTCGAAGATCCCGCCGCTGAGCACGCCGAGGGCGGCGTAGGCGACCGCCCAGAGGAACGCGGCGAGCAGGGACGCCGGCAGCAGCCGCCGCCACGGGTAGGTCAGCGCGCCGGCGGCCAGGAGCACCGGGATGCGGCCCGCGGGCAGCAGCCGGCCGATGACGATGATCTGCCAGCCGTGCCGCCGGAACTGCTCACGGATCTCCTCGACCCGGTCGGCGTGCTGACCGCGGGCGACCCAGCGGACCGCCGCCGGCCCGCCGAACCGGCAGATGGCGAAGGTGATGAGGTCACCGGCCCATGCGCCGAGCGTGGCGACCAGTACGACGAGCACGAGGTCGAGCTCGTGCGCGGTCACGGCGAACGCCGCGCCCGCGCCGACCACCGCCCCGGTGGGCACGACGGGCACCACCGAGCCGAGCAGCACGCCGCCGAAGAGGACGGGGTAGCCGATGGAGCCGTCGGTCCAGCCGGCGGCGAGCGCGCTCACGGCGTCGTCCCGACGGGCTCCGGCAGCGGTACCGGCCGGCCCGGCTCGGCGACGACCACGGCGGTGTCCAGGCCGCGGGCGGCGACCGCGGCGGCGAAGTCGCGCGGCGGATCGGTGAGCAGCTGGCGCATCCGCGGCAGCCGCGCGGCACCGGGCAGCGCGAGGGTGCCCCAGTGCACGGGGACGGCGACCCGCGGCCGCAGCCGTGCCGCCGCCTCGGCCGCGCCCGCCGGGTCGAGGTGGCCGGGGCCCAGCGTGAGCCCCCACCCCCACACCGGCAGCAGCGCGACGTCGACCCCGCGCTCGCCCAGCAGTGACATCGCGTCGGTCAGGTCGGTGTCGCCTGCGGCGTAGACGGTCCGCCCGGCGCCCTCGACCAGGTGGCCGACCGCGCCGGTGTCGGGGCCGTGCGTCAGCCGCGGGCCCCAGCGGTGCCCGGAGTGCTCGGCCGGGACGGCGGTGACCCGCAGCGCACCGTGGGTGATCGTCTCGCCGGGCAGCACCTCGGCCACGTGCCGGAGGCCCCGCGCCCGGAGCCACGCCCCGGCGCCGCGGGGGACGACGACCCGCACGTCCGGGTCGAGCAACCGCAGCGAGGGCAGGTGCAGGTGGTCGCCGTGCAGGTGGCTGATGAGCACCAGGTCGACCCCGGCGTACGTCTCCGGCGCGGGCGCCGGCACCACCCGGCGCAGCGGCCCGACCCGCCCGGTGAGCAGGGGATCGGTCAGCACCGTGTGCCCGGCCGACTCGACGCGCACCGTCGAGTGGCCGAGGAAGTGCAGGTGCAGGCCGCCCACTGGTCCAGTATCGACCGCCCCACCGACGATCCGGCACCGGTTCGACCCGTGCGGGGTACGTCCGGGGTGCGGGACCTCCCCTCTCCCGGTCTGCCTCCGACCTCGATCGAGTCGATCGGGGGGTTGGCCGACATCCCGCCCAACCGGCCGCCCGAGACCGCGAGGTGATCACGGGGTCGTTGCAGGTGACACGCGACGACACGCCGGTCGACGGTGCAACGCCCCCGTGATCACGGCGGAGGGGCCCGGCGCACGGCGGTCCGCGGAACCGCAACGGACGGTTGTCATCGGACATGGTGGGTCCCGCAGCGCCGAGCTGACGCACAAGTGGCAGAGTTGCGCACGTGAAGACCTGGCTCGACGCGTGGCCGGTGTTCCGGCAGCTGACCGGGCCGGACCCCCTCGGACGCGGCGCGGCCGCACGCAGCAAGGCGACGGAGAACGTGGTGAGCCGCACGGCCACCGCCGACCGCGTCGTGCAGAGCGTGTGCCCGTACTGCGCGGTGGGGTGCGGCCAGCGCATCTACGTCAAGGACGAGCAGATCGTCCAGATCGAGGGCGACCCGGACTCGCCGATCAGCCGCGGGCGGCTGTGCCCGAAGGGCAGCGCCAGCAAGCAGCTGGTCACCAGCCCGACCCGCGTGACGACGGTGAAGTACCGCCGTCCGTTCGGGACGGAGTGGGAGGACCTCGACCTCGACACGGCGATGGACATGATCGCCGACCGGGTGCTCCAGGCCCGCCGCAAGGGCTGGCAGGACGAGAACGACGGCAAGCGCGTCAACCGCACCATGGGGATAGCGAGCCTCGGAGGGGCGACCCTCGACAACGAGGAGAACTACCTCATGAAGAAGCTCTACAGCGCCCTGGGCGCGATCCAGATCGAGAACCAGGCGCGCATATAGCACTCCGCCACGGTGCCCGGTCTGGGTGCCTCGTTCGGTCGTGGCGGCGCCACGAACTTCCAGGAAGACCTCGCGAACTCCGACTGCATCGTCATCGAGGGTTCGAACATGGCCGAGTGCCACCCGGTGGGTTTCCAGTGGGTGAGTGAGGCCAAGGCGCGCGGCGCCAAGGTCGTCCACATCGACCCGCGGTTCACGCGCACCAGCGCGATCGCCGACCTGCACGTGCCGCTGCGCATCGGCACGGACATCGCGTTCCTCGGCGGCCTGATCCGGTACGTGCTCGACAACGAGCTGTACTTCAAGGAGTACGTCGTCGCCTACACCAACGCCGCGGCGCTGGTGGGTGAGGCCTACGTCGACTCCGAGGACCTCGACGGCCTGTTCTCCGGGTTCGACCCGGAGAAGAACCAGTACGACGAGTCCAGCTGGCAGTACGAGCCGGAGGAGCCGCCGCACTCCGGCTCGGACGACCCGGCCGGCGCTGCGGAGCAGGACCGCAGGGAGCAGGACCCCGAGGTCAAGAAGACCGATCACGCCCAGGCGGCCGGCAGCGGCGGCCCGCCGATCGCGGCCAAGCCGAAGCGCGACGAGACGCTGCAGCACCCGCGCTCGGTGTTCCAGATCCTCAAGCGGCACTTCGATCGCTACACGCCCGAGATGGTGGCCGAGGTCTGCGGCATCGAGCCGGAGGTCTTCCTGCAGGTCGCCCGCTGGGTGACCGAGAACAGCGGCCGCGAGCGGACGACGGCGTGGGTGTACTCGGTGGGCTGGACGCAGCACAGCGTCGGCGCGCAGTACATCCGCACCTGCTCGATCCTGCAGACGCTGCTGGGCAACATCGGCCGCCCCGGCGGCGGGATCCTGGCGCTGCGCGGGCACGCGAGCATCCAGGGCTCGACCGACGTCCCGACGCTGTACAACCTGCTGCCGGGCTACCTGCCCATGCCGCACGCGCTGCAGCACGGCGACCTCGACGAGTACTGCGCCGACGCGGCCGGCAAGGCCGGCTTCTGGGGCAACAAGCGCGCCTACATGACCAGCCTGCTCAAGGCCTGGTGGGGCGACGCCGCGACGCCGGAGAACGACTTCGCGTTCGACTACCTGCCGAAGATCGACGGCGACCACAGCTCGTACCGGACGATCACCGACATGATCAAGGGCAAGGTCTCCGGCTACTTCCTGGTCGGCGAGAACCCGACGGTCGGGCACCCCAACGGGCGCATGAACCGCTTCGGGTTGGCCAACCTCGACTGGCTGGTCGTCCGCGACCTGCAGATGATCGAGTCGGCCACCTTCTGGAAGGAGTCGCCGGAGATCGAGACCGGGGAGCTCGCGCCCGAGACGATCGGCACCGAGGTCTTCTTCATGCCCGCGGCGACGCACGCGGAGAAGGAGGGGACCTTCACCCAGACCCAGCGGGTGCTGCAGTGGCGGCACAAGGCGGTCGAGCCGCCGAACGACGCCAAGAGCGACCTGTGGTTCTACTTCCACCTCGGTCGCATCCTGCGCGAGCGGCTGGCCGGCTCCACCGACCCGCGGGACCGCCCGCTGCTCGACCTGACCTGGGACTACCCGCTCCACGGGCACGACCAGGAGCCGAGCGCCGAGGCCATCCTGCGGGAGATCAACGGCACCGGCCCGGACGGGCGTGCGGTGTCGGGCTACCTGGAGCTGAAGGACGACGGCTCGACCTCGTGCGGCTGCTGGATCTACTCCGGCGTCTACGCCGACGAGGTCAACCAGGCCGCCCGGCGCAAGCCCGGTCGCGAGCAGGGCCCGGTGGCCTCCGAGTGGGGCTGGGCCTGGCCGTACAACCGGCGCATCCTCTACAACCGCGCGTCGGCCGACCCCGACGGCAAGCCGTGGAGCGAGCGCAAGAAGTACGTCTACTGGGACGAGGAGGCCGGTCGCTGGACCGGTCTGGACAACCCGGACTTCGAGGCGACCAAGCGGCCGGACTACGTGCCGCCGGACGGTGCCCGGGCGCAGGACGCGATCGGCGGTGCCGACCCGTTCGTCATGCAGGGCGACGGCAAGGCGTGGCTGTTCGCGCCCGCGGGCGTGGTCGACGGCCCGCTGCCGACGCACTACGAGCCGGCGGAGTCCGTCGTCCAGAACGCCTTGTACAAGCAGCAGGCGAACCCGACGGTGGAGCGCATCCCGGGTCCGTGGAACCGGGAGAACCCGCCGCTGTCGGACGTCTTCCCGTTCCAGGTGACCACCTACCGGCTGACCGAGCACCACACCGCCGGCGGGATGAGCCGCACGCTGCCCTACCTGTCCGAGCTCCAGCCGGAGTTCTTCGTCGAGGTCAGCCCGGAGCTCGCCGAGCTGCGCGGCCTGACCAACGGCGAGTACGCCACGCTGGTCAGCGCGCGGACGGCGATCGAGGCGAAGGTGCTGGTCACCGAGCGGATCCGGCCGATCAGGCTGCGGGACGGCCAGGTCGTGCACCAGATCGGGATGCCCTACCACTGGTCCTACAGCGGCATCTCGACCGGCGACTCGGCCAACGACCTGCTCGGGATCGTCCTCGACCCGAACACACACATCCAGGAGGACAAGGTCAGCACCGCCGACATCCGGCCGGGACGGCGTCCGCGCGGCCCGGAGCTCATCGACTTCGTGGAGGGCTACCGGCAGCGCGCCGGGGTCGCGTCCGGGCGGGTCGGGGTCAACGGCCGCGACCCGGTCGCGGCCGAGGCCGGCGAGGGATCGACGCTGTGAGGACCGAGACCGTGAGGACCGGAGCAGGAGAGAGGAGGCCGGCGTGACCTCGATCAGTTCGGCGAGCCCGGCCTTCACCGGGCGCGACCCCGACAACCGGCTGTTCGGGCCGCTGCCCGACGTGCAGGGCGAGGCCGGCTACGACGGCGACCACCCGGCTCGCGTGGGGTTCTTCACCGACACCTCGGTGTGCATCGGCTGCAAGGCCTGCGAGGTGGCGTGCAAGGAGTGGAACACCCTGCCGATGGACGACTCGCACGGCGTGCGCGACGTCATCGGGCTGTCCGGGATGTCCTACGACAACACCGGGCAGCTGGGCGCCAACTCCTGGCGGCACGTGGCGTTCGTCGAGCAGACCCGCACCGTGGACCTGCCGATGCCGACGTTCGGCCGGCCCGGTGACGACCGCCAGGACAGCGGCCGCTCGGTCACCGACGGCCCGAACGACGAGAGCCTGGCGACGGCGCAGCAGAGCGTGCTGAACGCCGAGGCGCTGTCGGAGTTCGACCCGCAGACCGGGCAGTCGGGGACCGACAAGCAGATCCGCTGGCTGATGAGTTCGGACGTGTGCAAGCACTGCACGCACGCCGGGTGCCTGGACGTCTGCCCGACCGGGGCGCTGTTCCGCACCGAGTTCGGCACCGTGGTCGTCCAGGGCGACATCTGCAACGGCTGCGGCTACTGCGTGCCGTCCTGCCCGTACGGCGTCATCGAGCAGCGCAAGGACGACGGGCGGGTCTTCAAGTGCACGATGTGCTACGACCGGCTGACCGACGGGCTGCAGCCGGCGTGCGCGACGGCCTGTCCGACCCAGTCGATCCAGTTCGGCAACCTCGACGAGCTGCAGGCCCGCGCCGATGCGCGGCTGGCCACGCTCAAGGCGCAGGGCGTCGAGACCGCCCGGCTCTACGGGCGGGACGAGGACGACGGCGTCGGCGGCGCGGGGGCGTTCTTCCTGCTGCTCGACGAGCCGGAGGTCTACGGGCTGCCGCCGGACCCGGTGGTCACCACCCGCGACCTGCCCGCCATGTGGAAGGCCGCGGGTGCCGCGGCCGCGATGATCGTCGGGGTCGCGATGTCCGCCGTCCTCGGCTCACGGAGGCCCAGGTGACCGAGCTCGCGAGGTCACCCATGAGCAGAGCACCGTTGGGCACAGCTCCGACGAGCGCCAGCGAGGAGGAGCTGTGACCGAGGGCATCGCGACGCCGGGGGCCGGCTGGCGGCGGGCGGACGGACCGCCGGCGCAGAAGCGACAGAAGCGGCGCCGGCGCGGCGGAGGCCGCCCCGGCGGCGAGGTGGCGATGGTCGAGGAGGCCGAGTTCACCTCCTACTACGGCCGGCCGATCATCAAGCCGCCGGTGTGGAAGACGCCGGACGTGCCGCTGTACCTGTTCCTCGGTGGCGCGGCCGGCTCGTCGTCGATCCTGGCGGCGCTCGCCGACCTCACCGACCGGCCGGCGCTGACCCGCAACTCCCGGTACGTCTCCGGGGGCGCGGCGGTCGCCTCGGTGGTGTTCCTCATCCACGACCTGGGCCGGCCCGAGCGGTTCCTGCACATGCTGCGGGTGATCAAGCCGACGTCCCCGCTGTCGATCGGCTCGTACATCCTGGCGCCGTTCAGCGCGGCGGCCGGGGCGACGGCGGCGGTGGAGCTGCTGGGCTGGTTCCCGCGGCTCAAGCGCTTCGGCGGGGTGGTCGCGGCGCTGTTCGGCGGCCCGCTGGCGACCTACACCGGGGTGCTGTTCTCGAACACCGCCGTCCCGTCGTGGCACGCCGCCCACAAGGAGCTGCCGTTCGTCTTCGGCGCCTCGGGGATGGCCGCCGGCGGGGGCCTGACGATGGCCCTCAGCCCGGTCGAGGAGGCCGGCCCGTCCCGCAAGATGGCGGTGGCCGGCGCGGCGATCGAGCTGGCCGCGATGCACCGGGTCGAGAACGAGTTCGGCATCGTCAGCGAGCCGTACCACGAGGGCAAGGCCGGCCGGCTGCTGCGGGCGGCCAAGTCCTGCACGGCGGCCGGGGCGGCGCTCACCGTCGTCGCCGGACGGCGGCGCGCGGGTGCGGTCGTCGCGGGCGCGCTGCTCGCGGCCGGGTCGCTGCTCACCCGCTTCGGCGTGTTCGAGGCGGGCATGGCCAGCGCCAGGGACCCGAAGTACACCGTCGTCCCGCAGCGCGAGCGGCTCGCCGCGCGGGAGAACGGCCACGCGCCCTCCGTCACCCGCTGACGGCGGTGCGGTTGGCGGGGCCGGCCGAAGGATGGGTGTGGCCGTCCTCGTCGTCGCGGTGCCGGCGCCGCCGGTCGTCGTCCTGGGGTACGTCATCGGGTATGCGGTGTGGGACCCGATCGGCGCACCGCTCGGTGCGGCAGGAGGCGGTCACGGAGGCTCACCTGCAGGCGCTCGAGCCCGGTGACCTGGTGGTGGGCAGATCGACCATCTCGCGGTTGGGATGGCGGCCCGGCTGGGCCGACCTCCTTCAGCCACGCCGCCCGGTCGCGTTGAAACGGCCGCTGGCCGCGGCACCAGTCCGGATGACGTCACTCGGCTTCGGGCCGCACTGCCTTGCCTGGGGCGACGCTGTCGCGTTGCCCCGCGCACAGCGAGGCGCCATCGGCGAGGCGCGCTGGGGTAGCTGCTCGGTGGGGCCGTCCTGATCCGCGAGCGGGTGGTTCGACCTGGCCTCCTTCGGCTCCTACGGCGGTGCGAGGAGGAACGGGCGGGGATCGCTACTTCGGGTGATGCGCCGGCTCGCGGCATCCAGCAGAGCTGCTGTCGTGAGCGCACCCGGTTCGCTCACCACGGCCAGTCCCCGTTGCCCCAGTTCGGCGGCCAACTCGACCTGGTGATCGTCTATCTGTTCGCCGTGCTCCTGCACGCGCGGCACCACCACAGGGCAGCGGCCGGCATCGAGGGCGTCGAGCACAGCCCCCATCCCGGCGTGCGTGACCACCAGGTCGGCTTTCCTGATGGCCACGTGCAGCTCGGCTGCCGACAGCCACGGGGTAGGTCGATCCACCAGACCGCTGACGTCGGTGTGGCCGGTCTGCCAGAGCACCTCCGCTCCAATCGGCAGGAGGGGGATCAAGTGCTCGATCAGGCGGCGGAAGGGCTGCCGCCAGCTGCCCAGGGTCACGACGACGCGGTCCAACCGTGGCGCCGCGTTCACCGCCTCTTGCTCGAAGCCGTCGAGTATCGACCCGGCACAGGACCACCGGCCCGACGCCCATTGTGCGTGCTGGGTGTAGCAGTGGACGCCAGGGATGTGCTGAAGGATGCGACCGGTCACCGATGGCCCGGTCACCCGAGTTCCGGACTCGATGTAATGGCACGCCATCCCCAACGTGCGAGCCGTTGGCAGGAAAGCCACCGCGATGCTCGAACCGGTGCTCAGGACGCGCTCGGGTCGGTACTCGTGCAGGATCCTCCAGGCCCGCAGGGCCATCGCCGCTGTCCCCGGGAGGTCCCGGGAACCGAGGTCGGGCACGAAGACGGTCTGCGAGTCTCCGAGCAGCGACCTGCTCTGCAGCGTGTCATGGGTGACCCAGAGGATGTCGTCGTCACGGGGCACCAGTCGCGGGGCGAGCGTGACGAGCTCGTTCAGGTGGCCGCCGGTCGAGGCCACGAAGAGAGTCGTCATCGCCTCTCCAACGCTGTCATGGACTTGGAGCGTCGTGCCCCCAGCGGCTCCAGGAGCGTAGCGATGAGCGGAGACGCAGGTCGCTCGCTACATCATGGCGAAGCCATCCGCGTACGCGGACACCGGGAGACGGCGGTCTCGCACCACGCTCGACGGCCAGGAGACGGAGCCCGGCGGGCCGGTACCGCGCCGCGCCGACAACCGGCACCATCCACCAGTGACCACCGTCCCTTGCTGGGGACGTCGACCTCGGTTCGGTGCGGTCGGTCTGCGGCTCGCCGGGAGTCCGGACCGGACCGACGTCCCACGGTGGACAGCCCCCGCATCCGTGGCGCCCTCGCCTCGCCGCTCTCACCAGCCTGCGGAACGGGCCGCCGCCACCTCGGTGGGCGGAACCGTGAGCGGGGCCCTGCCTTCGACGGACACGATACAATGCTGTGATCGGCAACACAGCGGTACGGCGCCCCGGCGGGCAGGATGATGCTCCGGGTCCTGCCGCACGCAAGGCGTCCTGGCGGGGCGCGCTCGCGGCGCTGACGCTCGTGGTCGCGCTGGTCGGAGCCACTGGCTTGTGGTGGTTCAGCGCCCGCCACCTCGCGGACGATGGGTCGCGCCAGCCCGCTCCGGCAGAGGAGCGGCAGGCTGAAGAGGATGCCCTCCAACGCCGCGTCGTGTCGGAGCTCGAGGTGTTCACGGATTGGCTCGCCCGCAACGGTGTCGAGGGCTACGTCGGCGAGGTCGGGATACCGAACGACGGGGACGTCGAACGGTGGCTCCGGCTGGCAGAGCGCTGGTTCGAGGAGGCCGACGAGGCTGGGCTCTGGGTGGATGTGTGGTCGTCGGGAGAATGGTGGGGTTCCGACTACGTCTATTCCCCCTTCACACACGGACCGAACGGTGGACCGCTCGCGATCACCACGCCGACGGGGGAACTCGTGGCACGGCATGCTCGGGACGGCAACGAGCCGCGCGGGGTGAACGTCAGCGGGGGCGAGTTCGGCGCCCCGGGGAGCACTGATGAGGTGACCGTGTTCTCGAACGAGAACCCGGGCGAGTATGGCAGGGACTATCGATACGACAGTCAGGAGTCCTTCGACTACCTCGCCTCCGAGGGGATCGACACGGTGCGCCTGCCGTTTCGGTGGGAGCGCATCCAACCGGCACTGGGTGAAGAGCTCGATCAGGAGGAACTCGGCCGTCTACGAGGGGCCGTCGGCCGGGCGCATGCTGCGGGTCTCGAGGTCATCCTCGACGTGCACAACTACGGCGCCTACCACCTCATCGAGGGGACCCACGGGGTGCGCCGGGCCATAGGTTCGGACGAGCTGAGTCAGGATGACTTCGCTGACCTGTGGCGCCGGCTCAGCGAGGCCTTTCGCGAGGATCCTGGCGTCTTGGCCTACGACCTCATGAACGAGCCGTCGAACCTGCCCGAGGTCGACGGCAGATCCCCCGCGCAAGTGTGGGAGGAGGCTTCGCAGGCCGCGGTCACTGCCATCCGGACGGCCGGCGACGACACGCTCATCATGGTGGCCGGCTATCAGTACTCTCACGCCGGCGAGTGGCCTGAGCAGCATCCCCAGGCGTGGATCGAGGACCCTGAGGACAATGTCAAGTACGAAGCCCATCACTACTGGAAGCGCGGTGATGGGAATTCCTACGCCATGGAATTGGCCTACGCGGAGGAGTCGGGCTACTGACCGCGTCGGTGCGGGGTACGGGCGCGATCCGTTCCAGCGGGCCTCGTGCCGAGGTCAACCTCTTGGGGCCGGCTCGAGCTGATCGAGGCTGTGGGGGACCGGGCTCGCCTCTCGATGCTGAGCGCCAGGTGTGTGCCGGGTGTCGTGTGCGTTCGCGGGGAGCTGCCTGTGGCACTTCAGGGAGGGCGGCCGATGCAGACTCTGTGTCGTCGAGTCGTTCGCTGATCCGTCCTGCCCCGCGCGGACCCTCACGCTCATCAGCGCCTGCGCCCGTCGGGGAGTGAGCAACCCACTGTGGTGGTCGGAGTGCCGCGGCCCCAGGAAGGTCGGTCGGCCCCCAGATCTTCAGAGGTCGTCTTCGAGCGTGGTCGTCTCATGCCTCGGCAGCCCGCGGACGGATCTGCCGGAAGTAGCGAGCCAGGATCCTGCGGTAACGAGTGAGAGACAGCAGGACAACGACTGGGACGAACAACAACGGCGCGTAGGGAAGTGGTACCAGGGAGACGAAGATGGGTGGAGCAAGCGCGAAGAACCAGGGCGCGCTGGTGCGGTACCGGAGCGGGAACAGCCTCGTGACCTGCCGATGGAGCACGGCGTAGGAGGCCATCGCCCCGACCTCGGCGAGGCCGTACCCGATCAATCCGAACGCCGGCACGAGGATCAGGGCGCACCCGGCGAGGAGTCCGACGCAGGTGAGGTGGAAGACGGCGACCTGGCGGTTTCGCTTCAGCACGTACAGGACGGACGAGTGCATGCTGAACATGGCGTTGGTGAGGGCAGCCAGGGAGATGAAGGGAAAGATCCCGATCACTGGGTGCCACGACTGACCGAGCAGGTCAGGGAGCCACGTGACCCCGATGGCGCCGACGCACAGAAAGGGCGCAACGCCGAGTACCTGCAACGTCGTCCCCTCGTCGATGGCGCGACGGAGGCGACCGGCGTCGCCTTGCAGCTTGGCCAGTGCAGCGATCGACAAGCGCCAGGTCGCCGTGCGGACGAAGGAAGCGACTTCGACGAGACGCGTCGCGAGACTGACGTAGGCGACGCTCTCGGGCCCGAGATACCGCCCCACTATGAGGGGGTTCACCAGCAATCGAGCGCTCCAGATCCAGTTGGCCCCTGAATAGCTCAGGCCGTACTGGAGCATCTCTCGCACCAGCACGGGGGACCATACGAGCGCCGGTCGGAGTCGAGCCGCCCAGAAGCTCCCCACGACCAGCCAGGTCTGCCAGAGCCAGAAGCCCACGATCGGGCCCCAGACGCTCTTGGTGAGAAGCGCGAGAGAGATCGCCGCCGTATAGAAGATGAGCTGACCGACCAGCTCGAGGATTGCGACCTTGCGGAAGTCGAGGTCGCGCTCGAGCGCGGCGAAAGCTGGTTGGCAGATCAGCACCAGCGGGATCGCGAGGAAGAGGGCCTGTAAGGGAGTGATGAACCGCTCGTCCTCGAACCACAAGCGAAGCAGCGGTTGAGCGAGGACCGAGAGGGCGGCCACCGCCGCTCCGCCGAGCAAGAGCAAGGTGAATGCCTGGGAGTAGACGAACCGGTCAGGTTCCTGCTCCCTGCGAACCAGATACACCTCGACCCCGAGCCTGGCGACGTCTGCTACGAATGTGACGATCGCCAGTGCGCCCGCGTACACGCCGTAGTTGGCGGGCCCGATCAGCCGTGTCAGGAGCAGCACGCCTCCCACTCCGATGGCGAGCCCTGCTGCCTGGCGCAGGACGAGGTAGCGACCTCCTCGTAGTACTTTCTGCCGGAAGCCTCCTGGCTCGGGAGCAGGTGTCACGGCGCCTCACCCGACCTCGCCCCTCGCCGTTCCGCAGGTGAGTCAGCCGGCATGCCGGAGTGGCAGGTCGCGCTCATGCTGACGTCCACCACCGCGTCGCCTCCCAGGAGGCGGTGAGGGGCGGCTCGAGCGCTCGCGGTCAGCATCGCCACGCTCAGTCAGCCTGCGCCCGGATGATCTCGGCGATGGCCGCGACCCATCCGTCCAGGGTCAGATGCGCCTCGGCGAACCGCTTGGCCGCTCTCCCCATCCGCTCAGCTTCCTCACGGTTGGTGAGCAGGTGCTCGAGGGCCAGGCGAAGGGCCCGTGGATCTGCGGGAGGCACGTACATCCCGGTCTCACGATGCTGGATGAAGTCGGCCTGTCCTCGTGCGTGAGTCACTACTACAGGCCTGCCCATCATCATCGCCTCGCAGATGACCGTGCCCCCCGCATCGAAGTCCACGTCCTGGAGGGGGACGACCACGAGCCGGGCTCGCGCGTACAGGTCCCGGAGCTCACGGTGGTCGAGCTGCTGTCGGAGCCGGACGTTGGGTGGGAGATCGGATGCGAGGATGGAGCCGAAGGTGGGGCCGAGGTCGAGCGCCGCGTCGCCGCTGCGGAACACACTGCTGCCGACAGCGATCTCGACTTGCACATCAAGGCCTCGGACGGCCTCCAGCAGTGTGCCGTAGTCCCGCGCCTCGGCGCCGACCGCGCAGACGAGATTCTCGGAGGGCCTGCCGTCATGGCGCCAGAAGCGCTCGTCAGCCTGCATGAGGACGTGGTGCAGCTTGGCGCGGGGAACGCCGAGGCGCTCGGCTGCGTGGTGCATCTGCACGCTGCTGTAGTTGACGATCGCCTTGAGGTGCGAGTGCACCCGAAGTGGGCGCAGGAACACGGCCTTCTTGCGCGGGGACAACCACACGGAGACCAGCACGAGGTCACGACGCGAACGCGCCAGCTTGAACAACCCCGCCAACGGGAGCCCCAGCCGGTCGGCTCTTGCCATGATGTGCCGGTAGCGGCGACGGAGCAGGAACGCCTCGATGACCTGAGCGGGAACGGTCCCGCTGCGTCTCATGACCGCTCGAGCGAGCCAGGTCGCCCTGTTGACCAGATACGCCATGTCCATCACGTCTGCGTCGATGGCATGGGCCAACTCCACGTAGTCGGTCCGCGGTCGCTCTCCCGCCTTGGCCGATCGCATGAGCTCGTCGGCACTCGGCTGTCCTGGCCACGCAGGCGCCAGGACGAGACTGCGTCGTCTCCCGTCGTCGACGGTCACTTCAACCTCCTGCGCTTCGGCCAGCGCAGGACGTTGGCGGGGAGCGGACGGGAGCGGACGAGAAGGTGACGGGGCGCTGGGGCCGCCTCAGGATGGCACAGCCACGCGCATTGGGGAGGTCCCGGAACCGTCGGGCGTGCACATCGACGAACTTCACCCTTCGTCGGCCAGCGCACGTCGCCGTGCCCGATTCCCAAGGCCCGACCGGCCGCACCGGTACGAGCGAGAGTCCATGTCTGCGCAGGTCCATGGGGTCGTGGCGACCTTTCAGGTCATCTGCGGATCAGCAGCCCAGACGGCGCTGCCGACGTTACGCTCGGGAAGTGGCCAAGGTGAGCGTGATCATCCCCGCGTACAACGCCGAGGACTTTCTGGAGCGGGCAGTGCGCTCCGCGCTCGCCCAGACGGAGTGGGACCTCGAGGTGATCGTCGTCGACGACGGATCGGCCGACGGGACATTTGACGTAGCACTACGCATCGCCGAGGAGGACCGGCGAGTCCGAGTGGTCAAGAACGTGAAGAACTGTGGTGTCTCGGTCAGTCGGAATCGCGCCATTGCGCTGGCCTCCGGTGATTGGATCGCCCTGCTCGATGCGGATGACACATGGCTTCCACGAAGACTTGAAGCGCTGCTGCTGGCCTCGGACGGCGCCGATGTCGTCTGCGATGACCTTCTGTTCATCAACGAGTCCCGCACCGACACGAATGCCCTGGAGTACTGGAGTCTTTCCGGCTGGGTCGGCCTGCGCCGCCGTGAACCGTACTGGCTCACCCTGGCCGAGTTCATCCGCTACGACCTCGGGCTGCTGAAGCCAGTCATTCGACGCGACTTCCTCGCGGCGCAGGAGATGTGGTACGACACCGAACTCCGCGTGACCGAGGACTACTACCTCTACGTCCGGCTCCTTGCCGCAGGAGCTCGCTGGAGGCAGCTCCCGGAGGGCTATTACCTCTACCTCAGGCACGCCAACTCACTGACATTGAGTCCAGACGCGGTCATCTCCCAGCATGTCACGAGCTCACGGGCGCTACTGTCCGATCCGACCGTCATCACTGACCGGAGAGTCTCGGCTGCTCTGCGGCGCCATCACCGCCACGCACGCGCATCCGTCGCCAAGCACACGATCTCCCAGCTGATCCGACACCATGACCTCGTGGGATTCGCCAACCTGCTGCGCACCAACCCGGACTACGCACCACTCGTGCTGTGGAAGGTCGCCTGGCACATGTACATGCGGGCGGTACGTCGGATGCAGAATCCGCGTCGACCGGTTCCGGCTCGCATGCCCGAACGCTCCTTGGACGTGGCCGTGCCTCGGTCGACGTTGCCGACGGAGTGCTCCGTCACTGGCGAGGAGTCGGCAGACAGGAGGAATTCGCAGGGCTCGTGATCGTGGGATCGGTGTCGACGGGCGGGGTCCGAGCCGATGGTGGACCTGCGGGCTCACTCTCGTCGATCGAAGGCGTGTTCCGGTCGGGCTGGCGCCGAGTCGAACACAGGGTCGCCGAGGGCGACCGGCGCACGAGCGACAGCATCCACGCGAAGGCGAACGGCACCTGCCCAGAGATGCACGTGGCTCTCCTGACTCCGGCTCGCGGCTCACAGCGTCCTGCTCCCTCATCCACCGCGGGCGTGCCACAGCACACAGCGGGTCGACCGCATGTCACGCCTGGGCGTCCGTGCGTGGTCGAGTCGAGCCTCGCGCTCTTTCGTCATCGAGGAGCCTGCCGCTGGTGAGCGCAACGAGGCTGAACAGAAGGTCCCCCGTGCCTCGTAGGAAGATGTGCGGGTCCAAGACCGAGACGACCATGAGCACACCCCAGGCCATCTCGATACAGGTTCCGCAGGCGCCGAGGGCGTCGCGTCGGCTGGCGACGTCATGCGCGTGGCGCAGCACGGCAACCGAGAGCCAGATGAAGCCGGCCAGCAACGGGATCCCGCCGATCCACAAGAATTGGAGGTATCCCGACTCGATCCAGATGACGTCCCGCCAGATGTCCGGGGCCATGAGCACGGAGTCCGGGGAGACCCCGATCACGAATCCGTAGTCCTCGAAGAGGGGCGGCAGGTAGAGGTAGGTCACGTTGTCCCAGCGGACGAGCCAGCTCTGCGGTACGCCGAGTTCGCCGTCTATGCCTTGCAGCCGACCGAGAACAGCCGGAGCACCGATGACGAGCGCGCACGCAGCGAGGGGGGCGAAGCGGATCGCCCGGCGCCGCACCTCCGGGATCCGGTACGCGACGATTCCGCCGGCCACGAGCGCTGCCAACCAGGTGGAGAACTGGCCGGAGGCAAGTAGCCCCGTCCCGAGGACCAAGCCGAGGAGGAGCCGCTCCTTGCGCCCGATCAGGCCGCGGACGGCAGCCGCGATGAGAAGGCCGAGGCCGATCAGGATGTAGTCGCCAGTGGCGATCGAATGCCCGAGTGTCGCCGAGCCGCGGGCGCTGGATTCCGGGAGTCCTGCGTCAATACCCCAGTAGGTGCCCAGGAGGGACAGCACGGGACGGACGCCCAACGTCTGCAGCACGGCGATGCCTCCGAGGGCTGCCGCGGTCCAGATGACCAGACGGATGCAGCGCCGGAGTTGAGCGGCCGTGCGCACGGTGATGCGGACCAGGAGGAAGAGCCCGGCGAGCTTCACCGCCGGGAGCAACGCAATGAGCTCGGTCCCCTTCGGGGTCGCGCCACGCAACATCAGGGAGACGACGGGCCACAGTGTGGCCAGCATGACGAAGGTCGCGAGTGGCAGGTCCAGCGGACGCAGGCGCAACGCGAGCGGGCGGCCCATGAGGAACCGGGCGTATCCGCCGGCGCACACGCCGGCAGTCAGCACGACCAGCAGGGCCTCGTTCGGACGGAGCAGGGGTATCAGATCGCCGCGTTGGATCCCGGCGATGAAGGGAAGCGTGCCGAGGTAGACGTAGGTCGCGGTGATCGGACGCCATGCCGTCAATGCGAAGAGCCCGAGCGCCGCGGCGACCACCCCGGTCATCGGCCCGGTCAGTGCAGCCATCAGGCCGGCCAGCGCGGCAGCGGCGAGCGAGAACGTAGCGGTGCGACGGCCGGGGGCCCGGAGGGACGGCTGCAGACGGTCGACCTCGGCGGTCGCCGTCACAGCGATGCGGGACGGTCGACGGGACCCGGTGCAGCAGTGACCGAAGCGCCCCGTGCGCCGCCGGGCCCGCGCCCGGGAACAGCCGTGGGAGGCGCGAGCACCGTCACCGGATCCGTCGACCCCGCGTGCCCCGTCCACCGCCGCGCGAGGAACGCGACCGCCCCCGCTGCGAGCAGCAAGGCGGTGAGCGCTCCGGTCGCTGCCGCAAATCGTGGCCGTGGGCTGACGGGATCCGGCACGGAGTACGCAGGGGTCAACACGGTGGCTGCGTCCTGCGCGGCGAGCTCCATGGAGTCGAGCTGCCCGAGAAGCGACGCCTCCCGCAGGGCCAGGATCTCCGCCTCGTCCGTCGAGAGGCCCGGCCTGCCCAGACGGTCCCGTACCTCCCGGAGCTGCGCCTCCACGGACTCGGTGTCGATGTCCTCATCGGGAGCATCGGGAGTATTCGCCAGCGCGAGATAGCCGGCCGTGAGCTGCTCCAGCAGCCGCTGGCTGCGCGCGCTCGACGAGTCCCGGACCTCGACCTGGATGACCTCGCTGCTCTGGACAACCATCGCGGTCACCTGTCCGCCGAGTTCCTCGGCGGTCAGCCCGTTCGCCGATGCGATCGGCTCGAGCAGCGTGCGGCTGCGGAGCACCACCAGCTGGGTGTTCAGGGTGCGGTCCTCGCGCAGCAGCTCGTTCGGCTTGGCCTGCGCCAGGTTGTAGTGCAGCTCCGCGCGAGCCGCGTACTGCTCGGGCAGCAGCAACGAGCCGACATAACCGACGACCCCGCCCAGCAGTGTGATCACCATGGCCAGCAAGGCGAGACGAAGCCACTGTGCCCTGGTCAGGCCGTGTCCCGGGGCGGCATGCAGTCTGGCCCGTCGATCCTGTCCAGGTTCCCGGCCATCGTCGGTCCTGGGCTGGGCGGGTGACGCCGCTGCCGGGATCCCGGGGAGCGACGCGCTCGAGTCATCGGGCGCCGGGCCGCTGCGGGGCATCATCGGAGGTCGATGAGCAGGAGGGCGGGGATCACGGAGTCACCTCGTACAACCGGAAGGAGTTGGATCGCGCCCATTCCCTGCCGGGGCGCCACCCGCGCAGCGTGCGGACCGGCCGCACCCGGCGGGTTCGAAGCAGTGCAGCCTCCTCTGCCGGATTGCCGTAGACAATCCGTAGCCGACGGGGATGACGGTCCACGGACGTCAACAACCCCGCGATGACGGTCTCGAAGACCTCGCCGACGAACGGGTTGTAGAAGAAGGCGACCGTCACGTCGTCGGGGATCTCGAAGTCGGCCGCGTTGGCCCGGATCAGCCGCACGTCACGGCAGCGCAGCCGGTCCTGGCACACTTCGAGGTTGCGCTGGGCGATCTCGTGCAGGCGCTCGGAGAGCTCCACGCCGTACACCCGCCGGACCCGGTAGTACAGGGCTGCCTGCAGCACGACGCGGCCCTTGCCGGAGCCGAAGTCGATGAACACATCCTCGTCGGACACCTCCCGAGGCGGCAGGATCCGACGCAGGTTCGTCACCCCGGCGGGCATGTACCGCACGGATCGGGGATCCGACAGGCCGAGGTCAGCGCAGCTCATCACCCCAGCAGTGTCGACGTGGTAGCGCCTGTCGAACAGGACATTCGTCGCGAACTGCCTGGCTGTGATGTAGGGAGGCTTCACGGCTCTCTCGAACAGGAGATTGATCACTGTGGTCCTCCGGAGGAGATACCGGGTCCGCCGGTTTCGGCTGAGTGCGTGGGATCCGGTGCGAGACCTGCGTTTCACCCAGGAGACGATCTGGCGTCCGGCAGCGGACCGGCGCGCCAGGTCGTAACCGGCTCGCAGGATCGGGGAGGAGATCATCTCCACGGGCTGTGGGTACCGGAACACCTGGCCCCCGAAGCGGGCCTTGTACCAGTCCGGGCCCGATAGCGCGTCCAGGTCCGCCCGGCGTCCCGACATCAGCGCGGGTACCGACGTCGGCGACACTCCCCCGAAGTCGAACCAGCGGTAGCCATTCTCCTTGGCCCACTTCATCGCGCCCCAGTGCACCGCAGCCGCTACATAGAGCCGCCGCTCCTCGTCGGAGCGATGCAGGCCGACCAGGCGGAGCTTCAGCACCGTGCCGCAGGCGGTGAACACGGCCATCGCGACGGGACGGCCGGCGACCTCACCGACGAAGACGACGAGGTGTCCCGCAGGGGCCAGCTCCTGGTACATCGTGCGCAGGTAGTCGACGCCGAACGGGGTGAAGCCCTGGTGCTGGGCTGTCTCGGCAAGCAGTCCGGCGAGCATCGGGACGTCCTCTTCATACCCCCGGCGGACCGTCACCCCACGCCTTTCCCAGGACCTCGTCCAGGTCCGCAGCCGCTTGCTGAGATTGGCCCGCAGTTCGGCCTCGTCGAGACTGAGGTCGACGTGCAGTGATGCGGCCGGGGCGACATCCGCGTCGGAGTCCCGGAATCCACGATCCAGCAACGCCTGGGAGGCGCGCTCGGCGCCCTCAGGTGGTTGCACGAACAACATGCGGAAGCGACGCCGGCCCAGCTGTGCCAGCGTGTCCGCGATCGTGTCCTGCACGGCGTCCGGCTCCTCGTCGGCGGACGACACGACCGGGCCGTACGGGACGTATCCAAGGATGCCCAGCCCTGGCATGCGACGCACCATGATCTGCGCGCCGCCCACCAACCGCTCGCCATGGACCACCAGGACGTACATCGCGCCGTATCCGGCGAGCCTGCGGATGCGTGCCCATGCCGAGAGCTGCGCGACATCGGCGAGAGGGTGTGAGCGCACCAGGTCGTCCCACTCTCCGAGCCTGGTCTCGCCGGGGGTGGTGCAGACGACCACCGAGAGCGAGCCCGCCGTGGAGGCACCCAGGCCGGGCGCAGTCGTTCTCCCGGGCCTTCGGGTGCAATGGAGATGTAGGCGTAGGCGCATGGTCAGCAGAAGAACCGGTACAGAGCCGCCCCGGCACGCGCGGTGACTGCCTGCGGCACGGAAGGGTCGGTGAGGAGGTCGGTGATCGCAGCCAGGGTCTCCTCCACGTCGGTCCGGCGGCCGAGAGGCGGCCCTCCGGCGTTGAGCGTGCGGATCCGGCCTTCCACGCTGGCCCATCCGCGCTTGTACCTGCCCAACCCGGGCTGATCCAGATCGGACAACCCCCAGTCGAGCATCCGGAGCCCCCGACCGTGGGCCCACCGGATCACCTGCCAGTGGATGGCGTCGTTCGGCCGTAGCGGCAGGAACTCCACCTGGGAGGCGCCGAACTTGTAGTACGCGGTGTCCTGCCAGACCAGGTACAGCGCGCCGGCGACCGGTCGACCGTCGACCATGGCGAGCGCGGTCCGGATGGCGTCTGCAGGGGAGAAGGCCTTCCAGATGCGATCGAGGAACTCGCGCGGCTGGGCGAGCAGTCGGTACTTGCGCTTGCGGAGCTCGACGTGGAGCCGGTGGTACTCCCGCACCGCCTCGGCCTCGGCGCTGAGGATCACCTCCACGCCGGCTCGCTCCGCTGTCGCGATGTTCCGCCGGGTCTGCGGACGGAACGCCGCGTGCAGTTCGTCCAGCGACCGGGTCAGCGGGGTCGCGTGCCACGCCGCCTCCCCGATGGTGCTCAAGCGCGGGTCCTCGACGGCCGGCGACGTGTCGAGGCACCGGAGGTTGAGCGGGACCTCGTCGCCCAACGCGTCGGCCGCCACCGCCTGCCACGAGGTCAGGTCCTCGACGATGGGGTCGGCTCGGTCGCAGAAGGGCAGAGCCACGCGTCGCTGCCCGCGCAGGTCGTTCACGTCGATCCAGGCGACCCCGGCGTCCGGGCTCCCGGAGTCGTCCACCCTGACCCGTGCCGAGGGCGTGAAGCCGTACGTGTCGCTGACGGCCGTGATCCACGGCGGGGACGTGAAGAGGCTGCCCCCCGGGCCGCTGGCCAACTCGTGCCACAGGGGATGGGTGCGGGGATCCACACGCTGGACCGCGGTCACAGGCAGGGAATCCCGGCGGACGGCATGCAGGACCGGGCCGGAATGGGATTCATCGGGCGCCGTCCCCACGCAACAGGGCTGGAATCGTGGCGATGAGGATCGACAGGTCGCGTCCCAGCCGCCGGTCGCGCACGTACTCCAGGTCGAGCTCCAGCATGTCCAGCGTCCCCATGGTGCTGCGGCCTCTCACCTGCCAGAGACCCGTCACGCCAGGGCGGACACTGAATCGTTCGGCATACTTCGCCGGGAACATGTCGGCCTCCCAGTCCAGGCAGGGCCTCGGCCCGACCAGCGACATGTCGCCGCGGAGGACGTTGAACAGCTGAGGCAGCTCGTCCAGGCTGGTCCGCCGCAGAAAGCGGCCCGAGCGGGTGATCCGGGGATCGTGCTCGATCTTCGTGCTGCCGCCGCGGCACGTGTCCTCGCCGCGCAGCTCCGCGGCGATCAGTGCGCGATGCGCCCCGTCGTCCACGCCGACGCGCATGGAGCGGAACTTGTAGAAGGTGAACGGGCGCCGCCCGAGGCCCACCCGCTGCTGCCGGAGGAGCGTCGGACCGGGACTGTCCAGCCGGACCCAGACGGCGATGGCCAGGGACAAGGGGGCCGTGAGCACCAGGACGGCGGCAGCGCCGATGATGTCCAGCCCTCGACGGGGGGCCGCCTCCCAGCTGCGCTGTCTGCCCGCACGTGGTCGATCAGAAGCCGTGGTTCCTCCCGCCGAGAACGCCGCACTGCTCATGAGGCGGCCGCTGGGGTCAGGTTGGAACGCCTGCCGCTCTGAACGCCGAGCGGCCCGGCGTCAGCGGGGATCCCGTCACCGGCATCACGCGCAGCCTCGTCCGTCGCCGCCGCGACGCGGACGATGTGCGACCAGGTTCCTGCTCGTGTCTTGGGCGAGACATCGCCGCGAACGCCGCCGATGAAGGCGGCATGCTGGGACCTGCGGCAGCCGTGGCGAACCCTGCGGCGTCGTCTGCGCTGAGCCCCCATGAGTCCTCCGTGTGGGACGTGGCCGGGCAGTATGAGTGACGGCTCAGGCCGCGCTACCAGCATTGGTTAGGGCTGAAGCCGCCATTCCGCTTCCCCGACTCGTGCCGTTGTGACACTGATGTGTCAAAGATGGACCGTCAACCCAAATGCGCGCCGCGGGAGTCTTCGCCGACCGGAAGTGTCCACCGTGATCGACTACGCGCAATCGCACCTGCTGAGGCTTCGTGCCGGTCGGTCGATGGCAGCCTCTCGCCGTCCGCGTCGTGGCCGCGCAGCCGGAACAGGCGCCGCGCCGAACCGCTCTGTCGCAGCCTCGCCCAATTGCGTCGGCCGAGACCTGCCAACCGTCCGCGGATCGCTCTGGGGGGTCTGGGGGCCGCCGTCCACCTGGTGTTCCGCCCTGGCCGTCGGTCCAGGTGCGGCCTGGGCGTCTCGCTGCGGGTGTGGGACGGAGTTGACGCTCCGTTACACAGTCGTTATCTTACCCAGTGTGCTCAATCGTATTCGGTGCGCACTGTGAAGCGCCACCGCGTCCAGAAGAAGGCTAGGTCGACCCGATGGATCGTCAGCCTCGTCTTGCTACTGCTCGTACTGGCGGGCACGCAGGCCGCGACCTCCGTCCCTGAACCCGAGCCGCTGTCCAGTTCAGCCCTGGAAGAAGCGGCTGCGAAGAAGGAGCGTCGCGCTTCAGCGGCGCGCGCAGCGGCGTCCCGCCTGAGCCGTGCCTCCTCAGTCGCGCGTGAGGCGCTGCCCACGGCGACACCTCGATCGAACTCCGCCGTACCGGCGGCTGCCGCCCCAGCCGACGAGCGTGCACCGGCCGGTTCTCCCGCTCAGCCGCCAGTCCTCCCGGCAGAGAGCGGCTCAACCGCTGCGCCGGCCGGTTCCTCCACCTCGTCGGCGGCGGACGACTCGGCCTCGGCGCCGACACAGCCGACCTCGACTGCTGGCGGTGAGGTTGCGGTCGGTGGCTCGTTCCCGCTCCTGTCGCCGGGGAGTTCCCTCCCATCAGGTGAGGAGTGCGCGGCCCGGGTGCAGCGCGACCAGTGGGAGCCGAGGCCGGAGAACGCGACGGCGAACGGCACCCCTCCCACGGGTCCCGCCCCCTACGGCATGGCCTCGTGGTCCACCGCTGAGGCCGATGGGCCCGCCTATCGAGGCCGCGTCGACGGCGATTTCACTGGCACAACCGACGAGATCATCCAGTGGGCCTCGTGCAAATGGGGATTTCCCACCGACCTCAACCGGGCGCAGGCGGTGATCGAGACCACCTGGTGGCAGTCCGTCGTCGGTGACGAGGGAGAGTCGTACGGGCTCTACCAGATGAAGACGACGGTGTGGGGCGCGTATCCCAACTCCTCTTCATCGACAGCCTTCAACGCCGATTGGGCCATGGGGCTCCGCAGGGCCTGCTACGACGGCGCCATGTGGTACCCGGAACTCCGCGGCAACTTGGAAGCCTGCATCGGCGTCCACTTCTCCGGCGATCCGGCCGAGTCGACGTGGCGTGGGTATACGGACGAGGTGCTGGAGTACGAACGGACCAAGCCGTGGCTGCAGTGGCCGTCCGCCGCTGGGACTCCACCCACGGCCACTCGGGGAGGCTGAGCCGGCGAGGTCGCCGGCTTCCGCCCGGTTGCTCGACCTGGGCGGCGACGTCGGTCCAGTCGCGCGGCGGCCCGCTACCGGGCTGCTGCGCGACTGGACCCAGCAGGTCTCCGAACCTGTGTTGATCAGGATGGGTGGCTGGGAGGCCAACAGGTCCGCGGGGTCCTCCGGGCGGACCCTCGCAGCTCTGATTGCCCGGCCCGCGCCACGACCCCGTCGTCGACGTGGTAGGCGCCGAAGCCCTGCACATCGAGGACGCTCCCCCGAGGTCGGCCGCGTGGCCACCCTGGACCCGGGTTGCGGCCGCCCGGACGCCACCCGGTGGGACCTGCGGGTCGCCGTGGCCGAGGGCGGGGGCGATGGAGCTCCGAACCGCGGCCGCAAGCACGTCACGGTGGATCCAGCGGAGGCACACTGAGCGCTGTCCGCAGGACCGGCCAGCGATGAGGGAGCCGCCTCATGCAGCGAGCACCGAGAGCCGACTCGGGGGGACCTCGAGAAGTATCCGACGGGTTCACCGCCCAACGGCTGCAGGTTCTGCAGACCGTCCCCTCCGGTGGGGCGCATGACCGTCCACAGCCGCTCGCAGTCGTGATCGGGTCGGGCTGCGTGGAGGTGATCCGCGCGCTCGCCATCGCGGGAATCCCCTCTGTGGTCGTCGCGCCTCATCATGATGAAGCGCAGTACTCGCGGTTCGCCACGAAGGCCTTCGACTGGGACTGGGACCTCCCCATCGAGCAGTGCAGCGAGCAGTTGCTCGAGCGCCTCCTCGAGCTCGGTCGTCGCCAGGGCGACCCGCCGGTGCTGTTCTTCTGCTCGGATCAAGCTCTGGTCTTCACATCCCGCTACCGGTCTCAGCTCGAACCGACCTTCCGCTTCGTCGTCGCATCGCCGGATCTGGTCGAGGACGTGTCGGACAAGCAGCGCTTCAGCGCCCTGAGTGGGCGGCTGTCGCTTCCGGTTCCCGTCACCCATGTCGTCGAGTCGGCCGCGGCGTTCGCGGATGTGGACTACGACGCGCGCGTCTTCCCTCTGATCGTGAAGCCGGCTCTGCGCAGCAGGACGTGGGCGTCCGCTGAGCTTGCCAAGGCCCTCCGCGTCGATGATCTCGGGGAGCTGAGGACTCTCGCTGAGCGGTTCCGAGGGTCGGACCAACGGTTCATCGTCCAGGAGTGTGTCGACGGCCCCGAGTCCGCGATCGAGAGCTACCACGTGTACGTGGATGGCAGAGGTTCGATCCGGGGCGAGTTCACCGGCCGGAAGATCCGTACTCTCCCCGCCGAGTTCGGGCACTCCACGGCGTTGGCTCTGACCGAAGCTCCAGACGTCAGGGACCTCGGTAGGAAGTTGATCGACGAGATCGGGCTGTGTGGGGTGGCCAAGTTCGACTTCAAGCGCTCATCCCATGGGGAGCTGTACCTCTTGGAGATCAACGCCCGTTTCAGTCTCTGGCACCACCTGGGGGCCAGAGTGGGAGTCAATCTCCCGGCGATGGTGTACGCGGATCTGATCGGTGGTCGATGGGTCGGCAACCCGACCGACCGCGCGACCACTGCGACCTGGGTCCACCCCAAGGACGTTCTGGCCGCGAGGCAGGCCGGCGTGCCGTTGCTGCGGTGGCTGGTCTGGGCCGCAAACTGCGACGCGAAGGCATTCTGGGCGTGGAACGATCCGCTCCCGTTGTTCGCGGCCGGTGGGGCCTGGATCCGCGAACACGTCCCGGAGCATCGGCGGGGACGGTCATCGAAGCCCGACGACCGTGGCTGAGAGGTCGGGCGACAGCCTGTCACTCCATGGATGGGTGTCAGCTGTACCTACCGTCGTCCCGTGACCAGCGTTCTCGGCCTGGACCCCCGGCCATGGTGTGAACCGACTTCGTCGGCGAGTCACGTCCGCCGTTGTCCCCAGAACCTGCACCGGTGAGGAGGACGGGACAGCTGATGCGGATCGGCCTGCTCTCGGATGTGCACGCGAACCACTCCGCGTTGCAGGCGGTCCTCGGATTCCTCGAGGACCGAGGGGCTGAGCGGCTGCTCGTGGCCGGGGACCTCGTGGGTTATGGCGGCCGGCCCAACGAGTGCGTCGAGCTGCTGGCTGGGGCCGGTGCTCACTGCGTGGCCGGGAACCATGACCTGTTCGTCCTCGACCGGCTGCCGCCCACGCGGTTCCCCCCGATGGCCCGCCGCAGCGCCGAGTTGACCCGGTCGTTGCTCTCGGCCGACGTCCGGGCGTTCCTCGAGTCGCTGCCGCTGAGACTGCAGGCGGACACGATCCTCATGACCCACGGTTCGCTGGACAGTCCCGAGGAGTACGTCGTCGACGAGCCGCGCGCGCAGGAACTGTTGCGCCGGATGCCGGTAGAGGCTCCTCGGAGCGACACGCTGGTCCTGGGCCACACCCACCGGCAGTGGTGCGTGGTCGCGGGTCAGGGAGCAGTCCCCGCGCAGGGCCGACTTCTCCTGCCAGGAGGCGCCCGCCTGCTCAATCCGGGTAGCGTCGGCCAGTCCCGGCAGCGTGAGCGCCGACCTCGCGCGCGGTGCGCCCTGTACGACAGCAGTTCCAGCAGCGTCGAGTTCCTCCGGCTCGACTACGACGTGGAGTCCAGCCGACGCGTACTCCAGGAGCTGCGCCTCCCCGATCGCTGTCTGTACGCGCCGCCACGGGTGCGAGGCCGGGTCCGCATGATGGCCCGCCGGATCGTCGACCGGGTCCTCGGGGGCCGGCCCTGAACCACTGCGGCTGAGGGACCCCGCACGCGGATGGTCCCTCCTCGGCGCAGGGTTCAGGCCCAGTGCGACGGCATCCGCGACGCCGGGCCACCGTCGCTGCGAAGCCGTCGACCACCCCACCGGCTCACGGGCCCCGGACGGGGCCCGGTCCGGAGCCGGCTGACAACGTGTTGAGAAAGGGCTCAGGAAGCTCGTGCTGGCTGCCAGGGACGGCGGCCGGGAGCCGGTGCGAGTCGGCGGGCCATCAGCCCGATCATGGCC
>NZ_NVPT01000309.1 GCF_002802985.1 Geodermatophilus chilensis | reverse complement strand
GACCAGGATCCGCAGGGCACTCCGGCGGCCATGCTCGATGGCGAGCCCGTCGATTCCTCCGTGCTCTACGACGGTCAGGCGCTGGGAGCGCTGCTGCGCCGCTGAGCGGGCGCGCCACCTTCACATCGGGACCGGAAGTCCCGGCCGTGGCGACGATGTCCAGAGAGCTGATCGAGACCCCCACCTGCGGGGAGGTTCACGCGCGCCCGGCTGAGGGCGACGACGGACTTCGGGGTCAGGCTCAAGGACGGGCAACAGCCTGATGGGCTCCTTCGGCGGATGCCGTCTCGTAGCCCTGCCCTGCATGTGAGTCCGAGCCGCGGGCCCCAGCTCAACCCGTGGGAGGGCACGGCCTCGGCCAGTCGGAGGAACCCTGCCACGTTCGGCCCCCGCGCCAGGTCGGCCGGGGCCCCGGTACTCGCCGGCGACAGCGGCGCAGCGGTGTGGATGTCACGCATGATGTCCTCGAGCCGGGACTCGCTGTGCTCGAACGTCCAGCGGTCCCGCGAGGTGTTCTGCTGCTCCTCCAGCGCCGAAGCGGCCACCCCGCTCCGCGTTGGCCGCCTTCCCGGGCGCGAAGGCGGTGCCGGCTCTCACCGAAGATCCGAACGGCGTCCGGCGGCGTCGGCATGTTCGCACCCTCGACGACGTACCGGCAGCCGTTGGGGGCCAGGACGCCGGTGATGTCGCCCCGGCTCGTTCTGCGTTGCGCTCAGATCGACCGCCGGAGGGACAACGGGGCGCCCACATCGCAGACTCGTCTGCAGCACGAGGATTCCGGGAGGCGACCATGATGACGGTGGTGACCACGGCCAAGCTGCGGTCCGGCGCAGAGGCGCAGTGGGACAGCGCGATGCGCGAGCGATTCGAGTCCGCGCGGAACCGGCCGGGCTGGATCTCTGGGCAGCTGCTCACCCCGGACGACGACAGCTCCACGCGGATGATCGTCGGTACCTGGCGCACCCGTACGGACTGGGAGAACTGGCACCACGACCCCGCCTTCCTGGAACAGCGGGGACCCTCGAACGGCTCGAGGAGGAGCCGAGTCGTTCGGAGTGGTTCCGCGTCGTCGCGGACGCGCACGCTTCGGGGTGAAGGGGGCGTGCTCCCTCGTTCAGCGATGGCGCTGCAGGTGGGGATCTCGTGGCGCGTCGTCTCGGACAGGTCGGGTACATCGGCGCAACCCATGGGTAGTCCGGGGACCGGTACAGACCACGACCTGGCTCGTCGAGCGCGACCCGGACGCAGCGGAAGGCCCCCATGACCTCGCAGCACAGTCATCCCTCGCCACCTGAGGAGGGTGAACTCGTCACCCTGGACCACGACGGTTCCGCGGTGGCGGTGACGATGCTCGACGGCGAGCTGCATGCCTTCGACGACACCTGTCCCCACGCCGGCTGCTCCCTGGCCGACGGTGAACTCGACGGGCGGACCGTCGTCTGCCCGTGCCATCTCGCCCGGTTCGACATCGCCACCGGTGCCGTCGTGGAGGGTCCGGCCCGGTCCGGGCTGACGATCTGGTCGGCAAGGGTCACCGACGGAGCCCTCGAGATCCGGCAGGAAGAGGGGGACGAGCAACCGGCGGACCCTCCGGCCGCGTCCGCAGGGAACGCCGCGTCGTCCTCAGGTCCGGACATGGACATCACCGTTCTCATCGAGCGGGAGCACGACGCGATCCGCCGTCAGTTCGAGGCCATCAAAGTCCTGTCCGACACTCATGAACTCGACACGGCGTGGACCGCCCTGACCGAGCTCCTCGAGATCCACGCCAGCGGCGAGGAGTCTCTGCTCTATCCAAAACTGGCCCGTGCCGCGGACGACGGAGTTGAGGAAGCCGAGCACGCGGTACGGGACCACAACGAGATCCGTGACAGCGTCCGTGCCGTACACGAGCACGACGTGGGCAGTGAGGCCTGGTGGCAGGCGTTCCGGAAGGCGCGCGAGGTCAACGAGGAGCACCTGCAGGAGGAGGAGCGCGACGCCCTGCCCTCGTTCCGGGACAGCACCGAAAGGGCCCGCCGGGAGGAACTGGGGCGCGAGTGGGTGGGTTTCCACGAAGAGCATCAGCACGGGCGGGGGCTCAACGGCGACGACGTCGACCCCGGTGCCGTGATCGATGATCTGGGCGATGCCTCGAGCACTGCCTAGCCTCGAGCGAGGTCATGACGGTTCGCGTGTCCCGGGACGAGACGCTGACCACGCCGACCAGCTCGGACGACCCCACCCTCGCCTCACAGAGCACGTGCCGGAGGCCCGTTCCGGTGATGGACGTGTCACAGCGGTGTGCTGATTGGTTGACGGTGGGCGGTTGGCAGACGTACTCCGCTGGGGTGCGGGCTTATTCGATGGATCTGCGTGAGCGGGTGGTGGCC
>NZ_NVPT01000308.1 GCF_002802985.1 Geodermatophilus chilensis | reverse complement strand
GGGGAAGACGATCCGTGAGAAGACGTCCCTCCTACCGAGGTCCTGCGCTTCCTCCCGTCACCTCGCGTTCGTCGGCGTGTCCTGTCCGACCTGCCAGCCACCCGCTACTGGGAAAGGCTCACTGGCCTGCAGTCGCCCTGTCGAGCCTCACCCGTCCGGGTTGACCAATGGTCGCGGGGAATGACGGGGATGCCATTCTGAATCCGTGCCCACGAATTCTGCGCAGCACTCGGAGACACCCGTCGCCACGGCCCCTCGGGGGACGACGCGCGTGCTCTTCCTGGGAGGACTGGGCCGCAGTGGCACGACCGTTCTCGAGCGGGTCCTCGGCGAGCTCCCCGGGACCTGCTCCGCAGGCGAACTCGTCCACCTGTGGCAGCGCGGGGTCCTGGACGACGAGACCTGCGGCTGCGGTCAGTCGTTCAGCCGGTGCGCCTTCTGGACCGCGGTCGGCGACCGCGCCTTCGGCGGGTGGGACCGGACCCTCGCGACGCGGATGCGCGTCCTCCAGCGGCGCGTGGACCGGACACGGCACGTGCCGCTGCTGGCGCTCCCCCGGCTCCCCCGGCGCCGGCGCGCCTGGCTCGACGAGTACGTCTCCACCTTCACCCGCCTGTACCAGGCCATCGCCGAGGTCTCCGGCCGGCCGGTCGTGATCGACTCGAGCAAGCACTCCTCGCTCGCCTCCTGCCTGCGGCACGGCCCGCAGGTCGACCTCCGTGTCGTCCACGTGGTCCGGGACAGCCGAGGGGTGGCGTTCTCCTGGACCAAGCAGGTCCGCCGACCCGAGTCGGTGGCCGCGGAGGACCTCATGACCCGCTACTCCCCCGCCCGGTCCTCGGTGCTGTGGGTCGGGCACAACGTCTTCTTCGCCCTGCTGCGCCGGCTGGGCACGCCGACACTGCGGTTGCGCTACGAGGACTTCGTCGCCGAGCCACGGGCACACGTCGCGCAGGTGGCCGACTTCGCCGGGCTGCCGGCCGGGGAGGCCGCGGCCGGGTTCGCGGACGAGTCGACGGTCCTGCTCACGCCCTCGCACACCGTCGCCGGCAACCCGGTCCGGTTCCGCAACGGCCCTCTGACGCTGCGCCGCGACGACGTCTGGCGCCAGCAGCTCCCCCGACGCCGCCGGACGCTGGTCACACTGCTGACGTTCCCCCTGCTCGCCCGCTACGGGTACCTCCGCCGGACCGGTCACGGGGACACCCGATGACCGCGCGGACGGACACCGCCCGGCCGACCGTCGGCGTCGTCGTCCCCACGCACGACCGGCCGGCGCTGCTCCGGGAGACGCTGCAGGCCATCCTCGACCAGGACGCCCCCGTGGGCCTCGACGTCGTCGTGGTGTTCGACCGGAGCACTCCCGACCACTCGCTCGAGGAGCTCGGTTCCGGCGACCGGCGCGTCCGTGTCCTGGCCAACGACCGCACCCCCGGGCTCGCCGGGAACCGCAACACCGGGATCCTGGCGCTGGACACCGAGTGGGTCGCCTTCTGCGACGACGACGACGTCTGGGCGCCCGGCAAGCTGCGGGCGCAACTGGGGCGCGCCCGCCGGCATCCCGAGGCCGACGTCGTCACGACGGCCATCCGGGTCTCGTACGAGGGCACCGAGTCCGACCGGCTGGCCGGTCAGGACCGGGTCCGCCACGCCGACCTGCTCCGCAGCCGCATGGCGATGCTGCACAGTTCGACCCTGCTGCTGCGCAGGTCGGCGTTGCTGGGTCGGCTGGGGCTCGTCGACGAGGAGATCCCGGGCAGCCAGAACGAGGACTGGGACCTGCTCCTGCGTGCCGCCGAGCTGCAGCCCATTGAGCACGTCGACCAGCCCCTGGTCCTGGTGCGCTGGGGCCGGTCGTCCCACTTCTCGCGGAGGTTCCAGACCCTGGTGGACTCGCTCGAGTACATGCTGCGGCGCCATCCCGGCATCGCCGGGGACGACCGCGGGGCGGCCCGGGTGTTCGGCCAGCTGGCGTTCGGCAGCGCCGCCCTGCGGCGGCGCCGCACGGCCCTGCACTGGGCCGGGCGTGCGCTGCGCCGCCGGTGGACCGAGCCCCGCGCGTTCCTGGCGCTGGCCGTCGCCTCGGGCCTGGTGCCGGCCGAGTCGATCCTCGCAGTGCTGAACCGGCGCGGCCGCGGGGTCTGATCCCGCGCTGCAGGTCCGACCGCCACCAGCCAGGTCCGGGCCCTCCGTCCGTGGGACGGAGGGCCCGGACCCGTCAGCGAGCGGTCGCGTCGAGCCGACATCGGCCGGGAGGCCGGGGCCGGGTGCGTCCCCCGGCCCTTATACACCTCTCACGCTGCCGACGACTCCTTACTTGCCGATCTCCGGGCCTCTCTGTTCACTTTCAAACAAAACCCCTCGACCCCCACTCCTTCCTGTCGCTTTCCCCCGCTTCCTCCTTTTCTTATCGCTCCCCCCATGACCATTCTCGCATCTCTCTCTTCTCCACCCCTTTCTCTTCTCACTCGCGTTCT
>NZ_NVPT01000307.1 GCF_002802985.1 Geodermatophilus chilensis | reverse complement strand
AGAGGTGTATAGGAGACAGGCGCGACCGCGTCCGGACCTTCGCCCAGGAGCGGCTGCGCCCCGAGGTGCAGCGGCTCGACCGGGCCGACGCCGCCGACTTCGACTGGCAGCTGGTGGCCGAGGGGCACCAGCTCGGCCTCACCCGGCTGGTCATCTCCCGGCAGCACGGCGGCCTGGGCTACGGCGAGCTCGGCGTCGCGGTGGCCCTGGAGGAGCTTGCCGCCGTCGACGCGGGGTTCGCGCTGGTCTTCGGGGCCACCATGCTCGGTCAGGCACCGCTGCTCCTGTCGGGCGACCCGGCGCTGCAGGCCCGGTTTCTCCCGCTGTTCTCCGGGGACGAGCCGGTGCTGGCCTGCAACGCCATCACCGAGGAGCTGGCCGGCTGCGACCTGCTCATCCCGGAGAACGCGCAGTACGCCCTCGACGTCATGCGGGCCCGCCGCGACGGCGACCACTACGTCCTCGACGGGGCCAAGAAGTTCATCACCAACGGCAAGGTCGCCACCTACGCCACCGTCTTCGCCAACATCGCGGGCAACCCCGGTGCCAGCGCGCTGACCTGCTTTGTCGTCCCCCTCGACTCGCCGGGGGTCGAGCTCGGCGCGGTGGCGGACAAGATGGGCTACCGCACCTGCCTGGGCACCGAGATGACCTTCCGCGGCGTCCGCGTGCCCGCCGAGAACGTGGTCGGCGGCGAGGGTGGCGGCGTCGTCATCAACATCCAGCAGATGAACATGGCGCGTGCCGCGGTGGCCGCGATCTCCACGGGCGTGGCCCGCGGTGCTCTCGACCTGGCCAAGCAGTGGTGCGGCGAGCGGATCCAGGGCGGCGTCCCGCTGTACCGCCACCAGTTCACCGCCCGCAAGCTGGCCGAGATGTCGATGAAGGTTGACGCCGCCCGGCTGCTGTACCTGCGGGCCGCGCACCTCGCCGACACCGAGATCCCCGCCCCGGCCTACGAGCCGGCCGTGGCGAAGCTCTTCGCCGACCGGATCGCCGTCGAGGTGGCCGAGGAGGCGATGTCCCTCATGGGCGCCCGCGGCTACGTCCGGGACTGGGGGATGGAGAAGTACCTGCGGGAGGCGCTGGGCGCCCGCATCTACGAGGGCACGCCCGAGGTGCTCGCCCTGGCGATCACCGAGTCGCTGTACGCCGAGGACGACGACTTCTGAGCCGCTGCACCACCGGACCCCCAGGAGAGACGACGTGTGCACCACGCCGCCCCGCAGCGCCACCCGCCGGTACGCCGCCGACATCGTCGCCCTGCACGACCGGTTGAGTTACCGGCACCTGCTCGACCACCTGCCGCACGCCGACCTGCTGCACCGGGCCGCCCGGGGCGACGGGCTGGTGACCGTCGCGTCGACCACCGAGCACCTGCCGCACCGGTACCTCCTCGGCCTGCAGGGCTTCCGGCTGGCGCAGTACCTGCAGCTGGGCTGGGCCTGCGAGGAGGCCCTGCACCGCAGCGCCGGGTTCTGCGAGCCCCTGCAGTGGCTGCACGCCGACGACGTCCACGTGCTGACCTACAGCAGCCGGACCGGGCGCATCCTCGGCTACCTGAGCCTGACCACCTCGGGTGCGCAGGAGCCGAGGGACCTGCTCGAGCCGGGCCGCCCCCGGTTCCCCGTCGAGACGGCGCACCGCGTCAACCTCTTCGAGTCCGTGGCGGCCCCGGCCGGGGTCCGCAGCGACGAGGTGCGCGAGCTGAAGCGCTTCGTGCACTCCCGGACGCTCACCGATCGGGCGCAGCGGCTGCGGGTCACCCTCGAGCTGCTGCTCGGCGCGGGACAGACCCTGGTGGCCCTCGAGCCCGCCGTCCGCGTCCTCGTCGGTGACGTCGAGGAGAAGGTCGCCCTCCGGCACCTGCTGCTCGCCGGCCTGGACGTGCACCTCATCGAGGACACGCAGCCCTGGCTGCCGGACGACGACCTGCTGCACCTGGCCTACACCCGCCGCGGCGAGGTCAAGCCGTTCGTCGCGCACGTCCCCGACCGCGCCGAGCTCGAGGGGCGGGTCGAGCTGCTGGAGGCCACGCTCGCGTCCGAGGACCTCTTCGAGGCCACCGACGCCTTCTCCGGCGCCGTCCGCGGTTCCGCCCGGCGGACCGCCGCCTGACCCGCCCGCGGCGACCCGTCGACGGGCCCCTGGCGCAGCCCCGGGTCACCGGCCCACCCTGGTCCCTCCCGGAGGCCGGACGCCTCCGCGGTCCACGCCGCCCGGCCGGCCAGGGGCCCGGGGTGGCGTGGACCGCGGAGGCGTCCTGCCTCCGCGGGCGACCCTGGCGGGCCGGTGCGCCGGGGCCTGTCCCCCTACCCACACATACCGTCCCAACGACACCTAT
>NZ_NVPT01000306.1 GCF_002802985.1 Geodermatophilus chilensis | reverse complement strand
AGAGGTGAGGAAGTTAGGAGTGGGGAGGGGACGGTGTGTGTTGAGGCAAGGGCGAACGCCGAGATCTGCACGTAAGGGGTCGTCGGCAGCGTCGGATGTGTATAAGCGACAGCACGATGGGCGCCCTGCACGAGGGCCACCGCACCCTCGTCCGCGCCGCCCGGGAGCGGGCCGGCAGCGTCGTCGTCTCGGTCTTCGTCAACCCGACCCAGTTCGGCCCCGGAGAGGACTTCGACCGCTACCCGCGCACCTGGGACGCCGACCTCGCCGCGCTGGCCGGGGAGGGCGCCGACGTCGTCTTCCACCCGCCGGTGGACGAGGTCTACCCGCCCGGCGCGGTGGGCGTGACCGTGCACCCCGGCCCGCTGGGCGACGTCCTCGAGGGCGCCGTCCGCCCCGGCCACTTCGCCGGCGTGCTGACCGTCGTCGCCAAGCTCTTCGGCCTGGTCCGCCCCGATCTGGCGCTCTTCGGGGAGAAGGACTACCAGCAGCTCACGCTCATCCGGGCGATGGCCCGCGAGCTGGCCCTCGGCGTCGAGGTCGTCGGCGTGCCCACCGTCCGGGAGGACGACGGCATGGCGCTGTCCTCCCGCAACCGCTACCTCTCGCCGGAGCAGCGGGCCACCGCCGCCACGCTCTCCCGCGCGCTGCGGGCGGGGGCCGCGGCCGGCCCGCAGGGTGCCGACGCCGTCCTGGCCGCCGCCCGCGCCGTCCTCGCCGAGGCGCCCGACCTGCTCCCGGACTACCTGGCAATGACCGATCCCGACCTCGGGCACGCGCCGGCCACCGGCCCGGCCCGGCTGCTGGTCGCCGCCCGCGCCGGCAGCACCCGACTCATCGACAACACCGAGATCCAGCTGGGAGACCCGCGATGATGCGCACGATGCTCAAGTCCAAGATCCACCGCGCGACGGTCACCCAGGCCGACCTGCACTACGTGGGCTCGGTGACGATCGACGAGGACCTGCTCGACGCGGCCGACCTGATCCCCGGCGAGCAGGTCGCGATCGTCGACGTCACGAACGGCGCGCGGCTGGAGACCTACGTGATCCCCGGCGAGCGGGGCAGCGGCGTCATCGGCATCAACGGCGCCGCCGCGCACCTGGTGCACCCCGGCGACCTGGTGATCCTGATCAGCTACGGCCTGATGGACGAGACCGAGGCGAAGTCCTACATCCCGAGGGTCGTGCACGTCGACGTCGCCAACCGCGTCGTCGAGCTCGGCGGCGACCCCTCGGCGCCGGTCCCGGGGGCGACCGGCCAGCAGCGCAGCGACCTCGGCGTGCCGGTCAGGTGACCGAGCTCGCGAGGTCACCCGTGAGCGCAGCAGCCCTGCTCACGGGGTCGACGAGCGCCAGCGAGGAGACCTCGTGAGCACCTCGGCGGCCACCCGGGTCACCGGGCTGCCGGTGCGGCTGACCGCGCCGGCGCCCGGCTGGGAGCTGGCAGCCGACGTCTGCGTCGTCGGCTCCGGGGTGGCCGGGCTGTGCGTGGCGCTGCACGCCCGTGCGGCCGGGTTGTCGGTCGCCGTCGTCACCAAGGTCCGGGTGGACGACGGGTCGACCCGCTGGGCGCAGGGCGGCATCGCCGCCGTGCTCGACCCCGCCGACACCCCCGAGGCGCACGCCCGTGACACCGAGGTCGCCGGGGTGGGGCTGTGCGAGCCCGAGGCGGTCTCCGTGCTGGTGCACGAGGGCCCCGAGCGGCTGCGTCAGCTCATCGACTGGGGTGCCGCCTTCGACCGCGACCCGTCCGGGCGGCTGCTGCTCACCCGCGAGGGCGGGCACTCCGCCGACCGGATCGTGCACGCCGGCGGCGACGCCACCGGCTCGGAGGTGCAGCGCGCGCTGCAGGACGCCGTCCGGGCCGACCCCGGCGTCACCCTCGTCGAGCACGCGATGGTGCTCGACCTGCTCACCGACGCCACCGGCCGCGCCGCCGGCGTGACCCTGCACGTGCTGGGCGAGGGCAGCGCCGACGGCGTCGGCGCGGTGCGCGCCCGCGCGGTCGTGCTCGCCACCGGCGGCATGGGCCAGGTCTACGCCGCCACCACGAACCCGCCGGTCTCCACCGGGGACGGCGTCGCCCTCGGCCTGCGCGCCGGCGCGGTCGCCACCGACCTGGAGTTCGTCCAGTTCCACCCCACCGCCCTGTACCTCGGCCCGGGCGCGCGCGGCCAGCAGCCGCTGGTCAGCGAGGCGCTGCGCGGCGAGGGTGCGGTGCTGCGCGACGGGGCGGGGGAGCGCTTCATGGCCGGCGTCCACCCGCTGGCCGAGCTGGCGCCCCGCGACGTCGTGGCCAAGGCGATCACGCGGGTGCAGCTGCGCGACGGCGTCGACCACGTCTGGCTCGACGCGCGCGACGTCTCCGACCTGGCCCGGCGGTTCCCGACGATCGTGGCCAGCTGCTGCGCGGCCGGCATCGACCCGGCGACCGAGCTCGTCCCGGTCACCCCGGCGGCGCACTACGCCTCCGGCGGCCTGGTCACCGACCTGGTCGGCCGGACGACGGTGCCCGGGCTGTACGCCTGCGGCGAGGTGGCCTGCACCGGCGTGCACGGGGCCAACCGGCTGGCCTCGAACTCGTTGCTGGAGGGGCTGGTCTTCGCCGCCCGCATCGGCGCGGAGCTGGCCGCGGG